>CAUJET010000172.1 GCA_963169665.1 Actinomycetota bacterium | reverse complement strand
TCGCGACTTCGTGTGCGACCGCGTGCCGGGCACTCCGCAGATCTCGGTGGGCCTCGGCGCCGCGCACGGGTTCAAGTTCGCCTCGTGGTTCGGTCGTGAGCTCGCCGCGCTGGCGACCGGCGCGCCGGTCCGCCCCGAGCTGGCACCGTTCTCCATGGCGCGCGAGTCGCTCTACGTCCCGATCTCCCGCGAGGCCTGGCTCGTCTGATGCCGGCCGACCTGACTCGGGGCGTGACAGGTCGGGCCCTGCCGGGCCTCGGTTCCGTTGGGTTCGGAGAATGGTCGGGTCAGAGCGGCGGGGCGATACGTCTGCCGTCGGCTCGGAAGGTGGCGATGATGCCGTCGGCGAGTCGCTTCACCTTGACCTTGGCGAGGTAGCGCCATCGGTTGTGGTGCCCGCAGGCGAGCGCGCCGTTGCAGACGCAGGTCTGCCCACCCTGTGAGGCTGGGTCGAGGTGATCGACCTGACACTTGGATGCCGGGACGATGCAACCATCGCTCGTGCAGTGGGTCGCGGTCATCAGGACCGCATCGCGGATGGCCCCGGTGAACAGCCGTTGCGCGGAGGACATCGCGATCGGCAACCCGTCGACACCGCGCAGGACGATGCGGATCTTGCCGGCGAGTCCTGCGAGGACGGCGTCGCGGAGTGCGATGGGGTCGCCGTCGAAGGTGTGGCAGAACGCCCTGCCCGGTCCGAACGGTGACCGCACGGGTGCGATCGAGGAGATGCCGAGCAGCTGATCGAGGCCGTGCACGGCTGATTCGGCGTCGATCACGATGTTGAGCACCGTGGTGACCGGCCCGTCCGGCTCCGGGCTCTCGTCCACCTCATCAGTCGTCTCACCGTCCTGGAGATCGGGGTCGACCATCTTCGGCAACGTGGTGTGCCGCAGCAGTTCCTGGAACGCGTCGTAGCGACGCTGAGTGGCAGTGCGTGCGAGCTTGTCCGCGGACACGTCGTCGCCGAACAGCGCTTTGGCGACGGCCCAGTCGCGGTGGAATTCGATCTCCTCGAAGTGAGCGAGCATCGCCTTCATCCTGATGTGATCGCTGGCGGGTCCTTCGACGTCGAACTTGCCCGTGAGCCCTGTCTGGCCGAGCGACGCCTTGCGGTGGCGGTGGGCGCGGTCGGGGTCGGGCCCGTCCTGATCCATCAAGCATTTCCAGGCGATCACGTACTGCTCGAACGCCAGATACGACAGCTTCGCCGCGTGATCCAAGAAGTCGTCGATCTGCTCCGCGACATAGATCCCGACCCGCGGGGCGCGAGACAGCTTCGCGAGGAGGAACACCTGAGCGCTGCCGACATGACCGACCGTCAACGCGTCGAGGACTTGCGGGCACGTGCGGCACAGCCGCTCCAGGTCGCGGTGTGCCTTGGCGTCGCGGTCGGCCCACCGGAACTCGCCACGCCCGTACCCGGCCAGGTCCCGGTGTCCGTCGGGGTAGTAGAGCTTGCGGACTTCGAGTTCGCGCATGAGGCGGATGTGTTCAGCGAGCATCGCCCGCCGTTGCACTTCGATCTCGCGGCAGCGCGTGAGGATCTCCTCGTCGGAGATCTCGGGTGGCTCCACGATGGGATCGTCGACGACCGTGGACATACACGCTCCTTCCCCCGACACCCAGCGATGGGGTGCGGTTGCATCGGTGATACGAGGGACCACGAATGGGCCCGATCACGTCCCGGGGGAACACGGAACGACTACAGACGATCCTAGGAACAGGGTGTGACAGAGAAGCCTGCGCCACACCCGCCAGACCGACACCACGATCCTATGAACGGGGTGTCACACGGCTGGCGACACCACTCAGACGATGGTCTCGCCGCCGTCGGCCAGCAGCGTCTGACCCGTGACGAACGAGGCGTCGTCGCTCAGGAAGAAGCAGATCGTCGCAGCCAGCTCGTCGGGCGAGGCCATGCGCTTCATCGGGATGCCCTGGACGAAGATCCGCTCACCCTCCGCCATGTCGCCGCCCCGGGCCAGCATCAGCGGCGTGGTCATGCCGGTGATCGTGCGGCCGGGTGCCACGCAGTTGACGCGCACCTCCGGCAGCGCCTCGAGGCTGAGCTGCCGGGTGAGGCCGGCGATGGCCGCCTTGGCCGCGCCGTACGGTGCGTTCTTCGGGTTGGCGGTGAACGCCGCAGTGGAGGCGATCGTCACGATCGAGCCGCTGCCGCGTGCCTTCAGGATCGGCAGGGTGTGCTTGCAGACGTGGAAGGTGCCGCCGACATGCACCTCCATCATCCGGTTGAAACGTGCGGTGTCCCACTCGGCGATCGGGCCGAACTCGGCATGGCCGGCGGCCGCGACGACGAGGTCGATCCCACCCAGCCGTTCGACGGTCGCCGCCACCGCCGCGGCGACGGCGGCTTCGTCGGCGACGTTCGCCGCGAGGCCGATGCACCCGGGCAGCTCGGCCGCAGCCGCCTCCGCCTTGGCGAGGTCGAGATCGACGAGCGCGGCACGCCCGCCCTCGGCGACCACGCGTCGAGCGGTCGCGAGCCCGATGCCGCTCGCGCCGCCGGTGACGAACAGGACCTGATCCTCGAAACGCATGTCGCCATCATGCGTCATCAGCTCCGCTGAGGCCGAAGGCGGCAACTCCCTTGCACGCTTCTGCACGAGCGGGCACGCTGCACCGATGGACGTTCCCGAGGCCGTCGTTCGCGCAGCGAGCCGGTCGGATGCCGAAGCCATGGGGGATCTCCATGTGCGGGCATGGCAGCACGGGTACCGCGGCATGATGCCCGACGACTACCTCGACGGCTTGCGTCCGCACGACCGCATCGAGATGTGGCGCGATCGGTTGGGTCGCGACGACGAGCTGTCGCCGGTGCTGGTCGCCGAGTTGGACGGTGCGGTCGCCGGGTTCGCCGCACTCGGCCGGGCACGCGACGAACCTGCCGCCGACCGTGCGCCCGGCGAGCTGTACGCGCTCAACGTCGACCCGCAGGTCTGGGGTCGCAGCGTCGGGCGTTCGTTGCTCGTCGCTGCAACGGGTGCACTCGCCGGTCTCGGCTACCTCGACGCGATCCTGTGGGTGGTCCGCGACAACGCGCGGGCTCGCCGGCTCTACGAGTCGGAGGGCTGGGCCCACGACGGTGGCGTGGTCACCGAGGAGACCTTCGGCGTCACCGTCACCGAGGTGCGCTACACGAAGTCGCTCGCCACCTCGATTCGAGCCTGACCGTCGGCGTCGGCCCGGGCACGTGCCGGCGACCGAGCGGTCAGCGCGGCGGGGTGAGCGTGGGGCTGGTGTCGAGTTCGTCGGCGGAGTCGGCGACGACGAACCGCGTGAGCCGTCTCGCCCGTTCGGACAGCCGTGACCAATCGGCGCGGGAGATGCCGGGCACCATCGGCTCACGGAACCAGGGTGCGTAGTACTCGACATTGGGGATCGCCCGCACGCTGTCGGACAGGTTCGGTGTCCCGCCGTGCCATGCGCGCACGTCGCGGATCTGCACCGCCCCTGCGGGCGCCGGGCAGACGGTGCTGAGTCGCATCCACTCCGGCTCCTCCGAGAGCCGGGGGATCGGTGCCCGTGACCGTTGGGTCCCCGGGATCTGACGGGTGGGCCCGTTCAGCCTCGTCATGTCGATCGGCATGAAGTTCACGCACACGTACGGCACCGGCAGGTCGCGGATCGACATGTGCCCACGGGGGTCCTGGAACGAGCTGAACGGCGTCCGCTCCGAGCTGACGAAGTCGCCGACGTCGGAGTGCAGCGGCTGGTACTCGACCGCTCCCGGCAGGCAGAAGTCACCGCTCGCCGCGCGCACGATGTAGTCGGGCGAGCCGAAGATGGCCGTCAGGATCGGCTCGATCGTCGGGAGGTCGATCAGCATCTGCCACTCGGGTCGGTGCAGCATGCTCCTCGTGCTGCTCGAGCCACCGAAGGAGTAGCGACGGGAGCCCCGGTTGCCGCTGCGATCGGGGTCGAGTGCCACGATCCGCGCCACCGCGTTGTCGACGCCAGCGCGGAGGAACTCGACCTGGTCGGCGTCGAGCGCATCCCGCACGACCACGAACCCGTCGCGGTCGAAGATGCGCACGGCACGCTCGACCTCGCCGGGCTCGAGGATCTCGAGATCACGGATGCCGTTGTTCGCGGCCAGGTGCTCGCGGAACGCAACGACTCGGTCGTCGCGCACCGGGTCGCGGCCCTCGTCGTTCGTCGGTGTGTTCGGCACGTTCGGCATCGTGGCACAGGCCCCGGATCGGCGTCAGCGAGGGACGCGCTCGAGTGCCTTCTTCAGCGCCGCGGCCGCCAACGCGGTGGCGGCCGCGCCGTCGTCGACGAAGTCGGCGGGCGAGAAGAAGCCGTGGAACATGCCGCCGAACCGGACGTGGCTCGTGGGTACGCCGAGCGCGGCGAGGCGTGCTGCGTACGCGTCGCCCTCGTCGCGCAGCGGGTCGAACTCGGCGGTGATCACCAGCGCCGGCGGTCCGGCGGCGAGCGCGTCGTCGCCGGCGTAGAGCGGTGACACGCGCGGATCGACCGTCGAGCCCTGCCCGCCGCTCAGGTAGTGGTCGATGAACCACCCCATGGCGTCCTTGGTGAGGAAGTAGCCGGTGGCGTTCTCGTCGTAGCTCGGCTGGGCGCGGGCGAGGTCGGTCACGGGGTACACGAGCAGCTGGAACACCAGCGGCACCACGCCGATGTTGGCGACGACGGCTGCGAGGTTGCCGCCTGCCGAGTCACCACCGACCGCCAGGCGATCGGCGCGACATCCGAGGGCGGCGGCATTCGTGTGTGCCCATCGCAGCGCGGTCACGCAGTCCTCGAGCGGGGCGGGGAAGGGATGTTCGGGTGCCAGCCGGTAGTCGACGCTCAGCACCGCGTGGCCGCTGCCGTTGGCGAGCGCACGGCACACGTTGTCGTGCGAGTCGAGGTCGCCGATCACCCACCCGCCACCGTGGTAGTAGACGAGCAACCCGAGGTCGGGCCGGTCGCTCGGGCGGTAGAACCTCGCCGGCACACCACCGGCGTCGAGGTCCTCGATGAGGTGGACGTCCTCGACCGGCGGACGCTGCCGGGCCTTCCGGGCGGCGCGGGCCTGGTCGGGTGTGCCCGAGTCGACCGGCGGATCGCCGATCGCGGCCATGAGAGCGAGCAGGGACACGGCTTGGGCATGCAGCGGCACGCGCCGAAGCTTGGCACAGCCTCCGAGCGCTCGTGCCGGTCGGAGGGCGCCGGTCGCTTCGAGCGGTAGCGTCCGGTGACGTGGCCGACCCGAACCTGCACGCCCCCGATCTCGATCGGCTGGAGACGGCGTTGCTCGAGGCGATCGAGGCGATCCGACCGGTCGACGGCCACGGTGCATCGGATCCGGTCGCCCGCCGTCGCCCTGCCGACGCGATCCGCGACGGCTCCCGGCTCACCGTCCAGATGGCCGACGCGCTGTTCGACGCACAGCTGCAGAGCCGCCATCTCGACCATGCCGCGCGCTGGCTGCGCGCCAAGGGCCTCGGCTACTACACGATCGGCTCGGCCGGTCACGAGGGCAACGCAGCGGTGGCCGCCGCGCTGCGCCCCACCGACCCTGCGCTGCTGCACTACCGGTCGGGCGGCTTCTACCTCGCGCGCTCCGCAGCGGTTCGCCAGGCCCGCCTCGTCGGCGCCCGGGACGTGTTGGCCGGAATGCTGGCGCTCGCCGAGGAACCGATCGCCGGTGGTCGCCACAAGGTGTTCGGGCACCCCGAGCTCGACATCATCCCGCAGACCTCCACCATCGCCTCGCACCTGCCGCGCGCGGTCGGCGTCGCGTTCGCGATCGACCGTGCCCGGCGCCTCGGCCTGCCCACACGGTGGTCGGACGACGCGATCGCGGTGTGCTCGTTCGGCGATGCCAGCGTCAACCACTCCACGGCCCAGGGTGCGCTGAACACCGCCGGCTACACCGCGCACAACGGCATCGGGCTGCCGCTGCTGTTCGTGTGCGAGGACAACGGCTGGGGGATCAGCGTCCCGTCGCCAGCCCGCTGGGTGGAGGCCACGCTCGCCACGCGTCCGGGTATCCGCTACGCGAGCGCCGACGGCAGCGACCTCGCCGATGTGTACGACACGGCCAGCGAACTCGTCGACTGGGTGCGCCACGAGCGCCGGCCGGCCGTGCTCCACCTACGCACCGTCCGGTACATGGGCCATGCCGGCACCGACGTGGAGAGCGGCTACCGATCGGCGTCGTCGTTGCGCGCCGACCTCGAGCGCGACCCGCTGCTCGGCACGGCCCGGCTGTTGGTCGACGCCGGCGTCGCCACGCCGGCCGAGATGGTCGAGCGCTACCTCGCCGGCCGGCGCGAGATCCGCACCCTCGCGATCGACCTCTCCACCCGGCGCACACTCGAGACGGCGGCCGAGGTGATGGCACCGCTGTCGCCCCGTCGACCCACGAGCGTCGCGTCCCGGTCGCTCTCGGCGGCGTCGGCGGAGGATCGCCGTGCGTTCTTCGGGGCCAAGCTGCCCGAGGAGGAGGGTGGCCTCACGCTCGCCGAGAACATCAACCGCGCGCTGGGCGACGTGCTGTTGTCGATGCCGCACTCGATGGTGTTCGGTGAGGACGTCGGCGTGAAGGGTGGCGTGTACGGCGTCACCCGCGGGCTCGCCAAGAAGGCGGGCGCGGGCCGTGTGTTCGACACGCTGCTCGACGAACAGTCGATCCTCGGCCTCGCACTCGGCGCCGGCGTGAGCGGGCTGCTCCCGATCCCCGAGATCCAGTACCTCGCCTATCTCCACAACGCGGAGGACCAGCTGCGTGGCGAGGCCGCCAGCCTGTCGTTCTTCTCCAACGGCGCGTATCGGAACCCCCTCGTGGTGCGCATCGCCGGCCTGGCGTATCAGAAGGGGTTCGGCGGCCACTTCCACAACGACGACGCCGTCGCCGTGCTGCGCGACATCCCCGGCCTCGTGATCGCCAGCCCAGGCCACCCGAGTGACGCGGCACCGATGCTGCGCAGTTGCGTCGCCGCGGCCGACGTCGACGGCACCGTGTCGGTGTTCCTCGAGCCGATCGCGCTCTATCACACCCGCGATCTCCACCAACCCGACGACGGCGGGTGGACGGCGCCGTACGTGGCGCCACACCGTTGGGGCGGTGCACAGGTGCCGATCGGTCAGGGCCGTGTGGCACGACACGGCGACGATGTCCTGATCGTCACGTGGGCGAACGGTCTGTACCTGTCGCTGCGCGCTGCTCGTCGGCTCGCGGCGCGTGGCATCACGGCTCGGGTGTTCGACCTCAGATGGCTGGCGCCGATGCCGATCGACGAGGTGCTCGGCCACGCGAACGAGATCGGCAAGGTGCTGGTGGTCGACGAGACACGTCGCAGCGGTGGCGTGGGCGAGGGGATCGTGTCCGGCCTGGCCGAGCGCGGCTACACCGGCTCGATCGAGCGCCTCGCCGCCGAGGACTCGTTCATCCCGCTCGGCGACGCAGCGAACCTCGTGCTCGTCGGTGAGGACGACATCGTCGCGGGCGCCCTGCGGCTGCTGGGGGAGCGACGCCCGTGAGGCGCGCCGGCATGGCCGCGCTGGTGGTCGTCGCACTGCTCGCCGGAGCGGGCTGTGGGAACGGCCGTGCCCGACGCGAGGCCCGCGACGAACTGGTGGACCAGCTCGTCGAGGGCGGGTTGCCCGAACAGGTGGCCGACTGTGTGGTGGAGGCGTTCTTCGACGTCCGCAACGACGACGAGCTGCAGGACTTCTTCGCACGCGAGACGCTCACCGACGACGAGCGCGAGGAGTTCGCCCGACTGGGCGAGGCCTGCACCCCGGTGTGACCCCGGGGCTCAGCTCTCGGCAGCGGGTGCCGGCGCCGCAGCGTCGGCAGGGGGCACCGCGGCGTCAGCCGCCGGAGCAGCGGCCGGCTCCTTCTTCTTCGGCGGCGGGACCCCGACGCTCGGTGCCCCGTCGGCGAACTCGGGCCAACGGCGGCGACTCACGATCGACAGGGTGCGGAGCAGCTTCATCGCCACCTCGTCCTCCTGGGCCGGCCGGGCGATGATCACGCCGTCGGCGATCATCCGGTTGATCACTTCCTCACCGAGCTCGGTGCGGACGATCGTGAGCGTCCAGTCGTTGTCCTTGCCGATGCCACCGGTGGCGATGTCGGAGTGCTCGGCCGCGAAGTCGGGGCAGTTCTTGCAGCCCTCTCGCGTCCACTTGTGGCACTCCTTCAGGTCGATCTCGTGGTACGAACCGTCCTTCATCCAGATCTGGAAGACGCCCTTGATGTTCATCTTCACCATGTCCTGCTTCTTCAGGCCGTACTTGGCCTCGAAGAGCTCGGGGAAGATCGCGTCGTCGAAGGTCTTCGAGCAGAGCAGCCCGATGTTGAACAGGAACGGCTTGCTGACCTTGCCGGCCTTGCGGTCCCACATCACCGGCGGCGACGAGGTCTGGCATCCCATGCCCACCAGGGCGAGCCGGCTGAGGCCGCGCTCTTTGGCCTCGCGCAGCGCCAACGGGTTCGCGCAGTACGTGTAGCGGCTGCCCGCGGTGGCGAGCACCTCCTCGCGGTTGGTGACCACGACGGGCTTGGCCTTCCAGGCGTCGTCCTCTTCGACGCCGCTCACGAGCGCGGCCTCGATGTAGTCGTTCTGGAGCAGCCAGTTGAGCATCGCCGAGACGAAGCCACCGTCCTGGCCCTTGGTGTGCTCCTCGTCGTTGGCCGCACGGGTGAGCAACAGCTGGCGCCACACGCCCGACATCTCGTTGGGCTCACGCACCCGTCCGAACAGGTGCATGTCGGCGGCCGGTTCCCAGGCGCGGAAGCGGGGGCACGCCCGGGTGCAGGTGGTGCACCCCTTCTCGCCGTGGATGCAGTTGTCGAGGCCGAGCTCCTCCTCGAGGTGGAACGGCTTGTACTTGCCCTCCTCGTGCTCGTAACCGATCACGTCGTGCGGGCAGGTGACCACGCAGCCGGCGCATCCGGTGCACAGGCCGGTGGTGATGACCTCCGCGTAGAGCTCTTTCCACTGTGCGGTCCAGCGCTCGGCCTTCGGGGCGGCGCCGGGGGAGGACGGGGGTGCAGGCTCGGTCACGGTCACGCAGCGACTCTAGGCACGTGGCGGCTCGCCCTGCGCCGTCGAGCGGTCTCCGTCCTGCCGCCCGGCGCGCCCGAATCGGGTCGCCCGGTCAGGTGGGAGCGTCGGCGGCCAGGTCCGCCCCGATCTTGCCCTCGTTGGTGGCCACGTACTCGTCGAGCGCCTCCTCCGTCAGCCCGTCGTGGCGGAGTTGGCCGTGTCGGGCCGCGAGGAACGGTGAGCGCTCGAACGTCGCCCATGTCTCCGGGTCCCACACGCCGCCCCGCCGGAACGCCTTGGCACAGTGCGTGTACACGGAACGCGCCTCGATCACGACCGCGGTCGTCGGGCGTCGGACCTCGCCGACGAACCGGTCGAGCACGTCCGGGTCGGTGGTGACGTACGCAGCACCCTCCAGTCGGAGCGTCTCGTCCTGTCCGGGGATCACGACGAGCAGCGCGGCGTGCGGGTTCGCGAGCAGGTTGTGCAGCGAGTCGAGCAGATGATTCCCGTTGAGATCGGGCAGGGCCACGCGATGGTCGTCGAGCACCTTCACGAATCCCGACGGGCCGCCTCGGGGCGTCACGTCACACGCGCCGTCGGCGTCGGCGGTCGCCAGGAGGACGAAGGTCGACGCCGAGAGCAGGCCCGCGGTACCGGGGTCGAGCCGATCCCGGATCTTGGTCAGGGTGCGCGGTGCCGGCGACGGGTACAGCGCCGTCAACTGTGCTGCGGTCGTGATCCGGTACGGGTCCTCGGTCATCGCTCGACGGTACTGCGGCGCCACGTGATCGACCGGGCAGCGGCCGGTGCCCGGTGGGGGTCCCGAATCGTCGATCGAACGTGCTGTTCACGAGCGCGCGGCATTGCGGAAACAGTGACGTAACACTTCCGCGGAAATGTGCGGACGCCCCTACTCACGTCCGAGCGTCTCCGGTGGCGCTCGGCATCCCATCCACGGAGCACCCACATGGAAAGCGGCAACATCGCCTGGGTCCTGGTGTCGGCAGCCATGGTGCTGTTCATGACGCCAGGCCTGGCCTTCTTCTACGGCGGCATGGACCGCGGACGCAACGTCCTGAACATGCTGATGATGAACTTCTACTGCGTGCTGGTCGTCCCGATCCTCTGGGTCGTCGTCGGCTACTCGCTCTCGCAGTCCCCGTTCGAGAACGACTTCATTGGCGGCTTCGACAACGCCTTCCTCAACGACATCGGCATCCTCGGTGAGGACGCCGGCGGCACGCTGGCGATCGTCGCGTTCCTCGGCATGTTCGCGGCGATCACCCCCGCGCTGATCTCGGGTGCCGTCGCCGACCGCATGAAGTTCTCGGCGTGGGCGATCTTCGTCCCGGTCTGGTCGTTGTTCGTCTACGTCCCCGTGTTCAAGTGGGTGTACGGCGGGTGGCTGGGCCAGCGTGGCTCGATCGACTTCGCCGGCGGTACCGCGATCCATGTCAACGCAGGTATCGCTGCGCTCGCGGCGGTGCTCGTGCTCGGCAAGCGCAAGGGCTGGCCGACCGAAGGTCACCCGCCGCACTCGATGCCGTTGGTCATGATCGGCACCGGCATCCTCTGGTTCGGTTGGTTCGGCTTCAACGCCGGCTCGGCCCTCGCCGCCAACGGCCAGGCCGTCCAGGCGTTCATGAACACGTTCCTCGCCGCCGCCGCCGCAGGCCTCGCCTGGGTCGTCGTCGAGTGGCTCCGCGACGGCCACCCGACCAACCTCGGCGCTGCCTCGGGCATCGTCGCCGGCCTCGTCGCGATCACGCCGGCCGCCGGTTACGTCTCGGGGATGAGCCCCATCTGGATCGGTCTCATCGCCGGCGTCGTGTGCTGCTCTGCGGTGAAGCTCAAGACCAAGGCCGGATACGACGACGCGCTCGACGTGGTCGGCGTCCACTTCGTCGGCGGCCTCGTGGGGTCGCTCCTCATCGGCTTCTTCGCCAACCCCGAGTTCTTCGGCGGCTCGTTCATGGAAGGCATCTTCTACGGCGGCAGCGCCGAGCTGCTGCTCGAGCAGGCGCTCGCCAACGGTGCGGCGATCGTGTGGTCGTTCGTGATCACCTTCGGGTTGATGAAGCTGCTCGCCGTCACCATCGGCGTCCGCGTCGACGAGGAGCAGGAGGCCACGGGTCTCGACCTCGCCCTGCACGGCGAGACGGCGTACCACTCGGGTGGCCTCGGGTGACCCGGGCCGAACGACACGACGAACGCACCCCGGAACGAAGCAGGAGGACGACATGAAACTCATCACCGCCATCGTCAAGCCGTTCAAGCTCGACGAGGTCAAGTCGGCGCTGCAGGCGGCCGGCATCACCGGCATCACGGTCAGCGAAGTGCGCGGGTTCGGCCGTCAGGGCGGTCACACCGAGGTGTACCGCGGCGCCGAGTACCGCATCGACTTCGTGCCCAAGGTGCGGCTCGAGATCGTCGTCGCCGACGAGTCGGTCGACTCGATCGTCGGTGCGATCGCCGAGGCCGCGCGCACGGGCAAGATCGGCGACGGCAAGATCTGGGTCAGCGACATCGGGCAGATCGTCCGCATTCGCACGGGCGAGTCCGGCGTCGACGCCATCTAGGCGTCGGCGACCCGATCCTGCGCCCAACCGCCACATGGGAGCGTGTCGAGTCCGGCTCAGGTCACCCCGCGTTGGTGCGGACCGAGCCGGGCTCGTTCGCGTCGAGCGCGAACCCGCGCGCCTGGGCGCTGCGGATCACGAGCCCCAGGCCCTGGAGACGGCGGCGGAGGCGGAACACGACACCGTCCAATGCCTTCGGCCCCGGTGCGCCGTCGGGCCACACCGTCGCCTCGAGCTGTCCACGCTCGATCACGTGGCCGGGGTGCTCGAGCAGCGCGGTCACCAGCGCCGCCTGGGCCGGACTCAGCAGCACGCTCGTGCCGCCGAAGTGCACGATGTGGTTGGCGTCGATCACGGGGTGATCGTGCTGCAACTGCTCGAGCACGCGTCCGAGCCGCTGCAGGCGGGCGACCACGTCGCCCTCCTCGGCCGGCAGGCGCACCCAGTCCTCGTCGAGGCCCAGTGCGGCGGGCGCATCTGCCTCGGGGCTCACCAGCAGCAACCGCGGCACGCCCGCCCTGGCCAGCGATTGTCGACGGTGCTCGTCTGCCGGCCACGTCACCAGCTCCACCCCAGCGCGTTCCGCGAGGTCCTCGAGGAGCTCGAGATCGGGATCGAGATCGGGATCGGACGAGATCACGTCTGCAACGTACGAAGGATGTGTTTCAGCTTGGAGAAGCATCGATGAACGCGAAGCACAGGATGGTGCGGCCGGCCCCCGTCAACGGAGAGACTGTGGCCATGCCTCTCCTCGCGCGTCCACGTGTCGGTCGACCCGGAACACGCCGGGTGCGGGGGATCTGACGATGGCCCGTCCCATCGACGCTGCGACCATCAAGCGGCTGCGCACACAACTCGTCAACGATGCCGACCTCGCCGGTCGCAGCCTCGCTCGCCGTCTGTCGCAGCAGGCCGACTCCTGGTTCGAGAGCCTCGCCTCCGACCTCCCGTCCGGATGGGCGCTCATGGCCACCGGTGGCTACGCGGGCGGTGTGCTCTGCCCCGGCAGCGACATCGACGTCGTGCTGCTGCACCCCAACAAGGCCAACGACGCCCAGGTGCGCTCGATCGCCGAAGGCCTCTGGTACCCGTTCTGGGACGGCGGCATCAAGCTGAGCCCGGCCGTGCACACCACCAAGACGCTCCTCAATCTCGCCAGCGACGACCTGGAGAGCGCGACCACCATCCTGCGTGTGCGGTGCCTCGCAGGCGATGCCGAACTGGTGCAGCGGCTTCAGCACGACGCGCTCGAGCAGTGGCGCCGCAAGCCGATGGTGTGGCTGCAGCGACTCCACGAGTCGGCCCAGCTGCGATGGGAGCGCCTCGGTGACGTGGCCTCGTTGCTCGAACCCGATCTGAAGGACGGCCGCGGTGGCCTCCGCGACCACGACATGATCCGATGGGCGTTGGCGATCGACCGCCCGGACGTGAGCTCGGCCCTCGAGGGTCCGTTCGAGGATCTGGCCGGCCCCGCCGAGGTGTTGCTGGCGGCGAGGTGCGAGCTGCACCGGGCCACCGGGCGGTTCGTGAACACCCTCCTCCTGCAGGACCAGGACCGGGTCGCTGAGGCGATGGGGTATTTCGACGCCGATGCGCTGATGTTCGAGGTCTCCTCGGCGGCGCACTCGATCGAGTGGGCGACCGAGCGGTTCTGGCGCCGCATCGACCGGCTGGTCAAGCGCAGCGGCAAGGGGTCGCTCAAGCAGTTGCCCGAGCACGTGGCCGGTGTGACGGTCGTGGACGACGAGGCCCAGATCACCGCGGACGCGGACGTCGACGAGCAGTCGTTCGTGTTCCGGATGGCGGCAGCCGCCGCCCACTCCGGCTACCCGATCAGCGCACGGTCGCTGCGCATGATGGCGAGCCGCGGCAGCGAGCCGGGCGAGGTGTGGTCCGAGCGCACGCGCCGCGCGTTCCTGAGCCTGCTCGGCGCCGGCCAGCCGATGGTGCACGCGATCGAGGCGCTCGAGCGTTACGACCTGTTCAGCCGCTACCTGCCGGAGTGGCGTGCCGTGCGCAGCCGCCCGCAGCGCAACGCGTTCCACACCTACACCGTCGACCGGCACCTGCTGCAGACCGTCGCCAACGCGAGCGAGCTGATGCGCGGCGTGTCGCGCCCCGACCTGCTGCTCGTCGGCGCGTTGCTCCACGACATCGGCAAGGGGTATCCCGGCGACCACACCGAGGCGGGCATCGAGCTCGTCGACAGCATCGGCGCACGCATGGGCTTCCCGCCCGAGGACGTGGCGGTCGTCAAGGCGATGATCGAGCACCATCTGCTGTTGTCGGAGACGGCGACCCGTCGCGATCTCAGCGATCCGCGCACGGCGGCCAACGTCGCCGACGCGGTCGGCGACCCGGTCACGCTCGAGCTGCTCGTGGCGCTCACCGAGTCCGACAGCAAGGCCACCGGTCCGGCCGCGTGGTCGTCGTGGAAGGCGACCCTGATCGAGGAGCTCGTGCACGCCGTGTCGATGTCGCTGCGCGGCGAACAACGCGCCGCGGACGGCACCCCGCTCGACAGCCGCTTCTCGCATCTCGTCGACCAGGTGCAGGCCGGTGGCGGGGTGCTGATCGAACACGAGTCGGTGGGCGACTTCGAGATGCTCCGCATCGCGAGTGCTGATCGACGCGGCCTGTTCTCGCTGATCGCCGGCACCCTCGCTCTGCACGGCCTCGACATCGTGGGTGCCGAGGCCTTCACCGGGGCCGACGGCACGGCCGTCGACGAGTTCCGCATCCTGCGCGCCGCCGGCACGTCGCCCAACTGGTCGAAGATCGCCCACGACCTGCGCGGGGTGCTCTCGGGCGAGGTCGACATCGATGCGCGCCTCGAGCAACGCATCAAGAGCCAGGGCCGTTCGCGCCGGGCCATCTCGGCGACACCACCGCGGTTCGAGGTGCTGATCAGCAACGAGGCGTCCGACTCGACGACGATCATCGACGTGCGAGCCCCCGACGCACCGGCGACGCTGTACCGCCTGTCGCACGCCCTCGCGGGCGCCGGCTACGACATCCGCTCGGCGAAGGTCGCCACGCTCGGCCACGAGGTCGTCGACGTGTTCTACGTCGTGGGCGCGGAGGGCAAGCTGCCCGAGGACTCCCACGCGGACGTGCGTGCGTGCCTCACCTCCGCCCTCGCCTGAGCTGCACCTCCCCCGAACGCCCTGACGCGTGTCCTGGTCGCGCCTCTGTTCGCCCTGCGAGACGATGCGCGACCAGAAGCCGCACAGCCCGGACGCGACGAGAGCGGCCCGGCTGACCGGACCGCTCTCGTGTGCGGGGGGTGTTCAGGACCGGCCAGAGCCGGTCGGCGGCGATCAGATCGCGTCGACGCCCTCTTCGCCGGTGCGGATGCGGATGAGCCGCTCCACCGACGTGACCCAGATCTTGCCGTCACCGATCTTGCCGGTCGCAGCGCTCGAGGTGATGGCCTCGATCGCGCTGTCGGCCACGGCATCGTCGACGACGAGCTCGAGCTGGATCTTGGGGACGAAGTCGATCTTGTACTCCGCGCCTCGGTAGGTCTCGGTGTGGCCGCCCTGACGGCCGAAGCCGCGGACCTCGCCGACCGTGAGCCCCTGGATGCCGATCGCCTTCAACGCGTCCTTGACGTCGTCGACCTTGAACGGCTTGATGATCGCTGTGATGAGTTTCATGTCCTTCGGAAGCCTCCGTGTGAGAAAAGTGTAGATCGTGTGGCCGGAACGCCCCCGGGTCGCCATCTCATTCGCATGAGCGACGACCCGGGGACTGCCCCTACCGGGGATCGGCGTTTCCGGTTCCGATCCCCGTGCGCATGAACGGCATGCCGTTCAGCTCGTGGCCCCGCCGAAGCGGGAGACGTGGTCGGGGAGTCAGTCGTTGTATCCGGCAACGCCCATCTCGGGGATGTCGAGACCGGCGATCTCGACGTCCTCGGTCACACGGATGCCGCCCTTGGTGAGCTTGTTCTGGATCTTGAAGAAGGCATACGCCATCCCGAAGATGACCGTCCAGATCACGACCACGCCGAGCAGCTGGGCGCCGAACTGGCCCACTTCGCCCTGCAGGAGTCCTTCGACCTTGATGGCCTCGCCGGCGTCGTCGATCGCGCCGTTCCACCCGGCGCCGTACTTGCCGTTGGCGAAGATGCCGACGGCCAGCACACCGAAGGTGCCGGTGCCGCCGTGCACGGCGATCGCGCCGACCGGATCGTCGATGCCCTTCTTCTCGAGGAAGAACACGGCCTCGATGGCGATCACGGCGGCGATGGCGCCGATGACTGCGGCCGCCCACGGCGACACGAAGGCGCACGGAGCGGTGATGGCGACGAGGCCGCCGAGCATGCCGTTCACCATCATGCCGGGATCCGGCTTGCCGGTCCGCTTCGTGATGTAGAACATCGCCACCACGGCACCGATGGCACCGGCGATGGCGGTGTTCGTGGCGACCGTGGCGAACTGGATGTCGGTCGCCGCGAAGGTGGAGGCGGCGTTGAAGCCGAACCAGCCGAAGAGCAGGATGAAGCAGCCGGTGATGGCCATCGGGATGTTGTGGCCGGGGATCGCCTTCGGCTTGCCGTCCGCGCCGTACTTGCCGATGCGGGGGCCGAGCACCATGGCGCCGGCGAGAGCGGCTGCACCGCCGACGGCGTGGACGACGCCGGAGCCGGCGAAGTCGACGTAGCCGGTGCCGAGGCTCATCGTGTCCCAGGTCTTGGCGAGCCAGCCGCCGCCCCAGGTCCACGCAGCGAACACGGGGTAGTAGATGGCGCCACAGAAGAGACCCCACACCACGAAGCTGTTCCACTTCCACCGCTCTGCCATCGACCCGGTGGGGATGGTGGCCACGGTGTCCATGAAGGCCACCATGTAGAGGAAGAAGCCGAGCAGGGCCGGCGTCGCCGCGCTGCCGAGGTGCTCCCAGCCCTTCCACAGGAAGGCCCAGTTGCCCGAGCCGATGAGCGGATCGGCGTCCATCGGGGTGGCGAGGCCGAAGGCCGAGTAGCTGAAGCCACCGAAGGCGAGCGGGAAGCCGACGAACAGGAAGCCGACGAAGCCGAGACCGAAGATGGCGAAATTCATCGACATCACCTCGGCGGCGTTCTTCTTCTGGGTGAAGCCGGTCTCGACGAGGGCGAAGCCGGCCTGCATGAAGACGACCAGTACGGCGCCGATGATCACCCAGAGCAGGTTGGTCGCTTCGCCGAGAGCGACGACGGGGTCGACCTCTTCGGCGAAGGCCTGGCCGGTGACCATCAGAGCGGGGATGACTGCGCCGACGAGACCGCCGACGATGTATTTGAGTGCGGGACGTGATCGCACGTGTACCTCCTGCGGAACGCGAGTGGTGTAGGGGCTAATGGACTTCTCGACGCAGCGCTGAGGCGAGACGGGGGCAACGTAGGAGAGGGACGTTTCCCGCTCGTCGCCGATCTGTTTCGGGCGTGTGGCGTTCGCGTGCATCTGCTGGAGGTGCTTGCGGCGCGCGCCGATGTGCGCTCAGCGGCGGCGTCGACGTCCGGTGCCGTCGGCGAGTGACCGGCGGATCCGATCGACCGCCTGCTCGTCGAGCTTGCGTCCGAACCGGTCGCTCACGGTGAACCGGTCGCTCACCTGACCGTCGACGGTCGACAGCCGGGCCGAGTGCACCGTCACGTTCGCCGCGGCGAACGATCGGGCGACGGCACGGAGCACACCAGGGGCATCGGCGCCGGACACCGTGCACACCGTGTACCACGGCAGCGCGTCCTGCTGGACGGCGAACTGGACGTCGACGGGATCGACGGCCGCCAGCGGCCGCGTGAGGCCCTCCTCGAACGCAGTGCCGAGCGCACGGGCGTTCGGCCGCTCGTAGGAGCGCACGACGAAGCTGTCGACCACGCCGCCGTCGGGCCAGGTCGCGATGTCGGCTCGCACGATCTGCAGCTGCATGTCGGCGAGGACGTCGGTGAGCCGGGCGAGGAGCCCGTCGGTGTCGCGGCAGGCGACGTCGATCGCCCAGTGATCGGCATCGGCAGACGGGCTCACGGCCACCCGAACGACGCCCGGGCGGGGGAGCGGTTCGATGAGGCGTGCCTGACGGGCGAGCACCTCGGGCTCGTGCGACAGCAGGTGTGTGGTCGCGGTGTGGCGGAGGCGTTCCATCGGTGCCTCGTCGTCGAGCAACCGCTGCGCAGCCGCCAGCCGTGCGCCGGCGAGGTTGGTCGCGCTGCTGCTCACGATCTCGGGATGGCCGAGCGCTTCGCTGACGAACCGGTACAGGAGGTCGAGCCGTTCCCACTGTGCGGGGGTGAGCTCGCCGAGCGCCTGTGCGAGCAGGTAGGCGTCGCGGGCGTGCACCGGATCGGCGAGGTGCGTCGCCAACTGCAGCACCTCGGTCTCGTCGAACCCGCTCACGTCGTGCGCGCGCCGATGGAGCACCCGTGCGTCCTCGACGACGGACATGATCCGCTGGGCCTCGAGGTCGGGTGCGAGGCGTGCGGCGAGCTGCTGCTGGTCGACCCCGGTCGCACCGATGTCGGACACGAGCGCCGCGAGCGCGAGGTGTTCGGTCGACGACGCGAGCGAGAACTCGGGGGCGTGCTCGGCGACCGAGTTGTGCAGGCGGTCGACCGTGACGAACCGCAAGGATCCCAGCGGATCGAGGTCGGTCATGTCGGCGCGGCGTCGGTCCATGGCATTCGCCACCTCGGGCAGCGCGCGCTCGAGCACGCCGCTCACGTCGAGGAATCGCCACGCCCTCGGTTCGTCAGCTCGCAGCAACTCGACGAGGAGCGGCGTGTCGTCCGGCGTCCACGAGATCGGTTCGGTGCGATGCTCCCCGAACCAGCTGAGCAGCCCGTCGGAGGGAGCGGCCGCGGGGGCCAGCAGGGCCGTCGCGAGTGCGACCGGCACGGTCGCGGCGACCGGCGGGACCTCGCGCAGCACCACTTCGCCGTCGCGGACCTCGACCCAGCCGCCCTGGGGCGTCGGTGCTCCCGCCGCGACGTCGGGAGCCGTCGGCGTTCGTCCGAGGCGGGCGCGCAGCATCGGCGGTGTCATCACGGTCGACAGGAGGATGACGATCAGTAGCGCGCCGTACTGGTCCGCGTCGAGCACGGCATTGGTGAGCCCGATCGACGCGAAGATGAGGCCGACCTCGCCGCGCGGGATCATGCCCATGCCGATGAGCAGGCGGTCCGCCCGCCGACCGCGAACCGCCCAGCCGGCGACGAGCTTGCCCGCCACCGCGATCACCGTCATCACCAGGGCGACGCCGATCACCGACGGCTTGGCCATCGCCTCGAGATCGGCGTTGACGCCGATGCTCACGAAGAACACGGGCACGAACAGGTTCGACACGGCGCCGAGATCGGTGGCGATGCGCTCGTGCTGATCGGTGCGCCCGAGCGCCAGGCCCGCCATGAACGCCCCGATGATGAACGCGAGCTTCGCCTGGTCGGCGAGTTCGGCGAAGGCCACCATCAACGCGAACCCGGCGACGACGAGCGTGGCCCCCGACGTGGCGACCTTGGCGATCGCCCGGAACAGCCGGGGGATCACGAAGACGCCGAGGAGACCGGTGCCGATGAGGAACAGCACGGCGAGGCCCATCGTCTCGGCGACGGTGCCGACACCGACCTCGCCGCCGGTCACCACCTTCACGACGACGGTGAGGATGATGAGACCGAGCACGTCGTCGGCGACCGCGGCGCCGAGCACGATGCGCGCTTCCACCGTGGCGAGTGCGCGCAGGTCGCCGAACACCCGGGCCGTGATGCCCACGCTGGTCGCGGTGAGTGCCGCGCCGAAGAACACGGCGGCGTTGCCGTCCATGCCGAACGCGATCGCCGCACCGCCGCCGGCGGCGAACGGCACGACCACCCCGACGATCGCGACGGCCATCGACGCGGCGCCGACCTTACCGAGTTCACCGAGGTCCATCTCCATGCCCACCGAGAGCAGCAGGAGCAGCACGCCGATCTCGGCGAGCACCGCCAGGGAGATGCCGCGTTGGTCGCCGAGATCGATGAGCCCGAGCACCGACGGGCCGATGACGATGCCGGCGGCGATCTCGCCCAGCACGGCCGGCACGCGGAGGTGCTCGGCGACCTCGGCCGCGAGCTTCGCGGCGACGAGCACGATCAGCAGATCGAGGAGCAGGCGTGCCAGGTCGACCGAGAGCTCGGCGGCGAACATGGCGGATTCCTAGCGCAGCAATGCGGTGGCCGCATCCTCGGCGGCGGGACTCAGCATCCAGCCACGCGAGCGCACGGTGATGATCCCGTCGCCACCGAGGCGACGACGGAGACCGACGAGCACACTGTCGCACCGGCGCTCGCTCAGGTCGGCGAGCCCCGCCTGGCGGGCGAGCTCCCGTCGGCTGAGCACGCGGCCACGATTGGCGAGCAGTGCAGCGAGAACTGCCCGCTCCTGCACACCGAGGGACACCGATCCGAGGGGGTTGGAAGTGGTATCGACCTGGGTGGCAGGAGCGGGCATGGCCATTGACGAGCACGCTACGGATCGTTCGTTGCGTGAACATTCTCGGTCTGTGAACGGGCTGTGAACCGGGGGTCGAACGGTTGACCTACCGATCACGTCGCTCGATCGAAGGCTCGATCGAGGACTCGATCGAGGGCCCGGCGACCTGCCCGGACAGGCGTCACGCCCCGTGAACCGCACACGATTTCCACCCACTTGACCCGTGGGTCAATACTGTTGACATGGACCTGAGCTATTCCGCAGACGCCGAAGCGTTCCGTGTCGAGATCCGCACCTGGCTGGAGGAGAACCTCCCGTCGGGCTGGATGGACGAGGACTTCGAGATGACCCCCGACGAGCGCAAGGCGTTCAACGAGGGCTGGCCGAAGAAGCTGTTCGAGGGCGGCTGGATCTGCGCCACCTGGCCGACGGAGTACGGCGGCAAAGGCCTCACCACCATGCAGGGCGTCGTGCTCTCGGAGGAGTTCGCCCGCGCCAAGGCACCACTGCGTGCCGACTTCTTCGGCGACACCCTCGTCGGCCCCACGATCCTGCAGTGGGGCACCGAGGAGCAGAAGAAGGAGTTCCTCCCCCAGATCCTGAACGGCACGATGCGCTGGTGCCAGGGCTTCAGTGAGCCGAACAGCGGTTCCGACCTCGCCTCGCTCAAGACCCAGGCCGTGCTCGACGGCGACGAGTGGGTCATCAACGGTCAGAAGGTGTGGACCACCGGCGGCCACCACGCCGACTACTGCTTCCTGCTCACCCGCACCGACCCCGATTCGCCCAAGCACAAGGGCATCAGCTACCTGCTCGTGCCGATGCGCCAGCCCGGCGTCGAGGTGCGCGGCATCGTCCAGCCCGACGGCACCGCCGAGTTCTGCGAGGTGTTCTTCACCGACGCACGCTGCCCGAAGGACAACGTCGTCGGCGGCGTGAACAACGGCTGGAAGGTCGCCAACTCCACGCTCGCGTTCGAGCGCGGCATGAGCGCCACGACCGGCTACCGCCGCTTCGAGGAGGAGTACAAGCTGATGGTCGCGATGGCCACCGAGAACGGCACCATCGACGAGCCCGACATCCGCCAGCGGCTGACGGCGTACTACACGAAGATCCAGATCCTCCGGATCAACGGCCTCCGCTCGCTGTCGTCCACGCTCACCGGTTCGAAGGACCTCGGCGTCATGGCGCTCGGCGCGACGAACAAGATGTTCTGGACCGAGATGCACAAGGCAGCGATGGAGCTCGCCCTCGACATCAAGGGTGCCCACTCGATGCTGATCGACACCGGCGGACCCACCGGCTCCTGGCCGGGCGCGGCCCGCGACAAGCGTCGCGACGGCTATCCGGTGAGCCCGATGATGAGCTCGTTCTTCTTCAGCCGCAGCGAGACGATCTGGGGTGGTACGAGCCAGATCCAGCGCAACATCGTCGGCGAGCGCGTGCTCGGGCTGCCGAAGGAACCGCAGACCGCCTGAGCCCTCCTCAGTCGGACCGGCACGCCGACGCGAGCCCGGGCGGGCGTCCGCCGGTTCACACGGCTGTCATAGTGTCGGAATGGTGCGGACATCTGGGTTGACGAACGTGGGCCGATGACGATGGCACACGTGCGCGCCGACAACGACACCTGGGACGAACTCCTGGCCCCCGACGGGACGCCCCGCGAGGCAGCGCGGGCTCTCCTCGACCAGCTCGCCTCGCTCGAGCACAGCGAGCTCCAGGAACGACAGACCCTGGCCGAGCTCGACATCCTCACCATGGGGATCACGTTCACCGTCTACTCCGACGGTCGTGGCATCGACCGGGCCTGGCCGTTCGACATCATCCCCCGCGTGATCGCGGCCTCCGAGTGGCGACAGGTGGAGGAGGGGCTGAAACAGCGCCTGCGGGCGATCAACACGTTCATCGACGACCTGTACCACGACCAGCGGATCATCACCGACGGGGTGTTCCCCGCCGAACTGCTCGAGCACTCGAAGAACTTCCGTCCCGAGTGCGTCGGCGCGAACCCGGTCCACGGGGTGTGGGCGCACATCTCGGGCAGCGATCTGGTGCGCGACGCCGACGGCACGATGTACGTGCTCGAGGACAACCTCCGCGTGCCGTCGGGCGTGAGCTATGTGCTGGAGAACCGGGCGATCAGCAAGCGCGTGTTCGCCGACCTGTTCGCACAGCAGAGCATCCTCCCCGTCGACAGCTACACCGACGAGCTCAACCGGATGCTCACGTCGATCGCTCCCGACGGCATCACGAACCCCACCATCGCGGTGCTCACCCCTGGCGTGTACAACTCCGCCTACTTCGAGCACTCCTTCCTCGCCCAGCGCCTGGGCGCCGTGCTCGTCGAAGGCGCCGACCTCGTGGTCGGCGAGGACGAGTGCGTCTACATGCGCACGATCAGCGGCCTCGAGCGCGTGCACGTCATCTACCGACGTATCGACGACGAGTTCATCGACCCCGAGGCGTTCCGGCCCGACAGCATGCTCGGCGTGCCCGGGCTGATGCGGTCGTGGCGTGCCGGCAACGTCGCCATCGCGAATTCGCCGGGCGCCGGCGTCGCGGACGACAAGGTCGTGTACGCCTGGGTTCCCGACATCATCCGGTACTACCTGGGCGAGGAGCCGATGCTCGCCAACGTGCCCACGTATCGCTGCCACTACCCGGACGAGCGGGCGTACGTGATCGAGCACATCGATCAACTCGTCGTGAAGCCCGCCAACGAGAGCGGTGGCTACGGGTTGCTCATCGGCGACCGCGCGACGCGCAGCGAGCTCGATGCCCACATCGCCCTCATCGAGGCCGACCCGCGCAACTGGGTGGCCCAGCCGATCCTGTCGCTCAGCACCGTGCCCACGCTGTGCGAGGGCGAGATCGAGTCGCGCCACGTCGATCTCCGACCGTTCATCCTCAGCGGTGCCTCCAGCTACGTGACCGCCGGTGGGCTCACGCGGGTGGCCTTGCGCAAGGGGTCGCTCGTCGTCAACTCCTCGCAGGGCGGCGGCAGCAAGGACACCTGGATCGTGGAGACCGACTGATGGCCACGCCCGCCCGTCCGTCGATCGCGAGCTGACCGTGCTGCTCTCACGCGTCGCCGACAGCCTCTACTGGGGTGCTCGCTATCTGGAGCGCGCCGAGGACACCGCCCGCATCGTGCGCAGCTACACGGAGCTGGTGATCGACCTGCCCACGAGCGCGCTCTCCACCTGGGAGCCGTTGCTCGCCGTGGCCGGCAGCAGCGTCCTCTTCGAGCAGCAGCACGAGGGCACCATCGGCGAGCTGCCGATCGTGCGCTACCTGGTGGCCGACCAGCACAACCCGGGCAGCATCTCGTCGTCGGTCGAGTCGGCGCGCGAGAACCTGCGCACCACCCGCGAGATCATCCCGCGCGAGGCCTGGCAGACCGTCAACGACCTGTACCTCTACGTCGGCTCCAACGCCGCCGGTGGCGTCGAGCGGCGCAGCCGGGCGCGCTTCCTCGGCCACCTCATCGGCGAGTGCCAGCAGCTCGACGGTGTGATGACGACGGTGATGAACCGCGACGAGGCCTACGAGCTGTGGCGCCTCGGACAGTCGCTCGAACGCGCCGACATGACGACCCGTGTGGTCGGCGTGCGGGCGGCCGCGCTGCTCGCCGCCGAGCGTCGCAAGGCCGACGGCGATGGGGTCGCCGACATCCACGACGACGTGCAGTGGATGGGTCTACTCCGGTCGGTGAGCGCGTTGCAGATGTACCAGCGCGCCACGCGCGGGCCGATCGACGGCGCGGCGGCCGTCCGATTCCTGCTGCTCGATCCCACGTTCCCACGTTCGGTGGCGAGCTGTGCGACGCGCATCCGCGAGGCGCTGAACCGCCTGCCCCGGTCGCGTCGTACGCTCCCCGTGATGGACGAGTTGGAGCGCGTGTTGGCCGCGTCCGCGAGCGGCGACGACGACGGCGCATCGCTCGACGCCGCGATGGAGGACGTCCAGGCCGCGCTGGCCGCGATCGACGACGTGGTGCACGAGGCATTCGTCCGATCGAGCGTGTGAGCCGCATGATCGTCGATCGGGTGGAGCTCGACCGGGTACTCGAGCGGACGGGTACAGGGCCGTCGTGATGCTGTCGCGTTCGCTGTACCAACCCAAGCCCGGCCGGTTCGACGAGGCCGTCGCCGAGGACGGCTCGGTCCGTCCCGCGTGGTCGTCGGTCGGTGCCGCACTGGGCGAGATGCGTCCGTCGGATCTGCTCGACCACCAACGTCAGGCCGACCGGCTCCTCGATGCCGAGGGCGCCGGCCACCTCGTGCACGAGCTGACGCCCGACGGCAGCCATGCCGACGGCGAACCGGCCTTCGTCGACAGCCGGCCCTGGCGTCTCGATCCCGTCCCCCTCGTGATCGCCCACGACGAGTTCCGCTCCCTCACCCGGGCGGTCGCCCAACGGGCGAAGATGCTCGAGCTGCTGCTCGCCGACCTGTACGGCGAGCGTCGTCTCGTGCGCATGGGCGTGATCCCGCCGCACGTGCTGTTCTCCGTTGGCGCGTTGCGCACCACGATGGCCACCCACGCGCCGACCCGTTGGCTGGTGCACTACGCGGTCGATGTCATCCGCGTGGCCGACGGGTCGTGGCGAGTGGTTCAGGACCTCACCGACACGCCGTCCGGTGCCGGCTACGCCATGCTCAACCGTTCGGTCGTCGCACGCGTGATGCCCGATGCGATGCGGCTCGCGGGTGTGGCCCCGATCAACACGTTCGCCGCGGTGATGCGGCGGGCACTCGCGGCGCAGTCGCCGCCCGGACGCAAGAGTCCGCGCACCGTGGTGCTCACCGGCGGGCCGACGCACGCCACCTACGTCGAGCACTCCTACCTCGCGGTGCAGATGGGCTACCACCTCGCCGAGGGTGGCGATCTCGTGGTGCGCAAGAACCGCGTGTGGCTGCGTGCTCTCGACGGTGTCGAGCCGGTCGACGTGGTCTACCGGCGACTCGAGGACGCGCGCCTCGACCCGATGGACGCTCGCACCGGTGGCGGCGCCGGGGTACCGGGCATCACCTGGGCTGCGCAGTCGGGCGGCGTCGCGCTGGCGAACGCATTCGGTACCCGTCTCGCGGAGGAGCCGGTGCTCGCGCCGTTCCTGCCGGCCGCGGCGCAGAGCCTGCTCGGTGAACCGCTGGAGCTGCAGGCGCTCGGACCCGACGACGTGCTGGCCACTGCTCCGTGTGTGTCGGCAGCGAGCTACGGCGGCCTCGTGCCCGGTGCCGTGGTGCTGCGCGTGCAGCTCGCGGTCACGCCCGACGGCATGACGGTGATGGACGGTGGCGTGGGCCGCGTGTTGGCCACCGGTGACGACCCGGCATCGCCCTCGGCTCGGCTCGTGAAGGACGTGTGGGTCGTCGGAGGTCCCGCTCCGAGCCGGATCCAGGTGCGCACGTCGCACCCGCAGGTCGACTTCGGATCCTCCGTGCCCAAGCGTGCGGCCGACGCGCTCTACTGGCTCGGTCGAGCGGCCGAGCGTGCCGAGGTCGCGGCCCGCACCACGCGTGTCGTCGGCGCACAGGTGCAGCAGGATCCGTCGTTGCTCACCGTCGGCGGTGGCGGCTGGGCGGCGGGCGCGGTCGCGCTGCTGCGCGCCGCACAGGCGCTGCCGATCGTCGTCGACGAGAGCGCGATGACCGATGTCGGCGTGGCCGCCGTGCCGTTCGCGGATCGACTGCGCCATGAGCTCCGAGGCGGCCAGCAGGCGGTCGCGAACCAGATCGCTTCGCTCGCGCAGGAGGCGACGACGGTCCGAGAGTTCCTGTCGACCACCACGGGGCGCGTGCTCGGTCGGCTCACGCGCATCCGCACCGATCTCCTCACCGCCGAGGCCGCGCCGGACGACCTCGACATCGTGCTCGTCGATCTCGCCGCACTCGCCGGGCTGTCGATGGAGAGCACCGTGCGCGGGCCGGCCTGGCGGTTCCTCGACCTCGCCCGGCGCCTCGAGCGGGCGATCGCGCTGCTCGGTTCGGTGCAGGCCGCAGCAGGCCTCGCGGTGGAACCGCTCGCGTTCCAGCCACTCGCCGAATCGCTGTTGTCGGTGAACGAGAGCCTCGTGGCGTACCGACGCCGGTACCGCAGCGACGTCGAGCTCGGCGCCGTGCTCGATCTGCTCGTGCACGACGACGCGAACCCACGCAGCCTGGCGTTCCAGCTCGACCGGCTCCGCGAGCACATGGCGTCGCTCGCGTGGCAGGAGGGCGCGGATCTGGTGCATGCGGCGTCGCTGGGCGCGCTCACCCTCGTCGACGACCACGTGGCCGGTGGCCGACGGCTGTCGGTCGACTCGCTCGTGCTCGCGACGCGGGGGCCGTTGCTCGAGCTCGGCAACGCGGTCGTGCGCCGGTGGTTCGCCGATCCGGTGAACCCGATGGTGATGGGTTCGTCGTGACCACGCGCTTCTCCGTGGTGCACCGCACCGAGTACCAGTACGGACTGCCGATGAGCGACGGCTACACCGTCGCCCACCTGTTGCCGCGCGACACCCCGACACAGCGCGTCGTGTCGGCGGAGATCCAGGTGACCCCCGATCCGGACGAGTACGAGGAGCACATCGACCTCTTCGGCAATCGCGTCGTGCGCATCGGGGTGCACCATCCGCACGACCACCTCGGTGTCACCGGCCGTTGTCTCGTCGACGTCGATGCGGTGCCGTTGCAGATCGCGCCCGAGCACTCCACGCCGTGGGACGACGTCGCCCAGCAGCTGTGGATGGCCCGCGGCGAACGCGCGGCCGAGGTGGGTCCTTTCGCCGCACCGACCGCGGCGACGCCGGCGATCCCCGAGCTCGACCACCTCGCGGCCGACCTGTTCGTCCCCGGCGCCGGCATCGTCGACGTCATCCGCTCGCTCAGCACGCGCATCCACCAGGAGTTCATGTTCGACGCGTCGTTCAGCGACGTGTCCACGCCGATCGCCGCGGTGTGTGCAGCGCGCCGCGGTGTGTGCCAGGACTTCGCGCACCTGATGATCGCGTGTCTCCGTTCGCGGGGCCTGGCGGCGCGGTACGTGAGCGGCTACATCGAGACGGAACCGCCGCCGGGCGAGACGAAGCTCACCGGCAGCGATGCCTCCCATGCGTGGGTGAGCGTCTGGGTGCCCGAGCTCGGCTGGCTCGACGCCGACCCGACGAACGACCAGGTTCCGCCGCAGCGACACATCACCGTCGCGTGGGGTCGCGACTACTTCGACGTCACGCCGGTCCGCGGCGTCGTGATCGGTCCGGCAGCGACGCAGTGGTTGTCGGTCGGTGTCGACGTCACGAGCGTCGACGACGGCTGAACCCTGTCGCGCCGGCTCGACGGAGCCGTCCGATTCCCGCCAGTGAACCGCCGTCCGGTGGGCCACACTGGTGTTCGTGCAGGACGACCAGTGCTACGCAGCGGTGCAGAGCCGTGACAGCCGCTTCGACGGCTGGTTCGTCACCGCGGTGCACACCACCGGCATCTACTGCCGGCCCTCGTGTCCGGCAACGACACCGAAGCGGCAGAACATCTCGTTCTTCCCCACGGCTGCGGCGGCGCAGCAGCGTGGCTTCCGGGCCTGCAAGCGGTGCCGCCCCGACGCATCGCCCGGTTCGCCCGAGTGGAACGTGCGGGCCGATGTCGTCGCCCGTGCGATGCGGCTCATCGCCGACGGCGTGATCGACCGTGACGGCGTCGGCGGACTCGCACGCCGGCTGGGCTACAGCGAACGCCATCTCAACCGGCTCCTCACCGACGAGCTCGGCGCCGGACCGCTCGCCGTCGCCCGCGCCCAGCGGGCGCAGACCGCGCGCACCCTCATCGAGACGACGTCGATGCCGATGACGGACGTTGCGTTCGCAGCCGGGTTCGCCAGCGTCCGACAGTTCAACGACACGGTCCGCGAGGTGTTCGCGACGTCGCCGACCCAGCTGCGCGCCGACCGGCTGCGGCGCGACGGGCGATCGCCGGTGGTCGGGGGTCGATCGGGCGCGATCTCGTTGCGTCTCCCCGTTCGCGGTCCGTTCGACGCAGATGCCGTGTTCGGGTTCCTCGGGACGCGTGCCGTGCCCGGCGTCGAGACGTGGGACGGCGCCACGTACCGACGCACGCTGCGGCTCGCCGGCGGGCCGGCGATCGCCGAGCTGCGCGCCGACGGCCAAGGCGCCGTTGCGTGCACCCTGTGGCTCACCGAGACCGCTGACCTCCAGTCCGCCGTGCAGCGCTGTCGCCGCCTCCTCGATCTCGATGCCGACCCGGTCGCTGTCGATCGTCAACTCGGCGCCGACCCCGTGCTCGCCCCGCTGGTGGCGGCCCGTCCCGGTCTGCGGTCGCCCGGCGCGGTCGACGGCGCGGAGCTCCTCGTGCGGGCGATCCTCGGCCAACAGGTGTCGGTCGCCGGCGCTCGCACCGTCGCCGGTCGGCTCGCCGAAATGGTCGGCGACCGCGTGGCACTCGCCGTGAGCGAGGATCCCGACCACGTCGCGGCACTCCCGGTGTTGCTGTTCCCGTCGGCCGCGGCGCTCGCCGACATCGACCCCGACGCGTTGCCGATGCCCATGGCGCGGCGACGAGCGCTGCTCGGCGCGTGTCGGGCGATCGCCGACGGCGACGTGGTGATCGACCTCGGCGTCGATCGCGACGGCCTCCGGACCGCGCTCCAACGGCTCCCCGGGATCGGCCCGTGGACCGCCCAGTACGTGTCGATGCGAGCGCTCGGCGATCCCGACGTGTTCATGCCCACCGATCTCGGCGTGCGGCACGCGCTCGAACGGCTCGGCCACGACGGCTCGCCCGCAGCCGCCACAGCGCTCGCCGAACGCTGGAGCCCCTGGCGCTCGTACGCGCTGCACCACCTGTGGCAGTCGCTCGCCACCCCCTCGCCCACGCCGCCCTCGAACCCGCCCACTCGCAGCCGTCCCGGAAGGACCCGCTCATGATCCGCACCACCACCATCCCGTCGCCCGTCGGGGAGCTCACCGTCGGCGCCACTGCGCGCGGCGTGCGCTACGTGTTGTGGGAGGGCGAGACCCGAGCGATCGACATCGACGACGACGCCGTCGAGGCGACCGACGGCGAGGGTGCCGAGGCCGAGGATCCGTCGCTCGCGACACGGATCCTCGACGCTGTGCGTGCCCAACTCGACGAGTACTTCGCCGGGGAACGCACCGAGTTCGACCTGCCGCTCGACCCGATCGGCACACCGTTCCAGCTGTCGGCCTGGCAGGTCCTGCGCACGATCCCGTACGGGAGCACGATGAGCTACGGGGAACAGGCCCGCACGCTGGGCGATCCCAACAAGGCGCGTGCGGTCGGGGCTGCGAACGGTCGCAACCCGATCAGCATCATCGTGCCGTGCCATCGGGTGGTGGGGTCGAACGGCTCGCTCACCGGCTTCGCCGGAGGCATCGATGCCAAGGCGTGGCTGCTCGACCACGAGCGCCGCGTGCTCGCGACGAGCTGAGTCGGGCAGAGCGCGGATTCGGTCGGACGCCCGTCGGGGACGGGCGTCCGGATCGGTCAAACGCGGTTGCGCGCCTTCGCAGCCTGCTCGCGGCGGGCGCGGGCCTCGGCCTGCTTGCGCTCCTTGGCCGCCTTGCGGCGCGCCTTGGTCTCCTCGTCGGCCTCGCGGGACAGCACGGTGGGCGCGGCCGGCTCGGGTGCGGGCGGGAGGGCGACGACCTCGTCGTGCTTGAGCACGCGGGTGAGCATCACCGATGCGGCGGCCTCGCCGGCGATCGACGCGGCGAGCGTGAGGCGCACGGTCGCGATGCCGTGCTTGGTGATCTGCTCGGGCAGCACGGCCTGCAGGTCGTCCTCGCTCGGGTTGTCGCTGTTCTCGCCCAGCAGCGTGATGAAGTCGGCGAGGCACGGGTCGGTGAGCACGGTGGCGATCTGCTCGAGCGTGCCGCTCATGCGGCCCCGGGCGACGGCGGCGCGGAGGCCGACGGTGCGGCCGGCGGGGTCGTCGAACCCGTCCTGGGCGCCGGCCAGCTTGTCGATCGCCACGACGTGGTCCTCGGGCAGCGAGGCCACGAGGGCCTCGAGCTCGGCATCGGTCATGGCCGTCATCGCTCGATCGAGCAGCGACAGGGCCTGCAGGCGGTTCTTCATCTGATTCACGGCCGATCAGGCTACCGACAACCCTCCGTGATGAGGGATGAGTGCGCGACAAGCACTCATCCCTCATCGCCGGGTGGGGGCGGTGTGCCGGGTGTCAGCCGGCGCTGGACTGCGAGGCGACCTCGGCGTGCACCTTGGCCATGTCGAGGGCCTGCACCTGGGTGATGAGGTCGTCGAGCGCGTGTGCCGGGAGCGCGCCGGCCTGGGAGAACACCAGCACGCCCTCGCGGAACACCATCAGCGTCGGGATCGACCGGATCGAGGCCGCCGCGGCGAGGCCCTGTTGAGCCTCGGTGTCCACCTTGGCGAAGACCAGGTCGGGGTACTTCGTCGCGGCGGCGTCGAAGACCGGCGCGAAGGCGCGGCACGGGCCGCACCACGAGGCCCACCAGTCGACGAGCACGATGTCGTTGCTCTCGACGGTGGGGGAGAAGGTCTCGCCGGTGAGGTCGATCGTCGAGGTGGACATGGCAGGTACTCCGTTCCGGTGGTTCTGGTGGTTCTGGTGCTGCTGGTGCTGCTGGCCGTCCGATCGGGGGGTGATCGGGCGACAGGTCGTGCAACCACGGTACCCCTCCGGGTATTCCCGGTGCTCGACGGGCCGCGCCACCGACGGATGGAGCGACCGGCGGTTCCGCTCGCTATCCTCGCTGCATCCCGCCCTCGTAGCTCAGGGGATAGAGCAATGGTTTCCGGAACCATGTGTCGGAGGTTCGAATCCTTCCGGGGGCGCCACGCTTTTCGGCCCTGACCAGGTGAATCATCCCTGGTAGGGAGGCCGGCGTCGAGTCCTCGATCGACCGCTGCAGACCGTGATTGTCCGTCATTTCTCATCCTGATTGGGACGAGTGTGGGACGAGATCCGTTGCAGCAGGGTGTATGAGTCCGATGTGAACCTCAGGCAGGGGCTCAGGTGCGCCGTGGCGGGCGGTTCGGCTGGGGAGGCTCGACGCGGTGCAGCGCCAACCAGTGGTCGACGTCGCTGGCGTCGAAGCGGACGAGGTGGCCGACTTTGTAGTACGGGATACGTCGCTCGTGGATGAGCCGACGGATGAAGCGCTCGGTGACGCCCAGGCGGCTGGCGAGATCGATGATGTCGAGCAGTCCGGGACGGGTGGATCTTGGTCGTGGTTCGGTTGGCATGCTCGGACAACGGGTCACCAATGGTCGATATCGGGGAATGTCGGTGACGATGGGATTCGATCTGTCGCGCACCCTGTCCCTGCGCAGCGCCAGGCGGGTTGCAACGATGGCTCTCAGGGATCTTGTGAAGCGTGGCCGTCGTGTGCTCGAACGGCGGCCACACCGCCTTGCATTGCCATCGCCGCGACGGCCATCACCTCTCGTCAGGATGCACCGCCGTCGTCTTTCACTCTCCGGCGGAACTGACGAGGTAGCGCCGATCGGTTCAGCGCTCTCTGCTCGAGCTTGAAGAGCGGCCGAGCGCTGCCATCGCGGCGTCTACCGAGCCCGTCTGCACGGCCTGGCCTCGGATAAGCGCGTCTGCGATCTCAACCCCGCCGTCTCGGAAGTTCACCGTGACCTCGACCAGGTTCGACTGGAACGTGCGCTCATCCATCTGCCCCCGACACTCCGTAGCCAACGCTCGAAGTCGTCTCTCCGGACGTCACGTGCGAACTGGTCGATGAGAAACTCGCCGTCACCTCTGCGCATCTCCGGATCACTCACGAGGCGAGACGTTGAATCAACGTGGATCGGCAGCTCTGCGAAACGTCCCGCTTCGCGTCAGTTCTCGATCGGAAGCCGGTCGGTAGAAGTCACCATGTTGCTGCGGGTTGGAAGGTGGCTCGTGAGTTCTGCGATGAAGTCGCTGTCGCCTCCGATGTACAGGGACCAGAAATCGACGTCGGTGGCAACGAACCAGCGACGGTCGTATGGCCAGTACAAGTCTGGGTTGCGCCATTCGCCGGATGAGTCCGGGTATCGCAACTGGGTGACCGCCGAGACGGAGCCCTCCAGGAGGTAGTAGGTCCGATCGGGAAGGTCGAAGCGCGGCACCTGGTTCAATGCTGTTCGGATCGTTGCGTTTTGGCGCTCATCGTCGCTGCGCAACTCGGCTCGATGCTCGTCTCGGGCGTGCCGGGTCGCCTCGTCGGGCGCCGGGTCCCGCCATGCGATCTGGGTGTTGACCGTGTCGAAGCCATGGCCCTCCCAGACTGCGAACAATGCCCGATCGGGGGTGGAGGTGTGTCGTGCGCCCACGGAAGCGACGACCTCGTACAGACGGCGGTACTCCGACCACCAGCCCTCGGGCTGCGGGTCCGGTGCGCTCACGCGCAGCACCAGTGGGTACTGGTTCGGGACGAGCGCGCCTACGGTCCAGTTCGATCCGCTACACGCAGGCCCGATCCAGTCGGCCGGTGCGACGCTCTCGGCCGCGATGAGTTCGTCACCGAAGATCATGCGACCAGCGTGCACGATCTGTGGTGACCTCACCGAACTTCCCGACAGCGGCAGATAGCGCGTCGTGCCCGATCCCGAACCCGATGTCCCCCGGTCCTGGCGACCGCTATGGCAGGCCAGGCGTGCCATTTGCCCGATCGGAGGTGCGCATCGGGGCGCTGGGTTGGGCGTTGGGATCGTCCGCAGATTTGGGTGTTTCAGGTGTGGGTTTCTTCGGCCCCCGCCCAACCAATCGAGGAGATTTGAAACGCTGCCCGGCTTGGCGGACATGTCGTAGAGCAGGCTGTGCGACGTGGAGGTTCCGGTGCGGGGAAGTCCCGGCGAAGACAAGTTCAAAGCGGCGTACGAAGATCATGTGCGAACCCTGTTGGGCTATGCGTTGCGACGCACGGCGACGCCGGCGGATGCTGCGGATGTCGTTGCCGAAACGATGCTGACGGCGTGGCGTCGAATCGACGTCCTGCCGGACGAACCCGAGACGATTTTGTGGCTGTATGGCGTCGCTCGCAACGTCATCATCAACGGCGACCGCACCCACCGACGGCAACTACGCCTCGCCGAGATACTCCGTTCTCAACTCGACGACGTGCTCGTGGACCCACCCATCTCCGACCCGGCTCTGGCCGCGCAGATCGCCGATGCAATGCACTCGCTCACCCCGATTGAACGTGAAGTGCTCACCCTTACTGCGACTGAGCAACTCAGTCCGGCAGAGATTGCTGTCGTACTCCAGATGAACCAGAACACCGTGCGCACTCATCTGCATCGAGCACGCACGAAGCTCCGGTCGGCGCTCACAACGGGCGCAAGTGGGAAATCAGCGACGAGGGCGAAACGCACTGAGGGAACTGGACATGAAAGAGCAGAGAGACATTCTCTCCGCTTCCACCGAACGCAAGGAGCTCAGTGATGAACGACGAAGAACTCGACCGCCTCGTAGCGCAGTCGATGTACAGCGACGCCGACGTTCGATCACTGGAACTGCACGTCGGCGAAGCCGATCTCATGGAGAACGTCATGAACAGCACCAGCCCCACCATCGAAGAACCACAACCGGTCCAACCCAGGCCGACGCGTCGCCGAAGCAAGCTGTTCACCGGCGTCGTCGTCGGAGCCGTCGTCTCTGTCGGGGGCGGGGTCGCGTACGCAGTCGTGGCTGACCGGCTCAGCCCGGAACAGGCCCAAGTCGTCGAGGAGATTGGTGCGGACACGAGGGCTGGATGTGGCATCGACTCCGAGGACGCCCGCCTCGTCGCAAGCACCACCAGTGACGGACGCGTCATCGAGTACTGGACGGTCGACGGCGTCAACTCACATGCGGACCTGCTGTTCGCAGACGGCGCCGCGTTCGGAGGTGGGGTGTGTGGTCCAATGAGCCGAGCAGACGCCTACCCCAGGGTGCCATGGGCGAATTACACAATCGCTGCCGACCCCCGAACTGGGATCGGCAGCTTCACGTTCTTCGGCCAGGCACCCGCCGGCACAGTCGCCGTCGACATCGTGATGAACATCGGGACGGTCAATGTCGAGGTCACCTCCCCAGGCGGCTACTTCGTCGCCCTCGCCGATCTTCCCTTCCAAGCCCCACCGCCGCCTGGTGGATCCGGGTCGCCGCTCGGTGCCACGCCAACGATCGACATACTCGAACGGGTCGACGCGTACGCAGCAGACGGCACACTGCTCGACACCGGTGGCCTGGCGGGCTTGGACAGGGCTGGCAGCGAACCGCACAACTGGGAGTGGACGGATTGAGTCGAATCGAAGACGTGCAAAGCCCGCACGCTGTCGCCAGTTGAACCCGTGCTCTGGCTCGATCGCCTGAACGGTCACGAGCAGCTGCGCCACCCACATCGCGCTTGCGCAGCGCACTGTCGTCCACCGGGGCGCACGGATCAACTCAGCTGCGCCCTACCGCCTACGCCGGTTCGGGCCACACTGCCTCGGCAACGACAGATAGCGCGTCATGCCCTGGTGCTCGAGGGCAAGACAACAGAGAGCAACAAGATCATCTGCACTGTCCCGAAAGGCCGACCCTATGCGTGGTGATTGGACCGCCTTGGGCAGGGGCACGCTCGTGGGCTCCAAGGCGACGGCCGGATCGAGGCGGGTCAGCGCGCTCCATCGACGACGAGGGCGATCCAGTCGGCGAGGTACGGGTCGGGGTCTTCGAGGGGGTAGGCCTTGTTGAAGGCGTCGACTGCCGCTTGTGGTGTGGTGAACGATGAGCTGGGCCAGAGGGCGCGTAGGTCGAGTTGGTCGTTGGGTGTGCGGTTGCCGGCGGCGATCTTCATGAGGATGACGTCGTCGACGCTGGGCATGAGCACTTCGAGCGCGCCGTGGACGAGTGCGGTGTGGCACGAGTCGGGGTCGAACGTCGAGGGTTGCCAGGGCCTCGCCCGGTCGTTGAGCCAATCCGGTTCGAGTCCGTGTCGTCCTGCGACGGCAGCAGCGGCGGCCCGGATGTCGTCGTCGAGTGCGGTGATGACGTCGACGTCGGTGGTCGCCCGTCGGATGGCCCGGTGGGCGACGAACGCGCCTCCGACGATCACGATGGCCCGTCGTTCGAGGCCGCGGCGTTCGAGTTCGTCGCCGAGGTCGCGGAGGCAGGCTTCGATCTCGTGCCAGGTGAGTGGGCGGCCGGTTCCGCTCATGAGGCGTCGCGGTGGAGGATGTCAGGGCGGAGCCAGACGTTGAACCGGGCGACGGCGGGCGGCGTCTCTCGGCGGGCGCGTTCGACCATGCGTGGGGTACCGGGGAGGTGCCACGGCTGATCAAGGGGTCGGGCGTGGCGGATCCAGCGGGGAACGCGGAGGTGGTGTCGCTCAGCCAGATACGCGCCGATGGCGGCGAGGATCACAGCCGTCGTCGCGGTGGCGTCGGTGGGGTCGGCGCCGATCATCAATGCGATGTCGGCGGGGAAGCGTTCGGCCCGGTCGGTGACCGCACGAATCATGGTCCAGTCGACGTCGCCGTCGTCAGTGGCGGCTTCGGCGAGCGACGGCACGGTGGGGATGGGTTCGGCGAGATGGAATCCGGCGCTCTCGAGGAGGCGGTTGACGGTGGTCCAGGTGGGGTCGGCGTCGCCGTTCTCGATGCGGGCGATGGTCGATTGTTCGACGCCGGCCCGGGCGGCGAGGGCGCGTTGGGTGAGCCCGCGGCTGGTTCTTGCCGTTCGGATCAGCTCAGCGGTCGAGGACATCTTGATAGCGTACACGCATCGTTTCTGGTTCTGCTCGCCCACTGTTCGACAGACGGATCGCCGTGGCTGCCGTCGACAGCGGACCCCTCGGCGAATGCCTGCTCGAATGCTCGCCACTCCAGGGTGGGGACTGTCAGATTGTTTGTGTAAGTGGGCGTGACGCTCATTTGGTGGCGGCCTCGATGCGGTCACCGTAGTGGACGGTCAGGGTGTTCAAGATGTGCTTCCAGCTGGCGATGCGGCCGACGAGATTCTCCCGGTTCGGGC
>CAUJET010000171.1 GCA_963169665.1 Actinomycetota bacterium | reverse complement strand
CGAGCGGGGTTCGTGACCCGAGCCGACATGATCGCCACGTTGGCGACGAAGCAGTACGCGCCGACGCTCCTGCGTACCAGCGAGTCGCAACTCGACACCGTGTTGGGCGACCTAGCGGCGGACGGTTTGACGCCCCAGCAGGTCGTGTTCCGCGAGCTGCCGTTGACCGTCCACATCGACGAGTTCTCGGGTGACTCCGCACGGGTGCGGGTGTGGTCGGTGGTGGTCGCCGGCGCCGACGGTCGCGGTGCTCCACGGCAGTTGTGGCGCACGGTCACCGTGCAGTTGGCGTGGGAGGACGGTGACTGGCGCGTCGACGGTTGGGCATCGGCAGCAGGACCGACGCCAGCGCTGGCGACGAGCGCGCCGATCGCGGGGATCGACGACATTCGCGCCGTCGCGGCGTGGACGTCACCGGGAGGTGCGTGACGTGTTCGATTGGGTGATCGGTGGTCTGGGCCAGCTGTTCGGCTTCGTGTCGAGCGCGGTCGGCGAGGTGGTCGGCTGGGCCTGGGACAAGGTGACTACTGGGATCTACACGTGGCTTGCCAACGGATTGGCGCTGCTGGTCGAGTGGGTGTGGTCGGTGCTCGACTCAGGCACCACACCACGGGTGACTGCCGGCTGGTTGGCGAACGGTCTCGCCGTGCAGCTCGGTGTCCTCGCGTTGGCGGTGACGGTGGCGATGATGCTCGCCTCGGGGATGCAGGCGGCGCTGGCCGGGCGCCCTGAGCAGATCCTCGACGCGGTGCGTCAAGGTGTGTGGGCGATCGTCGCGTCGGCGCTCACGGTCACGGTTGTGGACTTGATGCTGGGTGTCGTCGACGAGGCGTCGGCCACGGTGTGGCAGTCAGGCCGCGGTGCGCTGGTGCAGATGATCGAAAGGATCGTCACGGTCGCCACGACGACAGGTCCGCTGGCCACCACGTTCGTCGGGCCGCTGTGCCTGATCGTCGGGTTCGTCGGCCTCATCGGTCTGGTCGTGTCGTTGATGATGCGCTCGGCGTTGATCTACCTCGTGGCGGCATTGGCTCCGTTGGTGTGGTCGGTCAACATCTTGCCGCTCTTTCGGGGCAGTGCTCGCAAGCTGATCCACTTGGCGGTGGCGTTGATCGTCTCGAAGCTGGCGATCGTGGTCGCCCTCGTCGTCGCGGTCAACCTGATCGCGCATCCCGCTGGTGATCCCGGTTCGGCATCAGTGGTCAACGACGGTGCCGCCGCGGTTGGGACGTTGTTGTCGGGATTCGTGTGCTTCCTGATCGCCGCGGTGTCGCCGCTGGTGCTCTACAAGCTGATGCCGACCGTCGAAGGCGCCATCGTGGGAGCCGGGGTGGCCGGCGGGTGGGGACGCAGTGCCACCACCGTGGCCCACACGGCGTTGATGGTGAAGAGCATGGGCGCATCCGCTGGCGCGTCGGCTGCGACTCGAGGCGTGGCCGGCCAGGCCGGCGCGAGCGGCGCATCCGCGGCCGGAGGGTCGGGGTCACGTGGCGCGATCGCTGGGTTGACCGGCCGCGCGCCAACAGACGTGTCCGCTGCGGGCTCCGGCGGTGCAGCGGGATCGTCGAGTGACACGTCGCCCAGAACTTCCGCATCCAGAGACTCGGACCCGGGTAGCTCGGCACGACCGTCCCGCTCCGGCGGATCGAGCGTTCCACCGCAACGCGATCGGCGGACATCGCGCCACCGCCCCGACACCGACGAAGGCGAGCAGCCAACGGTGACGTCCGGAGGTGTCAGCGATGAGTGACCCACGGGCCTACCGGTTCGGCGACGCCAACCGGCCTGGATTGCTCCTGGGACTGAGCGGGCGCCAGGCAGTCCCGTTGATCGCAGGGGTCGCGATGTTGGCCGTCGTGCTCCAGACACCGCTGCCCCCACTGGTCGGTCTGATCGGCCCGGCGACCGGCACGTTCCTCGCGTTCGGTCGTTGGCACGGCGCACCGGTCGCCGAGACACTTGTACCCGGCATACGACTCGTCGCCCGCCGCGGCATGCGCCGCACCCGGTGGCTACGGCCCTCGCTGACTGGCGACAACACCAGCCGCGTCCTGCCCGACGCGATGCGGGGGCTCGAGTTGTTGGAGCCCGCCGATCAGCCGATCGGGGTGGTACGCGACCGCATTGCGGGCACGGTCACGGCAGTGATTCGGGTCCGTGGTCACGGGTTCCCGCTCGCCGCTCCCGGTGAACAGGACACGATGCTCGCGGCGTGGGGCGCTGCGCTGTCTCCGCTCGCACGGGAGCAGTCCCCCGTTCGCCAGGTCGTGTGGCAGGAATGGACCCATCCCGTTACGAGCGACACGCACCAGGCGTTCCTCGCCGCGGTCGGGGTTCACCAACGCCGCCATCACTCAGCGACGGCCGACTACATCGCGCTCGTCGACGAGCAGGCACCGGTGACGATTGCCCATGAGGTGTTGATCGCGTTGTCGATCGATCAGCGCCGCGTCCGAGCCCGACGCAACGCCAGCAGCGGACTCACCGCCGCGGTTGACGCCTTACGAGACGAGATCCGCCTGTTCGCCGCACGGCTCGAAGCAGCCGGGTTGAGCGTCGATCCTCCGCTGTCCTCGCTCGAGCTGTCGGCCGCCGGTCGTTTGCGCAGCGACCCCGGACACGCGGCGCAGGTCACCACGCTCGCCAGGTCGCTCGCGGCCGCCGCGCGGCGGGGTGCCCTCGAGTGGGGGCCGACGGTGGTCGAGGCTGATTGGCGACACGTCCTCGTCGACGGTGCCTTCCACCGCAGCTACCGCGTCGCTGGCTGGCCGCAGCTGCCGGTCGGGGCGGACTGGCTGTCGGGCCTGCTCGCCGACACCCACTGCATTCGCACGGTCACGGTCGTGATGGAACCCGTCCCGATGGGACGCGCGGCGCGGGCCGCTGATCGCGAGGTGATGGCTCGCGAGGCCGACAGTGATCTCAAGGCCCGCAAGGGGTTCAGGGTCAACGCCCGCGAACGCAAACGGCTCGCCGACGCCGAGCGACGCGAGCACGAGCTGTCCGAAGGTCACGCCGAGTTCCGCTTCGTCGGTCTGGTCGACGTCAGCGCATCCAGCCTCGATGAACTCGATGACCACTGCGCCGATATCGAGCAG
>CAUJET010000170.1 GCA_963169665.1 Actinomycetota bacterium | reverse complement strand
ATCAGCTCTGACTGGCGCCTGGCGGGCCGGGTGCTGGCGTGCCGCCGTCGTTGCTGAGGATGTTGCCCATGATGTTGGGTGTGGTGATGGTGGGGGTGATGGCGTGTCGGTAGACGAGTGCGGTCATGCGGGTGCCGTCGTGTCCGAGGGTGTCGGCGATGTGTTCGAGGGGGACGCCGGCGGCGGAGAGGATGCTTGCTGCGGAGTGTCGGAGTTCGTGTGGGTGCCAGGTCCCGAGCCCCGCGTCCTTCGTCAGGCGAGCGAATTGTCGGCGAAGGTTCGATGGGTTGATCGGGGTGGCTTCGGTCGTGGTGAACACGAGATCATCCGACCCGGGCGGTCGGAGGCTCCTTCGAGCCCATTCCTTGGCTTGTCGCTGGCGTTGTGTTCGGAGGGCGTCGATCACGACGGGTGGAGCGGCAAGGGACCGTCGTGAGCGTCTCGTCTTCAGGTGTTCGTCGACGTTGAGTTTCCCGCCTTCGAGTTTGAGGGAGCGGCGGATGTGGATGACGCCTTGGTCGAGATCGATGTCGTGCCAGGTGAGTCCGGTGGCTTCGCCGGGTCGGAGGCCGAGGGTGAGCATGATCAACCACACCGGGTACAGCCGCCGAGTCTCCGCGTGCGCGAGGAGGGTCTTGGCTTGTTCGATGGTGAGCGCTCGGCCGGGTTCGGTTCGGGCTGCTTCGGCGGGGAGCTCGACATGCCGGGCGATGTTGGAGGTGACGAGCTTGCGACGCATCGCGTAGTCGAGTGCTTTGCCGAGGATCGAGCGGATCTTGATGTACGACTCACGGGAGTAGCCGCCCTCACGGAACGCTTTCTCGACCTCGGATGCGCTCAACGATCGGAGGCGTTTGGAGCCGATCATCTCGATCAGCTTCGTCACGGCCCATTGGTTGATCTCGATGGTGCGCGGGGCGAGGTTGCGGGAGGGGAGTGCGTTGGTGGACCAGTCCTCGAGCAACTGTCGGACGGTGATGTTTCCCTGGGTCGGGGTAGCGCCTTCATCAGCATCGCGAAGCAGATCGCGCAGCAGCCGTTTCGCTTGGGCTTCGGTCGCGGCGGTCTTCTTGCGACGGACGCCGTCGATGGTGACGCGTGCGATCCATCGGCCTTTGTCGGTGTCGTAGAAGACGGTGCCTTCGCCGTTGCCTCGGACCCGGTTGCGGGTCGATGATGGTTGCGTGTCCGCCACAGCAGCCCCCTCGCAGATGAACGTGCTGGGAGAGGTTATCAGGGGCGGGGACCTACTGGGGGACCTACAGGTGTTGAACGTCGGCGAACGTCCACGAACGTCAGCGAACGAACACCCAGCTCAAGCGGACGTTGACGAACGTCAGCGAACGTGGTGATGGCTGTTGATGGTCCATGGCATGGAAGAGGTCAGGGGTTCAATTCCCCTCAGCTCCACGACACAACCCCAGGTCAGACGACCTGGGGTTCTTTCGTCTTTTCGGAAGCGTTGCAGGGTCAGGTGCTGAGGCCGACGGCCCAGAGGAAGTCGAGCAGGGCGATCGCCAGCTGCAGTTCGAATCGGGTGGTGGGGTCGGTGAGTTTGCGGCCGAGCAGGGTCTCGAGGCGCGAGATGCGGTACTTCACGGTGCTCGTGTGGATGTGGCATGCGGACGCGATGCTCGGGTGGTGGCCCGACGCGGCGAGGTAGGCCCTGAGCGTGGCGAACAGCGGTGCGTCCGTGCCGGCCTCGTGGTCGAGGAGCACGCCCAGTTGCTCGCTCACGTACTCGCGCACCGGTGCAGGGTCGTCGAGCGCGAACAGGAAGCGCATCGCGCCCAGGTCGCTGGCGGCGATCGACTTCCCGGGTGTGTTCGACAGGCGTGCGAAGCGGACGCACGCCATCGCTTCGCGGTGCGCCGCGGCGAGGTCGCGCAGCGGGCGGCTGATGCCGGTGACGAACCGGCCGTGCGTCGGGCTCCCGGGTTCGTCGAGGAGTGCGACGAGCCGGGGTGCGAGTGACGCGGGTTCGGCCGGGATCGTGATCGCGATGTGCTCGACGCCGGTGGCGGCGACCAGCACCGCACCGCGTCGGGTGCCGCTGGCGTAGGTGGCCCGTCGCAGCGTGTCCTGCACGTCGGCAAGGTCGAGCGGTTCGTCGCCGACGGATTCGAGCACGATCACGGTGTGCGGTTGGCGGAGGTCGAGCCCGAAACGCGCAGCGCGGGCCGCGAGCCGTGCGTCGACCGGGCCGGTGGCCGACAGCAGCGTGCCGAGCAGTTCGCCGCCGAGCCGCCACTCGACCTCCTGGCGGGCGCGTTGGCGGAGGAGTTCGACGGCGAGCGCGACCGCGCCCTGCTCGAGCGCTCGGCGGTCGAGCTCGCTGAGCGGGTCGCTGCCTTCCACCGCGAGCGAGCCGAACTCGGTCTCGCCGGCCAGGATCGGCACGCGCTGCGCCGTCGCCGGATCCACCGGCTCGCCCGGCTCGTCGCGTCCGTATCGCTGGGCCGCCGGCCCGGTGAGGTCCTGGAACAGCCAGATGGGTCGGCCGACCAGATCGGCCAGTTCGTTGGCGATCCCGTCGACACCGGCATCGCGAAGGGCGACCGACGTCAGCCGATCGTGGATCGACGCTGTGTGTTCGAGCATCCGGTTCTTGGTGTCGAGCTGTTGCAGCAGCCGACCGTTCTCGATCGCGATCGCAGCCTGCCCGGCCAGCGCCGACACCAGCATCGGCTCGTCGTGATCGAACGTGCGGCTGGTCCGCTGGCCGACGTAGAGCACGCCGATCAGTCGCTCCTCGCGGAACAGTGGCGCACCGATCATCGACACGATGCCCTCGTCGTGGATGGCCCGTCGGATCGCGGCGGTGGTGTTCTGGGCGAACGTGTCGTAGTCGTCGACGACGACGGTCTCGTGGCGTTGCAGTGCGACGCCACCGACGCCCTTGCCGAGCGGCACCGACATCGTCTCCATCGCCGGGGTCAGATGTCCATGGATCGTTCGCACGGCGATGCTCTGCTGCGCCTCGTCGAGCAGCGCCAGCCATGACACGTCGGCGGCCACGAGGGTGGTCGCCTGTTCGACGATGGTGGTGAGCACGTCGTCGAGGTCGATCTCTTTGGCCTGGATCTGTGCGCCGATGTGGAACAGGGCCTCGAACGCCGATCCGGCCGTTCGTCCGTTCTGGTCCGCAGTGGCCTTCACGGTGCGTGTTCTGGCTGCCATGGGACCCCCGGGTGCCTTGTCTCGACGGGACGAGCATAGGGGTGGAGGTTCGTTCCGTCGGGACGTAGCCAGACGCGGTCGATTCGTTTACGGTCGAAGCTCGGTTCGTTCGAGGGGGACACATGACCGCACAAACGGAAGCAACGTCGGAGATGATCGCTGGCCTGGTGGCACGCCTGGAACGGCTCGAAGCCCAGGAAGCCATCCGTGACGTGATGTACCGCTACGCCCGCGGCGCCGACCGTGGCGACATCGAGCTGTTCAAGTCGTGCTACTGGCCCGACGCCACCGACTGCCACTGGTTCTGGAACGGCAACGCGCACGAGTTCGCCGACTACGTGATCCCGTTGCTGCGCGAGATCCCGAACTCGCAGCACTCGATCACCAACCCGATCATCGAGATCGACGGTGACCGTGCCGTGGCCGAGTGTCAGTGGTACGTGCTGCACCACATCCAGCTCGACGACGACCGCTTCATCGATCAGCAGGGCGAGGGCCGCTACCTCGACGTGTTCGAGCGTCGTGACGGCGTCTGGAAGATCCTCCACCGCCAGACGGCGATGGAGGCATTGCGCGAGCACGTCGCCGTGAACCTCACCCGCGACTACCCGCCGCTGCACCCGGCACTCGGCCAGCGAGCGCCGCACGACGCCGTGTACCGCGGCGCCGCGATCGCGGACGATGAGATCTACCAGATGCCCCCGTCGGATCTCTGGGGCGACGCCCGCGCCCGCCACGCCGGCTGATCATGCGCCTCGTCACCTTCAGCGACGGTTCGAGCGAGCGGGTCGGCGCCCTGCTCGACGACGAGACGATCGTCGATCTCGTCGCCGGTCGGGCCGAACTCGTGCCAGATGCCGCGCTGCTCGCCGACACGATGATCGGGCTCCTCGCCGACTGGGACGCAGCGCTGCCGGTGATGCGGGAGGTGCTCGGCGCAGCGCGTGATCGTGTGGGCAACGGTGCCCGGCCGGCTGCGCTCGTCGACCGCTCGGCGGTGCGGCTGTTGGCCCCCGTGCCTCGCCCGCCCCGCATCCGCGACTACCTCACCTACGAACAACACGCCGCCGGGTCGGGCATGAAGATGTCACCCGCGTTCGAGCAGATGCCCATCTGTTACAAGGGCAACCCGTTCACCGTGGTCGGGCCCGACGCAGAGCTCGACTGGCCGGCGTACTCCGATCAGCTCGACTTCGAGCTCGAGCTCGGCTTCTACGTCGCCGGGACGGGCGTCGACCTCAGCGTCGACGAGGCGGCCCGCCACATCGCCGGCGTGACGATCTTCAACGACGTCAGCGCTCGCGACATCCAGATGCTCGAGATGTCGATGATGATCGGCCCGTCGAAGAGCAAGGACTTCTGCAACGTGATGGGCCCGTGCCTCACGACGATCGACGAGATCGACGAGTTCGCGATCGAGCTCGTCGCCCGGGTGAACGGCGAGGAGTGGGCCAGGGGCACGAGCGCCGGCCGCCGGTACTCCTTCGCCGAGGTGCTCGCCTGGGCGTCGTACGCCGAGCCATTGGTCCCGGGCGAGTTCCTCGCCGTCGGCACGGTCGGCGGCGGATGCGGCCTCGAACTGAACCGCTGGATCCAGCCCGGCGACGTCGTCGAGCTCGAGGCGTCGGGCATCGGTGTGCTCCGCAACACCGTCGGCGCCAAGCAGGTCGCGGCGCCCGGCGTCGGTCTCGCGTCGTATCGCGGTGCCGCACGCTTCGCACCCCGAGGTGCCACCCCGGCCGAGTGACATCGGTGGTCCGGAACGGACAGGAGATCGTCTCGATCTTCGTCCGGACGGGACATATCTCCGCCGTCGACATCTCCGTACCTTCGTCGGGACAGGGGAAGTCCAGACCGAGGGGGTCACATGTTCCGATGGAAGACCGGGATCGCGCTGTGCACGTTGACAGCGATGACGATGGCGGCGTGCGGGGAGTCGAGCGACGCCACCGGCGCCACCGGCGCGCCGGCCACGACGGCAGCAGCCGACACGGCGACGACGGAAGCGGCTGCTGAGCCGTCTGCCGCCACGACGGAGGCGACGGAGGCGACGGACACCACTGCAGCCGAGAGCGAGACGACAGCGACGCCGACCACCGAAGCGGTCACGGTCGACTCGCTGCTCGAGACCTACTACGCCGGCACGTTCCGCGATCTGCCGACGAGCGCACCGACGCCGGTGACCGGCAAGACCATCTGGGTGATCACGCTCGCATCGGCATCGCCGTCGGTCGCCAACGTCTCCCAGGGGGTCACCGACGCCGGGAACCTGCTCGGGTGGACCACCACGGTGTTCGACGGCGCAGGCTCACCGACCACGTGGAACGACGGCATCCGCCAGGCCGTCGCCGCCGGTGCCGACGCGATCGTGCTGAACATCGTCGAGTGCCAGCCGGTGCAGGCCGCACTCGAGCAGGCCAAGGAGGCCGGAGTCGTCATCTACGGCGTCGTGGGCAACGACTGCGACATCCCCGACGTCGGCGGCCCGAAGCTGTTCGACGGCGGCATCTATCAGGCCGTGCCCGGCGGTCCCGACGCGGTCACCCGCGACAGCGCGCTCGCCCGGGCCGCGTGGATCACCAGCGTCGGTGGGGACTCGGCCGAGATCATCGAGATGACCGAACCCGACTACCTCGGGGTCACCATCGCCAGCCGTGCGTTCCACACCGCGCTCGACGAGGTGTGTGCGGACTGCACGATCAACGAGGTCCCGTTCAACCTCACCGATCTGTACGGGCCCGAGTTGCGGGCGAAGACCGAGGCCGGGTTGCTGCAGCACGGTTCGGCGAACATCGTGGTGTTCCCGTACGACACGGCGTTGCTCCTCGGCGGGGCCGCCGCGGTGACCGGCTCGAGCCGGGCCGCTGATCTGACGGTCATGGGTGGCGAGTGCCTCTCGTCGAACGTCGAGCTGATCCGAACGAATGCCGGCCAGGACGCGTGCGTCGCCGTGCCGTATCCGTGGATGGGCTGGGCCACCGTCGATGCGCTGAACCGCATCTTCCAGGGCGAGCCGGAGGTCGACTCGGGCATCGGCATGCAGCTCGTCGACGCCGAGCACAACCTGCCGGCCGAGGGCGTCACCTACGACGGCATCGGCGACTACCGCACCAACTACCAGAAGATCTGGGGAGTTGGCTGAGGTGACCGAGCCTTCCGGTCTCGCACGTCCTGGGCTGGCGCTCGCCGGCCTCGGGAAGTCGTACGCCGGTGTCGCGGCACTCGACGGTGTCACGCTGGAGATCCGGCGTGGCACCGTCCACTGCCTGGTGGGCGGCAACGGCTCGGGGAAGTCGACCCTGGTGAAGTTGTTGGCCGGCGTCGTCAACCGCGACGCCCGCGGCACGGTCACCATCGGTGACCGCACGGTCGCCGCCTCCGAGCTGACGCCCTCCTGGGCACGAGATGCGGGGCTCCGCTTCGTGCACCAGGACATCGGCGTCTTCGACGACATGAGCGTCGCCGACAACGTCGCGGTGGTGACCGGCTATCCGACCGGGCCCGGCGGCAAGATCGACCGGGCCGCGCTCGACACGTCGGTGCGAGCGTTGCTCCAACGCTTCGGGCTCGACGTCGACCCGGCAGCGCCGACGGGATCGTTGCGCCCCGCTGCACGGACGATGCTCGCGATCGCCCGTGCCCTGTACGACCAGGGACCCTCGTCGCGTAACGGTGTGCTGGTCCTCGACGAGCCGACCGCCTCCTTGCCCGAGCACGAGTCCGCTTTCCTGCGCGAGATGCTCCGTCGCTACGCAGCCGACGGGCACGCGATCGTGCTGATCACGCATCACCTGTCCGAGGTGCTCGACGTGGCCGACGACGTGACCGTGCTGCGCGACGGTCGCCACGTGGTCACCCGCGAACGTGAGGGCTTGGAGTACCGCGATCTCGTCGCGCTGATCGTCGGCTCCGACATCCCCGAGCGATGGGCGAGGCCGGTGTTCGAGCCGGCGACCGCATCGGACCACGGTCTGGTGGTGACCGGGTTGAGCGGTGGCTCGGTGCACGACCTGTCGTTGCGGGTCGGCAGGGGAGAAGTGGTCGGCATCGCCGGCATGCGTGGCTCCGGCCGCTCGCAGGTCGTCAAGATGATCGCCGGTGTCACCGCTCCGACCCGGGGTCAGGTCCACGTGAACGGCACCGATCTCGGAGCGGGCGGCATCCCGTCGGCGATCGCCGCCGGCGTCGCCTACGTGCCGGAGGACCGTGATCGCGATGCGGCCTTCGGCGATCTCGACGTGGGCTCGAACCTGCTCGCCGTCGGTGTCCGTCGCTACCTCCGGCGCGGTCGACTCGACCACGCCGCCGAACACGCCGATGCGACGCGCCTCATCCGCGAGTTCGGCATCCGCACCCGGAGCGAGCGGCAGACGATGTCGACGCTCTCCGGCGGCAACCGCCAGAAGGTCGTGCTCGCCCGCTGGCTCGAACGCCGCCCGACGCTCCTGCTGCTCGACGAACCGTCGCAAGGTGTCGACGTCGGGGCGCGGGCGGAGATCCACCGGATCGTCGAACAGGCCGTCGAGCTCGGCACGGCAGCGCTCGTGGTCTCGTCCGACTTCGACGAGCTGTGCCTGCTGTGCGACCGGGTGATCGTGATGCGATCCGGTCGGCAGGTGGCCGAACTCGCCCGACACGAACTCACCCCGGCTCGGCTGACCGAGCTCTCCTTCGCCCCACTGGAGGCAGCATGACCTCGACGGCCGTCCCCGCGCGGACCCGGCTCGGTCCGACCCTCGAGCCCTACGCGCTCGTGATCATCTTCGTCCTCATGTTCGTGTTCTTCGCGATCGCACCGGAGACCTCCGACCTGTTCGCGTCGCACGCCAACCTGTCGTCGGTGTTGGCCAACCAATCGGTGCTGGGCGTGCTCGCACTCGGATCGCTCGCGCCGTTGGTGTGCCGCAACTTCGACCTCTCCGTCGGCGCGATCGCGAGCCTCTCGCAGATCGCGATCGCGGCGGCCATGTCGAGATTCGATCTCCCGCTCGTGGTCGCGCTCGTCGTCGGCATCGCGATCGGCACGATGGTCGGGGTCGTGAACGGCATCGTCGTCACCCGGTTCCGTGTGAACGCGCTGATCGCCACGCTCGGCATGGCCACCTTCGTCGCCGGTCTCATCCAGGCCTACACCGAGGGCCAGACGATCTCGAACGGCATCTCGAAGAGCTTCGTCCGATTCGGTTCCGGTGAGCAGGCTGGCATCCCCAACGTGACGTTCGTGCTCGCGGTCGTCGCGGTCGCCGTCTGGTACCTGCTGACGCAGGTGCCGTTCGGCCGTCATCTGCACTTCATCGGATCGAACCCCGAATCGGCGCGCCTCGTCGGCATCGACGTCGATCGTGCGGTGCGCCGCAGCTTCGTCGTATCGGCGTTCTTCGCATCGGTGGGCGGGGCGCTGCTGGTGGCCCGCAACGGCACGGGCGACCCTCGCTCGGGCGCGAACTACATGCTGCAGGCGCTCGCCGCAGCTGCGCTCGGCGCCACCGCCATCCGACCCGGCAGGTACAACGTGGTCGGCACGCTCGTCGCGATCATGCTGCTCGGCTTCGGCGTGAACGGGCTGACGCTCTGGGGTGTGCCGTACTGGATCAACGACGTCTTCTTCGGTGCGTCGCTCGTGGTGGCCGTCGCGATCTCGTCGTCGCTCGGCCGGGAACGTGCGGGCGCGACGTGAGCGCACCGATGCTCCCGCTCGGCACCCACACCGTCGGGACGCTGCTGGTCGAGTGGGCCGCCGACGCACCGGACGCACCGTTCCTCGTGCACGAGGACGAGGCCGGCACCGTCACGACCTACAGCTACGCGGCGACCCTCGATCTCGCCCACCGCGGCGCCGCCGTGCTCGAGAGCCTGCACGTCGGCCGGGGTGACCGGTTCGGCATGGTGATCGGCAACCGGCCTGAGTTCTTCGCCTGCTGGTTCGGCGCGGCGTTGATCGGTGCGGTGATGGTGCCGATGAACCCGCAGAGCACGGTGCACGAACTGGCGTTCATGCTCGAACACTCGAAGTGCACGGCGGTGGTCGCCGACGCCGACCGAGCCGATGACGTGCGCTCGGCGACCGCTGCACCGGTGGTGTCGCTCGGCGCCGACTTCGACTCGCGGTGCGTCTCCCCGTCGACGGTCGTTCCGGTTGCCCTCGACCCACGTACGCCGCTCGCCGTGCTGTACACCTCGGGCACCACGAGCCGACCCAAAGGTGTGGTGGTGACGCACGCGAACTACCTCGTCGCCGGCGAGGCCATCGCTGCACACGTGCGCATGGGGCCGACCGACCGGTGGCTGGTCGTGCTGCCGCTGTTCCACGCCAACGCCCAGTACTACTCGACGATGTCGGCGCTGGTGTCTGGCGCGTCGATCGCGGTGATGCACCGGTTCTCGGCGTCCGGTTGGGGTGCCCAGGCGAAGCGGCACGCGGCGACGCTCGGGAGCCTCTTCGCGGCGCCGATCCGGATGATCCTCGCCCAACCGTTCGATCCGGCTGAGGCGCCCGACTCCCTGCGGGTCACCTGGTTCGCGCAGAACCTGACCGCCGATCAGCTCGACGAGTTCGAGCGCCGATTCGGCTGCCCGCTCGTCCAGTGGTATGGCATGACCGAGACGATCGCGCCGCCCGTCGCCAACCCGCTGTACCGCCGTCGCGACGACATGACGATCGGTCGACCGACCGGCACCGCGGTGCGAGTGGTCGACGCGAACGGTGACGACGTCGGCATCGGCGAGGTCGGCGAACTGCTCGTCAGCGGAGTGCCCGGCGTGACGCTGATGGCCGGCTACCTCGACGACCCGGCAGCGACGGATGCGGCGATGCGCGAGAGCTGGCTGCACACCGGCGACATGGTCAGGGTCGAGTCGACGGGGGCCCTCGCCTTCTTCGATCGCGAGAAGGACATGATCAAGCGTTCGGGCGAGAACGTGGCGGCCGCCGAGGTCGAGCGTGTCGTCAACGAGCACCCGGCGGTGTTCGAGAGCGCGGCCATCGGTGTGCCCGACGACATCCGCGACGAAGCGATCAAGATGTTCGTCGTGCTGCACGACGGTGTCACCGCCACCGAGGCGGACATCGTCGAGTTCTGTCGGGAACGCATGGTGCGCTTCAAGGTGCCGAGCCACGTCGAGTTCGTCGACCGGCTCCCACGCACCTCGGTGGGCAAGATCCGCAAGCACGTCCTGAGATCAGGAGGAGACGACCGATGACCACGTTCTCGTTCGACGGTGGCACCGTCCGGGGAGTGCCCGACCGTGGCACGCACCGCTTCGGTGGCATCGCCTACGCCGACCCGGCGCTCGGTGCCGATCGATTCCGGCGGCCGCGCCTGCGACGCCTGGCCGGTGAGGTCGACGCTTCGCAGCTCGGGCCCTCGCTGCCGCAGCTACCGTGCTTCGGTGCGGTGGGCGCCGTCTACAGCACCAAGGTGGCGTCGAGCGCAGGTGCACTCACCCTCAACGTGCGTGCGCCCGAGCTCGGTGCTGCCGGCCTCCCGGTGCTCGTGTGGATCCACGGCGGCGGGTTCGCCGTCGGCGCCGGGAGCGACCCGACCTATCAGGGCGGCGCGTTCGCCCGTGACGGCATCGTCGAGGTGACCGTCAACCATCGTCTCGGCGTCGAGGGCTTCGCCTACGTCGACGACCCTCAGCAAGGCACTACGGCCAACCTCGGTCTCCACGATCAGATCGCTGCGCTCACCTGGGTGCAGGAACACATCCACCTGTTCGGTGGCGACCCCGCGCGGGTCACCCTCGCCGGTCACTCCGCCGGAGCGATGAGCGTCGCGCTCCTGATGGGATCCCCGCGGGCTCGTGGTCTGTTCGCCCGGGCCATCGTCCAGTCGGCCGCGGCGCCGCTCGCGATCGACCCCGACTCCGCACGCGGTGTCACCACCTACCTCGCCGAGGTGCTCGGCATTGCGGATCGCGACATCGACGCACTCGCAGGGGTGCCGGTCGACGAACTGCTCGCCGCACAGCAACGCCTGTCGAACGAGAGCTTCGACCGGGTGAACCTCGAACGCTTCGGGCTCGCGGGTCGCACCGGTATGGCCTTCGTGCCGGTGATCGACGGTGACGTGATCGTGGGCGATCCGATGGCCGCGCTCGCGTCGGGTGCGGCTGCGGGCATCGCCGTGCTCGGCGGGTGGACACGCGACGAGGTGATGCTGCACCTCGACCACGCCATGGGCGGGACCGCGCCCGACGCAGGGGTGGGCGCATTCATGCTCGACTCGGTGACCGCCGGCTTCGGCCCGTTCGCGTCGGAGATCGTCGACACCTATCGGTCGATCCGGCCTGACCTGTCCGACTTCCGACTGACCGGGGCGATCAACTCCGACGCGGCCTTCGGCCAGGCCACGCTCGCCATCGTCGAGCTCGCATCGATGCACGCTCCGGCATACCTGTACCGCTTCGATCGGCCGACGGTGCTCGACGGCCGTGACATCGGCGCGATCCATGGGGCCGAGCTCGGCTACGTGTTCGCCGATCCCGACGACCCGACGGTGCGCCGGCTGTCCGGTGACGTCGACAGTGAGCTCGCGACATCGGTCCACGACGCGTGGCGCGGCTTCATCGCCGACGGCCGGCCTGCATCGGTCCACCTGCCCGGGTGGACGGCGTACGACACGTCGACGAGGGCGACGATGCTGCTGGATGCCGGGACGTCCGCAGTCGTGGGCGATCCGGTGGGTCGAGAGCGCGACCTGTGGACCCGCGTGTTCACCGCGCTGGCCGCTGGCTGAGCGGGACACACCGCATGCGACGGGTGTTCATCGTCGGCGTCGGCATGACCCGATTCGGGAAGCACCCGGACCAGTCGTACAAGCAGTTGGCGGTCACCGCCGCTCGCGCCGCACTCGATGACGCAGGGCTGAGTGCCACGGCGGTGGAGAGTGCGTTCGTCGCGAACGCGCTCGGCGCGTCGACCACCCATCAGGAGATGATCGCCGGCCAGGTGGCCCTGCGCTCGCTCGGCATCGCCGACATCCCGGTGATCAACGTCGAGAACGCCTGCGCATCTGCGTCGAGCGCACTCCACCTCGCCTGGATGTCGGTGGCGTCCGGTGCCGTCGACGTGAGCCTGGCGGTCGGCTGCGAAGTGATGACCAGCGCACCGAAGGCGGACGTCGCACGGGCCATCGGGCGCGGCCTCGACGTCGAGACGTACGCCGAGGGCGACGCACCGACCGGCCGTTCCGCGTTCATGGAGCTGTACGCCTCCCTCGCACGGAACTACATGGAGCGGACAGGATGCACCAGCCGGGTGTTCGCCGAGGTCGCCGCCAAGAACTACCGACACGGCGCCGCCAACGAGCTCGCCCAGTTCGGCGCCGAGCTCGATGCCGTTGCCGTGCTGGCGAGCAGGTCGATCATCGACCCGCTCACGTTGCTGATGTGCTCGCCGTTCAGCGACGGTGCCGCAGCGGCGGTGATCGTCTGCGAGGACGTGCTGGCTCGCTGTACGGGCCGACCCGTCGAAGTGCTAGCGTCGGTGATCTCCTCGGGGTCCGCCGATCCGAGCGTCGACGGCAACGCGGTCGTGAAGGCGTCACGTCGCGCCTACGAGACGGCAGGCATCGGTCCGGCCGACCTGTCGTTGGTCGAACTCCACGACGCGGTCGCGCCTGCCGAGGTGTGGGAGTACGAGGACCTGGGCCTCGCAGCGCCCGGTGACGGTCCGAAGCTCGTTGCCGAGCGCGCCACGTCGCTCGGCGGCCGAATCCCGGTGAACCCCAGTGGGGGACTGGTCGCGCGGGGTCACCCCATCGGCGCGACCGGACTCGGCCAGATCCACGAAGCGGTCGTCCAGCTCCGGGGCCAGGCCGGCCCTCGCCAGATCGACGGCGCACGCCTCGCCCTCACCCAGAACGCGGGCGGCTTCGTCGAGCTCGACAACGCCGCCATCGCCATCCACATCCTCGGCAGCACCGACTAGCCACCTCGGCCTCGCCACAGTCCGCTGCTCGCAAGCGAGTAGTGAGGCGAGTAGTAGCGACTGAACATCCACGTACGTACAGCCAGCTCAGAGGGTGTTGCGGACGTCCACGAACGTCCACGGACGGGGTGCCGGAGAGTGGCATGGAAGAGGTCAGGGGTTCACTTCTCCTCAGCTCCACGTCTGACGCTTGGCCACCGTCGTGGTGGCGACGAGGTGATGGCGCGTGAAGATGACGGCGTTTGCGCGGCCCGTGAGCGGTGCCGGTCGCAGTTCGGCCAGGTGGGGGAGGTTCCGTCGCTGGTGGTCAGCGATGGTGGACTCATGAACCGCAACACTTCCCGTCTCGTCCTCAGCGCAGCGCTCCTCGTCGCGCTGACCGGTGCTGGCTGCAGCGACGACGGACCCGTCACCAGCGCCCCTCCCGCCACATCAGCGGCCACCAACAGGTCCGACGACCTGGACGGGTACTGCAATGCAACCCTCGTCCTCGACCAGGCCTTCGGGCTCCTCGACGAGCCCGACACCGAGGCCCTCGCAGACCTGAGGCCGCTCGTCGATGAGGTGGTGTCCCTCGCTCCAGGCATGCTCGCCGACGAGGCGACCATTTTCGCAGAGGCTTTCGACGAGGTGCTTCGGACGGGGGATTTCGCCGCCATGGAGACGCCCGAGATGGTCGCCGCTGACGAGGCGGCCCATGCGTTCGACGTGGCCGAGTGCGGATTCGAGACGGTCGATGTGGTGGCCGCTGACTTCAGCTTCGATGCCGAGCTCCCGACGGGCTCCGGCCGCTACAGCTTGGAGATCGTCAACGAGGGCGAGGAGATCCACCTCGCCGAGGTCGCTCGCCTCCGTGCGGGAGAGACCGGTACCGCTGAGGAGGTCTTCGCAGAGGTGGGTCGGGCTGCTGATCCCGAGGCAGCGTTCGGGGAGCGCTTCGAGCGAGTCTCCGGGCTCTTCCTCGCACCCGGCGACCGTGACTACCTGCTGCTCGATCTGACGCCAGGTCAGTACATCCTCTTCTGCCCGATCCCGATCGGCTCGACCGCGGGCAACGAGTTCGAGGGCGATGGACCGCCCCACTTCGTCCAAGGCATGGTTGAGTTCATCGATGTGACGTGATCTCGAGGCGACAGCAACCGGATTCGGGCGTGTCGAGTGCCGTCGACGTTGCCCGTCCGGTGGGCGGCGGCCGAACGTGTGCGTTCGTGGCACACGTACATGTGCCGGCCGCGTCGGGCCCTGTGCAGGTCGCGGCTCGAACTCGGCGGTGGGCGCCTGGGCTCGTCAGCAGGTGCCACTTGTTCGTGGGATCGCGTCGGCCGGCCTTGTCGACGAGGTCGGCCATCTGGCGGAGGTTCCGGCCAGGTGAGCCCCGTGACAATGCACATGTGGATGACCCGCGGCGTGATCAACCTCGGATGTGTCGAGTCGTTCCCGAGTCCGCTGTTCGGCCAGCCGACCGGACCCACCGCAACGGAAGAATCAGGAGTACTGATCAATGAACCTGCACGAGACCTCCGAGGTCGGCGACCAGCGGGAAGCATCGAGTCCGTTGCCCAGAGCCGTGTTCTTCGCCGGACCTGCGGTGCTCGTGGTCGCCCGCCTGTTGTTGCAACCTCTCGGCGATGCCGATTGGGACCGGACGTTGACGGAGGTGGCTTCGCACCGAGCCCGTTCTGACGCCGGATGGCTGCTGGCGATCTTGGGATGCGGGTTGATGTCCCTCGGGAGCGGTAGCTACATGCGGCTCATCGGTCTTGGTGGCGTGTCGACGCTCGTCACGATGCCCGGACCGGTGAGGTCGGTACTCGTGGCCGCTTCCGTGCTGCTGGCCGTCGGGCATTGGCTCGCCCTGCGGCCGCGTGTTTCGCCATCGCCAGCGGCGCCCGCCGGCCTGGATGCACGTCGTCCGCGGAGTGCCTGATGCGACGGAGATTCATCGGCAGCACAGCCTCAGTCGTGTTGATGTCGGCCGTACTCGTGACCGGGTGCGGTGACGGTGACGATCCGGCCACGGGGCGCGCCGGGCAGAACGCGACGGTGGCGACGACTGCGGCCGTGGCGGCCTCGACCACCACTTCGGTTCCGGCGAGCACCGCCGGCGGTGTCGACGAGATCGATGCCCTCCTTCCCTTCGTCGACGCGTTCAACGACGACTCGAACGGTTGGGGCGGCCCGTTCCAGAGATTCGACGATGGCGATTACGTCTGGGAGCTTCCGGCGGGCCAGAGCGACCGGCGGTCTCCCGACACGTTGATCGCGGTCGAGGACGACATCGAAGCGGTCGAGGTGACCACATCGCTCAGCGTGGAGGGAATTGGCGCGGTCGGTGTCGAGTGCGCGTACGAGGAGCTCGAGGGCAGCGCACGTTGGTACCGGCTCCTGCTCGGCGATGACGGCGCCGAGATCACCGAACAAGGGCTCGGGATGGCGGCGGCAGCGACCTTGGCGAGCAGTCCCAGCGGTCGGCTCATCGATGGTGAGATCGAACTGCGTGTGGTCTGCCGGCCCGACCCGGACGGCTACCGACTTGAGTTGCATGTCAACGGTGAGCTCGTGGTCGCGGCGACCGATGCCGACGATCCCTTCGGGCGGGCAGGTGCTCCGAACCTGTACGCACAGGCGGCGCCCGCGGGCGCCGACGCCGACCACACGGCACGCTACCACGTCCACACCATCGTCGATCCCGACACGACCGGGTAGGCAGCGCTTCGCCCGGGCAGGCGAGATCGGGCGGATGATGTGTCGTCGCGCGTCCTCTCGTCAGTGTGGTGATCGGGCGCGGTACTCGGTGGCGAGTTGGGTGCGGCTGGTCAGGGCGAGCTTGCGGAGCGCGCTGGAGACGTGGGTCTTCACGGTGGTGCGTCCCATGACGAGCCGTGTGGCGATCTCGGGGTTGGTGAGCCCGTCTGCGACGAGCCTGACGACGTTGAGCTCGGCGGGGGTGAGGCTGTCCCATCCGAACGTGGGCCGTCCTCGTTCGCCCCGAGCGCGACGGACGAGTTCGACCTCGGGTGTGAGGTCGGGCGTGGTTCCTGAGATCAGCTCGTGCCGGGCGACGACGAGGCGTTCGGCAACGGTCGCGGCGCGTGCGGATCGTCCGAGCAGCTCATCGGTGAGGGTCAGGACGTGGAGGGCTGTGAGGGCTGCTGGGACAGCGCCGAGGCCGACGAGTGTGGTGAGCGCGTCGTGCGCGCGGCGTTCGGCCTGGAGGATCTCGCCGTCGCTCAGGTCCAATCGTGCGAGCAGGATGCTGCCGCGGGCCGCGTCGAGTTCGTTTCCGATCGTGGTGGCGTCGTCGAGGAGGCGAAGTGCGACACGGCGGGCTTCGGTTCGCTCGTCGAGGTCGAGCAGCGCCGTGGCCAGGGTGTGGTCGAGCCAATGCCGGTAGATCGAGGCCCACTGCAGGTCGGGGTGTTCGCGGACGCTGCGCACGAGAGTAATCGCGTCGGCTGGTGAGCCGGTCGCGATCAGCGCGAGCGCGCGAGCGTGGACGAACCATGGGAGGAACTGGAGTTCGCCCTCGCGGAGGTGGCGCGTGATGGCCTCTTTCATCTTGTCGGCGGCGTCTGCTGCTCGGCCTGTTTCGGTGGCGAGCATTGCCTCGACGGCGTCGAAGCAGGCGGTGACGTTGACGTTCGCGAAGCCTGCGGCGAGGGCGCGGCCGCGCCCGATCGTGGTGGTGCAGTCGCCCCATCGGCCGAGCTGGTACTCGGAGATGCATCGGCGAGCGAGCACCTCCATCATCAGCCGTCGGATGTCGGTGCTCCGCGCGATGCGCTCTGCAGTCTCGAGCTCTGCGATCGCGTCGAGCGGGCGTCCAAGGAAGGTGAGCGCCAGCGCGGAGCCGCATCGTGCCCATGTCGCCCACGACCGGTCTGCTGACTCGTCGCAGATCGTGGTTGCCTGGGCGATTGCGTCGCTCCCTCTGGTGGGGTCGCTCCAGGTGAGGTGCGCACCAGCGAGCACTCTGGCGCGCCCTTCGGATCGTCGGTCGCCAGCCGCGATCGAAGCGTGGATCGCCTGTTCGGTGGCAGTGATGATCTCGTCGTGATCGCCTCGCGAGGTGGCCAGGAGCGCCGCCGCCACTCGGCCCGCCGCTGCTGCGGACGGGTCGGATCCGTCGTCGACGGTTGCCGCACGGGCGAACCAGCCGAGTGCTTCGTCGAGGTTTCCTTGATACCAGAAGTAGTTGGCGAGCCGCGCGAGCAGCGTCCACATGTCGGCGCTGCGTCGTGTCGTTTCGCAGTGGAACAGCGCAGCTCGCAGGTCGCCGAGGCGGGCGCTGATCTCGACGATGGCGTGTGAGGGGTGGGGTCCATCGAACACCGGCTCGATGTCGCGGCTGAACTCGAGGAGCCAGCGAACGTGACGGTCGCGAGATTCGAGTGCTTCGCCCGATTCGTCCAGCCGGTCTTCGGCGAAGGATCGGACGGTCTCGAGCAGGCGCAGGTGGCCGTCGGCTCGGCGCATCACGAGTGACTGATCGACGAGGCGGCGGACGAGATCGGATCCGTGGTCCACCTCGTCGCCGACGATCGCCACGGCGTCGGCCGGCCGGAACCAACCGCTGAACACCGCGAGTCGCCGGAACGCCACCTGCTCGCTGGCGGTCAACAGGTCGTGGCTCCAACGGACGGACGCATCGAGGGTTCGCTGGCGAGGGACCGCGTCACGACGCGTCGCGGACAGACGTGAGAAACGCCTGTCGAGTTGGGCGGCGAGCTCGTCCAGCGACAGTGTGGCGCCACGGGCGGCTGCCAACTCGAGCGCAAGCGGAATGCCGTCCAGGCGCATGCAGATGCGATGGACGAGCGCGGCGTTCGCTTCATCCGGGACGATACGAAGTCCAGCGCGGCCGAGGCGGTCGACCAGGAAGCTTCCTGCTTCGCTCGCGGCGACTGCGTCCGGGGTGGGTACGGAGGGGAGTTCGAGTGGTGGAACGCTGCGGACGATCTCGCCTTCGATGCCGAGCGTTTCGCGGCTCGTCACCACGATCCGCACCTCGGAACAGCGATGGAGCAGATGGGTGACCATCGTCGCGGTGGCTTCGACGAGGTGCTCGGCGTTGTCGAACACCAGCAGGGTCTGCTCGCCGCGCACGCGATGCACGATCCGATCCACCAGGCCGGCGCTCCTCCCGCCCTGCAGCCCGATCACGGCAGCGACCTCGTCCACGACACCGACCGCATTCGTCACGGTGCCGAGATCCACCCAGTGCACAGCGTCGAACTCACCCGCGACCGCTGATACCACCTCGATGCACAGACGCGTCTTGCCCGAGCCCCCAGCGCCCGTGAGCGTCACCACGCGATCGCGACGGATCGCCGCAACGAGTTCGTCCAGCAGTTCACCTCGGCCGATCAGCGGAGTGGTGGGCACGGGCATCGATGCCGCCGCCGTGTCGATCGTCCGGAGCTCGGCGTCGGACAAACCCGGGCTCCGCGCGCTGAACAGCCTGACCGGCCGATCAAAGCCGTGCACACGGTGCGCGCCGCGGTCGACCAGTTCGACGTTGAACAGCGGCCGCGCCATCAGGTCGACCGCTGCGCCGGTGACCAGCAGCTGTCGGGGGCGCGCAGCTCGCAGCACGGCCAGTGCCCGGCGCATGCCTGGGTCATCGGCAGGGTCGGCCAAGGCGGTCTCGATCTCGCCGGCGTCGACGACGGCACACATCGCCGGCACCGAGTCGTCGGAGAGCAGCGTCAGCGCCTGCTGCAGCGCATCGGCGACGTTCGCGTGGAGCCAGACCGTCAGCCCAGTCCCGTCGCTCTCCGGGTTCTTCGCCGCGAGGAGAGCCCGCAGTGCACGTGGCGTCGTCACGGCATCATCGTTGCTCAAATGGCGCAGGTGATTTGGTGGATCAACTCGTGGTGATCGAAGAACAGCCGTTCGTGCACCAGCCGGCCCTCGACGAACCGCATCAGCAGTACGAACTGCAGCGACACCGCCCGCCCGGTCGGCTGGAGCACCACACCGTGGGGGAGCTCCAACACGCCGGTGTGTGTGCCGGTGACCGTCGCCTCCACGAGCACCCGGCCGTCATCGGTCGACGACATCGCATCGATGCCGAACAAGGTGTCGGGCAGGCCGGTCATCATCTGGATCTCGCGCGCGAACGACCCGGCCAGATCGAACTCGGCGTCCGGCCACTCTGCTCGATACTCCGGTGCCAGCAACGCTGCGGCCTCGTCGAAGTCCCGCTCGTTGACTGCTGTCAGCAAGCGGCGGGCGATGGCAACGTCATCGCCCCGTGTCGTCGTGTCGTTCGTCATGCACGCATCCTCCGCGTTCGGTCGCCCCAGAACCTCGGCCACATGGCCGAGCTTCCGGCGAAACCGGCCATCTGGCGGAGGTACCGGAGCGGTCAGAGCCCAACGCTGGGACGCACACAGCCGAGGCACACCCAGGAGCCGACCATGGACCAGACCACGCCCACCCTCTCGAAGACCGCTTCTTCGGTGCCGATCGAATCGCCCCGACGACTCACCCTCGTCGCGATGGCCAGCGCCGTTGCGGCCATCTTCGTCGCCATGGTCGCGACCGGTTCCGACCTCTCCCACGACGCCGAGCTTGCCGACATCGTCGGCGCCTACGATCAGAGCAAGAGCGCCATGCAAATCGGCAGCTACACCGGCATGGTCCTCGTGGGACTGTTGCTGTTCTTCGGTGCCGCTCTTCGTAACGCCATTCGTGCCGGGGGGCGCTCCTGGCTGGCCGACGTCGCCTTCCTCGGCCTCGCCGCCGTGGCGGCGACCGTCGCATCATGGGTCGTGACCGACCTCGCCATGTGGAAAGCAGTCGACTACGGCGACGAGTCCACGATCCGCACCATCGCCACCATCGCCGACGCCGGGTTCCTGCCCCTCATGGCCGCAATGATCGCCACCTACATCGGCACCGGACTCGCTGGACTCCGCACCGGGGCACTGCCCAAGTGGCTCGCAATCACATCCGTGGTCGTCGGGGTTCTGGCCCCACTCGGCCCACTCGGATTCATCGGGACGATGCTCCTTCCCCTGTTCATCCTGGCGACCGGGATCACCGTCCGCCTCGAACCCACCGCTTGACCCCATCCGTTCGGTCGATCGCGCACACGGACCGGAGCAGACTGTCGCCATCGCCCCCACCGGCCGCACCCTCGACACGGAGGAATAGATCACGATGAAGACCGCCTTCTCGGCGACCACCCGCATCCGGGCCACACCAGCTCAGGTGTTCGGGTTCCTCGCGGATCCTGCGACCGCGTCCGTCATCGACCCGGCCGTCGTGAGCTACGAACCCGACGGTGGATCCATGGGGCTCGGAGTCCACAACCGCATCCGCTTCAAGATGCTCGGCATCGCGGTCTCGGTGACGAGCGAGACGACCGAGTGGGAACCAGGCAGCCGAATGGCGTTCAGATCGACCAAACCCGCTCGCCCCGTGGTCGCAGCGGCGAGGCACATGTTCGAGTTGTGCCCGGAAGGAACCCTGTACACCTGGTCGATGGAGTTCTTTTCCACGGGCCTCGGAGGACAGCCGCTCGCGAACGCGTGCGCTCGCTTCTTCGAGCGCAACGCCATCGTTCAACAGCAACGGGTACGAACGGTGATCGAGGCAGTGAACCTCGCCGGAGGAGATGGGACACGGCCTGATGCAGGTTGAGTGGGGGCATCTTCTGCTCGTCGCCTCCCGGTCGAGTCGATCCGGTGCGAGACCATTGCAGAGGACCACCGGGGGGACCAACAGCACCCGAACGTCGGCGAACGTCACCGAACACGATCTGACTGCATGACACGGAAGAGGGCAGGGGTTCATTTCCCCGCAGCTCCACGACACAACCCCAGGTCGGACGACCTGGGGTTCTCTCGTTTTCGGTCGAATCGTTCGGGCTTGCTCCGAGTGCGGGTGGGGTTGGTGTTCGAGAATGACTGGCAGCCGACGTGGGGCTGCGGTGAGTTCGATGGCGGTCGATCCAGCGTGGAACCCTTGCTCCTTCGCATTGGGAATGGCTGTAACGTCCAGTTCGTGGACACCGGCGGGTCGACGCTCTTCGTCCGGGTGCTCGGGGCCATCGACGTCTCGGTCGGCGGCCGCCCGGTCAAGCTCTCCGAACGGTTGAGTCACCTGCTGTGCAGACTGTTGGTGGCCGATGGTCACGAAGTGTCGGCGTGGGTGCTCCTCGACGACGTCTGGGCCGGTCGAGCCAACGTCGGCGTGGTCAAGACCGGGGTGAGCCGGTTGAAGGATGCGCTGGGACCGGCAGCGGCATCGATCCATCGAGGGTCACGCGGGTACGCGCTGCGGCGCGATCGGATCGTCGTCGACGCAGATCTGTTCGAATCGGCCGTGGATGCTGCTGCGCTCGCCGATGGTCAGGAGGGCGTGCTGGGGCGGCTCGACGACGCTGCTCGGCTGTGGCGAGGCGAGCCGTTCGAGTCATTGCACGCTCAGCCGTGGCTGCAGATGGACCGGGGGCGCTTGTGCTCGATCCAGGATCGTGCAGTTGATCTGCGTTCGATCGCATTGTCCGAAGGGCTCCCGAACGAACGTGCGCTGCAGGAGCTTCGGCGCCTCGTGCTCGCGTACCCGCATCGGGAGTCGACGATGGCCGCATTCGCAACGGCCATGTATCGAGCAGGACGCCAGGTCGAAGCTCTCCGCGAACTCACATCGTTCCAGCAGCGGCTTCGTGACGACATCGGAGTGGAGCCGAGCCCGATCATCGTCCAGTTGGAGCGTCGGATGCTCCTGCACGACACGGCCCTCGCCCCCAGGACGTCAGGGTCGACTCGGCCTCTCGACGGAGAGGCCCCTCCAGCAGTGTCGATGTCGCGGGCCGTCGTCGGATTCCTGTCTGCGGGGATGGTGGACGAGGCCGTGCCCGTCGCGATGGATGCTGTCGAACGGGCGCGAGCAGATGGAAACGATCGGCTCCTCGTCGAGGCACTGTGTCTCCTCACGCGTGTGGCGTCGCTCGCCGGGCAACGAGACACAGCGGATGCAGCGCTCCGGGAGGCCCAGGGGCTCGCGCGTCGATCGAACGACGCCGAAGCGTTGGCACACGCTGCACTCACCCGCTTCGCTCTGGGTATCGGCCACGTGGGGGACGGTGGGTTGTCCCTCGACCTCGCAGAACCTCTCGCGCTGATGCGTCGGACGTCCCCCATCCGTATCGACCTGCTCGTCGCGCTCGCCGCTCATCACGCCTTCGGCGCAGACTCAGGCTCGACCGACACCGCCCTCGTCGAAGTCGAGCACCAGCTTCGAGACCTGCATGTCGACCAAGAGCCGGTCCGGGTGCGAGCGATCGTCGGGCTGATTCGCGGGTCGCGAGGCGGTGCTGCTGGTGTCGAGGAGGCTGCGGCACTGGTCGACGTCGCAACGGCGACGGCTCACCCGTCGACGGAGACCGCTGCTCGCCTGGCCTTGCTGCGGGCATTGATGGTCGCCGGCGAGTTCGGGACAGCACTCCAGAGCCTCGCGCTCCTCGAACGGTCTGCTCGCCGGTCGCTCGAGCCAGCGGCGTTGGTGCGCTCGCACATCGCCAGGGCCGCCATTCTGTTCGCTCAGGGAGCGATTGCGGATTCGCACGACCGCATCCAGTCGTTCGTCGAACTGGGACGGAACATGGCGGTGCCGTCTGCCGTTGGTGCTGGGCACCTCCAGACACTTGCCGCCGAGCTCGAAGGTGGCCACGCAGATCGCGTGCTGACCTTCGTCGAGTTCGCCCGCGCCAGCGATCGTCGCGGTCTGATCTGGGACGCCATCGAAGCACACGCTGCCGTGGCAGCGGGAGACGGTGCCCGAGCCGATGCTGCGCTGGGCCGACTGATGGCGAGCGATCCATGGTCTCGATCGGTCGGCTTGCAAGCCCTTCTCACGGCAGCGTTCGCAGTCGAAGCAAGCCATCGCCGTGACGCTGCCGATGTGGCAGCGCTCGCCGAGCCAGTGCCGCAGCGCTTCGCCGGGGAGTGGATGGTAGCCGGCTACTGCACCGCCATTTTCGGCCCCATCGACAGGTACCGCGGCCTCGCGGCGATGTGTCGAGGTGACCGAGCCCTCGGCCTGGCATGCTTGCGAGAAGCCGTGGAGCAAGCGAGTTCAGCCGGCGCAGAGCTGTGGTTCCGTTGGTCGCAGCTCGACCTCTCTGTTGCTCTCGCCAGGGGCACTGAGGCCGAGCGGCACACGGCTCGATCGCTGCACCGCGTGCTCGTGGCGTCCGACGTGGTGCGCTCGACGGCGAGACTGAACACGTCGGTCACCGCACTCGGCGTCGAGCTCGGCCCCGCCGAGTCCGCCACCTGCGATCAACTCATCCGGTGAGCATCAGGCCAGCGTGATGGGTCGTTGTGGCGAGCCTGCTCTCCCGAAACCAATGTCCTCATCGCACGCGACCACCACGGATCCGATGCACACACTCCCGTTGCCGAGTCGGTCCCGATCCGACTCGAGCAAGCAGACCCGTGGGCGCTGACAGTCCCCGTACGGTGGACACATGACCACCGCTCGATCGGACCGCATTCGCTCCGTTGCACGGGTCGTCCTCGGTGGCGGACTCGTCTTCGCCGGGCTCGGCCACCTGACGTTCGCCCGCGAGGACTTCCAGGCTCAGGTACCCGACTGGGTCGGGATCGACAAGAACGTCGTCGTCGTCCTGTCCGGTCTCGTCGAGATCGCGCTCGGAGCGGCGTTGATCGCCGTTCGACGACGCCGCTCCTTGCTCGGTCTCGCAGCGGGACTGTTCTTCATCGCCGTGTTCCCGGGCAACATCAGTCAGTTCATCGATGGTGAGGACGCGTTCGGCTTGAACTCCGACAGCGCCAGACGCACCCGCCTGTTCTTCCAGCCCGTGCTCGTCGCGTGGGCATGGTGGTCCACCGATGCGTTCGCTGCCGTCCGCAACAACGGGAGATCCGACTGAGGAGCGGCCGATCGGGTCGCTCGAAGCAGACGTGTCGTCGGACCAGCCGAAGCTGTCGGCCGCAGGCAACGCTCCGTCGCGTCGATGGTGGGAACCGGCGAAAGGTTGGGGCCTTCCGAGTACGGCAGACCAAGGAGAGTGTGGTCGGGTGGATTCGCCGGCAACGACACGGCCAGGCGCGTGCTCTGACGCGGCAATGATGAGTGGCATGTCCACCGCATTGCACGTGGCACGACGGGCGAGCCTCCCGGTGGTCATCGTGGCCGCTGCACTCCTGGCCGCCTGCTCCGGTTCGTCCTCCACTGATGGTTCGGCGTCGGCAGCCTCGACGTTGTCGGCACCGGAGACCTCGACGGTGACGCCGTCCACTGCAGCGCCGGACACGGGAGTGTCGGTCGTCGGGCTGTGGAGCGGGCCGGAGCTGGAGAGCTTCGACGCGGTCGCGGCTCGTTGGGAAGACGACAGCGGGGCGACCGTGACGTGGCAGGGCACCCGTGACGTCGCTGCGACGGTGGCCGATGGCCTGGCATCGGGTGACCTCCCCGACATCGCGATCCTGCCCAACCCGGGACTGCTGCACGAACTCGCCCGTGACGGGAACCTGGTACCGCTCGACGACGTGCTCGATCCGGGCAGGCTGACGTCCGCGTACAGCGACACGTGGCTCGCGCTGGGCAGTTCCGACGGCGTGCGCTACGGCGTCCCGTTCAAGATCAACGACAAGTCGGCGGTCTGGTACGACCCGGCCGAGTTCGCGGGTCGCGGCTACGAGATCCCGTCGACGTTCGACGAACTCATGTCGCTGGCGGATCGGATGGTGGCCGACGGGCAGACCCCGTTCTCCGTGGTCGCGCCGGCCAGCCCGGCGGCTGGCTGGGCGCTCACCGACTGGGTCTCCCAACTCGTCCTCACGGGTTGCGGGACGGAGGCCTACGACGGGTGGGTCGCCGGCGAGGTCCCGTGGACCGATCCGTGCGTCGACGGCGCGTTCGAACGGTTCGACGGCGTCGTTCATCATGAGGGCTACGTCCTCGGCGGGATCGACGGCATCCTCGACACCACGGATGCGGCCGGCTCGTACCCGATGTACACCGATCCGCCGACCGCGTACATGTATCCGATGTCGTCGTTCGCCCGGGCGTTCATCACCGACCGATTCCCCGACCTGACACCGGGGACCGACTACGCGACGTTCCCGTTCCCGCCCGTCGACCCTGATCTCGCCGGGACCGACATGGTCGGTGGCGATCTCGTCGTGATGCTCCACGACACACCCGAAGCCCGATCGTTCCTCGAGTACCTGGCCGGTCCCGTGGCGCAGCAGACGTGGATCGAGCTCGGAGGGTTCACCTCGGTCAACCGCGAGATCCCGCTCGACGTCTACTCGGATCCGGTGGAGCGAGCCATCGCGGCGAGGCTCGTGGACGCCACGGCGGTGCGGTTCGCCGCAGGCGACATGATGCCGTTCGAGCTACAGCGCGCATGGTGGGCCACGATGCTCGATCTGCTCGACCACCCGGAGCAACGCGGGGAGTTGCTCACCGAGCTCGACGCGGTCGCCGACGACGTGCGGCCGTAGCGCGCCCGCACATCCCCAGTGCGTCAAGGGTGGCGACGTTGCGGCGGTGCGACCACCACGGTCATCACGCAGTTCCCGAGGCCCTTCGGTCGGTCGTAGTCGAAGCCGATTCGTTCGTACATGGTGCGCGTGCCGTTGTAGATGAACGAGGAGGACATCTTCTTGTCCGCCGGGATGTCGTGCGGGTACGACTCCACGCGGCCGCCGCCGTCCTCGGCGATCAGCGCGAGCGCGCCGCGAACTGCGATCTCGGCCAGGCCTGCCTTTCGGCGACGGCGATCGACGAACACGCACGTGATGCGCATGTCGGGCCTCTCCTCGACGGTTCGCTCCTACTCCTTGCGATGGTGGATGTTGGGCAGTTCGTCGATGCTGCCGTACTGCGCCCACGCGATGGCCTCGTCGCCATCGAACACGAGTGCAGCGTGCGCCCGACCGTCGCGGACGAGGCGTTCCTTGAACGCCCGGTTGCCGATCTCCTTGCGTTCCGGGGGGTCGGGGTGGCAGTGGAAGTTCGTGCACCAGCAGCTCGTGAACAGACCCGACTGACGCTCCACGAGTGCAGCGAATGCCGACCATGTCTCCGCCGACAGTCGTTCGATCCGGTATCCCTCGACCTCGATCATGGATCCAACGTAGACCTGCATCCGGACGAGGAGCGTCCGGATGCTGAGTCGCCGGGCAGCGTCAGCAGCATCGCTGGCGCGAGATGCGGCTGACGGACGCACAGGGAGCACGGCTGCTGCGGCGGTACGCGACACGCCCGAGATCTACAGCGCGCCCGAGACCGTTCTCGAAACCCGCTCCGCGCCTCGCTCCGAGGTGTACCCGACGGTCGGGTCGACGTCCGTGGCCGAATCTCGCTGTACCTGGCGATGGCGAGCTGTCAGTGTCGGACGATGCACACCGTGACCGATCGATTCCGTGATCTCCATCAGGCTGGCTGCTTCGTGATGCCCAATCCGTTCGACGTCGGCAGTGCCCGGCTGCTGGACGCGCTCGGCTTTCCCGCGCTCGCCACGACCAGCGCCGGTTTCGCCGCCACCCTCGGGCGTGACGACATGCAGGTCACGCGGGACGAGTTGGTCGCGCATGTCGCTGCGTTGACACGCGCGAGTTCGGTTCCGCTCAACGTCGATGCGGAGCGGTGCTTCGCCGAGACCGCCGATGGCATCGCCGCGACTGTGCACCTGCTCGCCGACGCAGGCGCGGCAGGACTCTCGATCGAGGACTGGAACCCGGAAACCGACAGCATCGACGCGGTCGACGTCGCCACCGAACGTGTGCGAGCGGCGGCGACTGCCGCTGCGGAACGCGGACTGGTGCTGACGGCACGGTGCGAGAACCACCTGCGTGGCGTCGACGACTTCGCCGACACCCTGACCCGGCTGCGTGGATACCTCGCGGCGGGAGCGGAGGTGTTGTACGCCCCGTTGCTGGTTTCGGCCGAGCAGGTCGCTGCCGTCGCGGCGCTCGGCGCACCTGTGAACGTGCTGCTGCTGCCGGGCGGACCGGATGTCGCGACGCTCGCGGAGCGGGGCGCCCGACGAATCTCGGTGGGCAGCTCTCTGGCGAACATCGCCCAGGGCGCGATGGTCGCGAGCGCCGAACACTTGCTCGCGTACGGCACGTTCGCCGCCGACGCACCGTTCATCGCCGGCGCGCTCAAGAAGCAGGCATTCACCTCCGCGTGACGGAGGCGGTTCGAGCACCCGCTGTCGATTCCGGTCGACGGCCTGCCCGGGGTCAGGTCCGTCGCCGACGCGGTGTCGGCGGCGGGCCGAGGATGGCCGAGGCGGTGTCGAACAAGTGGGCACGGGCGTGGTCGGTGGTGAGGGTGCCGGTGAGCCAGCGACCGCTGATGCCCTCGACGAACGCGGACAGGCGGACGCCGAGTGCATCGGCGTCCAGGGCACCGTCGATCGATCCATCGGCCTGGCCGAGTCGGACGAGGTCGGCGATGTCGTTCGACCAGCGATCGGTCAACGCTGAGATCGTGGGCCGCAGCGTCTCGTCGAAGATGGCGCTGTCGCGGAGTTCTCCCCACGCAGCGGAGTTGGTGCGGACGGCATCGTCGTCCTGGATCTCGCCGACGAGCACCGCCAGCAGCCTGTCTCGCCCGGCGCCCGCCGCGTCGGAGGTGTAGGCGTCGGCCTGTTCGCCGATGTGTTCGAGCGCGGCCTGGAGCAGGGCCGATCGGTCACCGAAGTGGTGGTAGATGAGCGCGGGGGAGACGTCGGCACGCTTGGCGACTTCATCGATCCGCATCCCACGGGTACCGGCCCGAGCGATCTCCTCGATCGCAGCGACGAGGAGTGCTGTTCGGCGATCGGTGCTGCGGCTCATGCCGTCAGGGTCACGCCGGTCGGGATCTGCTGGGTGATGCAGTGCGGGCCGCCACCTCCGAAGGCGATCGCCTCGCCGGGAACACCCACGACGCGTCGATCGGGGTGGATCTCCCGCAGCCGGGCGAGTGCCGGCCCGTCAGCTGCCTCACCGCTGATCGGAACGATCACGGCACCGTTGGCGAGGTAGTGATTGGCGTACGAGACCGTCGCGTCCGGACCGGGGTCGAGGATCTCGATGTCGAACGATCGCCCGGCGGCGTCGCGTGCGGCGGTGAGCCGTTCGAGGTTGGCGAGCCCACGAAGATGTTCGGGCGACTCGGGATCGGCGACGGCTTCGAGCATCACCCGGCCGGGCGCCACGTACTGGAGGACTCCATCGACGTGGCCGTCCGTGCCGCTGGGCCCGGTGTCGAGGCTGTGCCCGAAGGGGAGCCACACCACGGTGCTCGCGCCGAGGAAGTCGCAGAGGCCTCGCTCGATCTGGTTCCGGTCGAGGTGCGGATTGCGGTTCGGGTCGAGGAGGCATTGCTCGGTCGTCACGACGGTGCCCTGGCCGTCGACGAAGAACGAACCACCTTCGAGCACGAACGGTGCTCGGTAGAACGGCAGCTCCAGCAGGTCGGCGATGCGCTCCGACAGGCGGGCATCGTCGTCGTGCGGATGCCATCGGTTACCCCACGCGTTGAAGCCGAACCCGACGACCGCGATGTCGCCCGCGTCGGATCGAACGAATGCCGGTCCGCTGTCACGACTCCACGAATCGTTGATCGGGATCTCGATCGCCGTCACCCCGGTGCCGCACAGATCGCGGACCTCGTTCGACAGCCCCGGGTTGCACACCATCAGCACCGGCTCGCACTCGGCGATGGCCGCCGCCACCGCGGCGTAGTCGCGCTTCGCGTCGGCGAGCCGATGTCCCCACAGGTCAGGCCGCGAGGGCCAGGCCATGAGACACCCCGCGTGGGGCTCCCACTCGGCGGGCATCGCGAACCCGTCGTGGGCCGGCGTATCGGTGGGGCGGAGCGTGCGCGGCGGGACCATGGGTCGATTGTGTCGCACACTGAATATTCGGTCAATGAAACGATGACTGAAAATTCAGTCTGCGCGAGCATCGCGCCGTGTTCGACTTCTGCGTCCTCCTCTGCGACACCCCTCCTGCGTCACCGTTCCGGATGGAGGAGCCCACCGGGGCGCTGTTGCGCGTCGGAGCGGTGCAGTGCGAATGGCACGCCGACGCAGCGCGTCACGCCGACGTCATCCGCGATGGGGTGTCCCGTGCGGCCGCCGAGGGCGCCGAGGTCGTCCTCCTCCAGGAGCTGACCCTGTCGCCGTACTTCTGCATCGAGCCCGACGTCGACGACGCGTTGGCACGATTCGGAGAGGACCTCGAGGGCGGGCCGACGGCGACCCTCGCCCGAGAGATGGCGAGGGAGCACGGGATCGCCGTGCACGCGTCGTTGTACGAGCGGACCGCCGAGGGTCGCGGGTACAACACGGCGATCTGCGTCGATGCGGACGGTCGGATGCTGACCCGCACCCGCAAGACGCACATCCCCGAGTTCCCGTACTACCACGAGGATCGCTACTTCGAACCGGCTGACGAGGACGCCGGGGTCGTCACGGTCGCCGGCGCGCAGTTCGCGTTCCCGACCTGCTGGGACCAGTGGTTCCCGGAGTTGGCCCGAGCGCTGTCGATGGACGGCGCCGAGGTGATCGTCTATCCGACGGCAATCGGCAACGAACCCAATGCACCGTCGGTGGACACCCAACCCATGTGGCAGCAGATGATCGCGGCGAACGGTTTGGCGAACTCGACGTTCATGATCGCGATCAACCGCATCGGGACGGAGGGGCCGCTCACGTTCTTCGGGTCCTCGTTCATCTCCGATCCCTACGGCCGTGTGCTGGTCGTCGCGCCGCGCGATCGTCCCGCTGTGCTCGTCGCCAACCTCGACCTGGCCCAGAGGGCCGAGGCGTTGACCTTCGGCATGCTCTACACACGGCGCCCCGACCGATACCGACGCCTGCTCCGCACCTCCGACCTCGGCCGTCCGATCGAACCGTCGTCGGCGCCGTCGAGCAGCTGAGCCCTCACGGCACATCACCGATCGTCATCGGTCACGGCAGACGTGATGCCGAGAGCTGCCCGGGCCGGTGGTGACCGTCGATGGCCGCCCGATGAGAGCGAAGTCGGCGTCGATCCGTCACACGTTCGTGACAGACGGTTGGGACGATGTTGCGATGTTGAACCTGGAGATGACATGTTCACGGGGCTGTGCTCTGCTGATGGCATCGGGGTCGATCGTGACCGCCGACGACGTGGACACGCTGGCCGCAGCGTTGTCGTTCGTGCCGGTCGACGACGACCTCGTGGTCGATCTGTCCGGGGTCGATCACCTGGCGGGGTCCGCTGCGCGTCTGCTGAGGCCGCGGCTGGTGGAACGAGCGATGTGGGCCGAGGCGGTGGTGGTCAGCGCGCAGCACTCCGTCACGATGCAGTTGGTGCTCGCCGACGTGGATCGAGCGGTGCCGGTCGTGCCCAGCGTCGAGGTCGCCGTCGCGATCATCCGAGTTCGCGCCCATCGCTGTGCGAGCGAGGTCGCCTGATGTCGTGGTTGTTCGATCGCTTGTGCGAGATCGCCGTGGCCGATCAGGTGCAGGTGATGCTGTGCGCCGACGTCGATGCGGCGTCCTCGCCCGACGTGTCGACCGACCTGGCCGAGGTACTGGCCAGGGCAGCCGCCGTTCCGCAACTCACGATGATGCTGCTCCCGAACGATGCTCCACTGCCCGTCGTCGCGCGCCGTGTGCTGTCGACGGTGGATCTCGAGGAGTTCGTGCCCGGTGGTGCCGTCGACGAGATCGCCGAAGCGCTTCGCCGGCAACGTCAGGTCCCATCGACCGGCGTGCGGCTGCGCGGACCGAAGCTGTCGCTCATCGAGATCGGAGCGGGCGGGGACGGGGCGCCGCCGGCCGACGTCGGAGATCTCGCCGACCACCGATCCGTCCTGGCGACAGACGTCGCCGGACGGAGCACGGAACTGCGCCGGATCGGTCGGCGGGGACTCGGGATCGCCATCGGCGGAGTCGATCCGGATGCGCAGGTCCGGGTCGAGACGTTGCTCGACGTCGTGTCGATCGTCGATGCTCTGGTCACGCTCAGGTCCTTCGCGTTCGGGTGTGATTCGATCCGCCCCGCGCTCGGCCGCAGTTCCACGAATCCCGGCGACATCGTCGGGGCTCCGCCGGAGTTGCGCCGCGTGGTGTGATGGCAGCGGGGCGACGTCCTTTCCCACGACGCCGGCACCGTCCGATCCGATCCGACGATGCCGCCCGACGTCGACGACGAACACGCGTCGGCTCCATCGCAGGGCCGTGCCGATCAGGCGGGCGGGTCGGCCAACTCGATGAACTCGTCCCGCGACACGCTGTCGCCGCTGGTCTCCCCGCTCGGCACCGGAACGGCGATCGACGCGTCGTCGACGACGAAGCGGACGCGCCCGATACCACGTTGATCGGTGAGGGTGAGCACGATCTGGCCGACGGCGAGCACCTGATCGGCCGCAGGGATCTCGGAGAACGCCGGCGTCAACGTGACGGTGGCGACGCCTCGTGCCACCGACACCTCGACGACGGCTGCCGCATCGGGGATCGCCGTGCGCAGTGCCCGGTTCTGTTCGGCCTCGGTCGGACCCGACAGCAGCTCGTCGAGCGTCTTCTGCGGCGTCGTCGGCGGATCGATCCGGTGACGTGTGGAGACCAGACGGTCGTCGCCGACGTACCAGACATCGATCGGCTCCTGTTCGGACGGGGCATCCGGCACCGTGGAATCGCTCGGTCGCAGACCCTCCGGGAGTGCATCCTCAGGCAGCTGGTTCGGACTCGACTCGAGCGGGACGCCGCACCCGCCGGCCGTCGCCGTTGCGACCAACAGTGCGACAGCGAGGGCGCCACCGATCGAGCGGGAGCGCGCTCGCAGAGGCGCTCGATGGCCACTCGTCCGCCAGGTGGTCACGGCGTGCTCGCAGGGAAACGCACGACGAACCGGGCCCCGCCCTCGGGGCTGTCGGTCACCCACACGGAGCCACCGTGGAGACGGACGTGTTCGTCGACGAGCGACAGGCCCAACCCGGTGCCCTTCGGGCGATCGGCGGGTTGTTCGACGTTTCCTCGATGGAAGCGGCCGAAGATCGCGATCCGTTCGGCCGGTTCGACGCCAGGCCCGGCGTCGTCGACCCGCACGACGAGATCACCGTCCTGGCGGTCGGCCTCCACCGCGGTGCACCCGCCGCCGTATCGGTCGGCGTTCTCGAGCAGGTTGGCGAGCACTCGCTCGTAGCGGGTCCGATCGAGCCGGTGGATTCGCTGGTCGCCGAGTCGCGACCGGAACACGCCTTCGTCCAGGCCGGCGGCCTCCATCACCCGCCGTGTCACGTCGTCCACGTCGACGTCGTCGAGTGTGAGTTCGGCCACGCCTGCATCGATCCGGGAGATCTCGAGGAGTTCGAGGGTGAGGCGTCGCAGGTGGTCGACCTGGTCGTCGAGGACGGCGATCGCGAACTCGGCACGACCGGTCAGCTTGGCTCGCTTGGCGAGGCTGACGGCCGAAGCCATCGCCGTCAGGGGTGTCCTCAACTCGTGGCTGACATCAGCGGTGAACCTGAGTTCCCGATCGATCCGTGCCTCGAGTGATGCGGCCATGTCGTTGAACGACCCGGCGACGGGTTCGAGGTCTCGATCGCGTCCGACCACGAGGCGACGGGACAGGTCGCCGGTGCTCATCGCACGTGCCGCCTCCGCGACGTCCGCGAGCGGACGCATCAGCCGTCTCGAGGTGAACCAACCCGCCAGTGCGCCCCCGAGCGTCGTCAGCGACGCGCCGACGACGAGCACCGCCAGCAACGTCTCGAGAGTGTTGCGATACTCGACGATCGGCACGAACTCGTAGTACGTCGCGTCGAGACCGGGGAGGTCGACCCCGATCAACAGATTCGGCGTGCCGTTCACGTCCACCCGCTGTCGCGCCGCGCCGTCGGCGTCGACGGCATCGACGAACGAGTCCGGGATGCTGTTCTCGGTCAGTTCGACCACGGCTGCGATCCAGGCGTCGCCGATGCGCAGCACGGCACGCGCATTCGACAGGGAACGGATCGACTCGAGGACGTCGCCGGGCTCTTCCTCCGATGCCGCGACCTGGCCCTTCGCGACCGAGGCGTTCAGCATCACCTGACGAGTCGCGAGCGTCTCGCGTTGCTCGAGCAGATACCAGCGAGCGAGCTGGTACGTGACGAGGCTCAACGTCACTGACAGCAGCAGCGCCAGGAGTGCGAACGCTGCGGCGGAGCGAGCACGAAGCCCTCTCGGCAGCACCCTCATCGGCCGCCCGGCGGGGAGGAGAGCCGATAGCCGATCCCACGAACGGTCTGGATGAGGTCGGGGTTCGACGGATCGGTCTCCACCTTGGCCCGGAGGCGGGCGATGTGTGTGTCGACGAGTCGTCCGTCGCCCTGATACGTGTAGCCCCACACGTGCTCGAGCAGCTGATCGCGAGTCCACACTCGATTCGGGTGCTGGGCCATGTGGCTCAGCAACTGGAACTCGGTCTTGGTGAGCGACAGTTCCTCGCCGCACTTCGATGCACGGCCCTCCTCCGGTCGCACCTCGATGTCGCCGAGGACGATCGCCGACGGCGCCGCCAGACCTCCTGTTCGACGACGCAGTTGCGCGCGGACCCGCGCCAGGAGTTCTCGGTCGTTGAACGGCTTCGTGACGTAGTCGTCGGCGCCCATCTCGAGCCCGGCGACGACGTCGTGGCTGTCGTGTTGCGCCGTCACCATGATGATCGGGACGTCGCTCGTCCGGCGGATCTGCCGGCAGACCTCGAAGCCGTTCATGCCGGGCAGGCGGATGTCGAGCAGCACCAGGTCGACGGAGGTGATCGCGAACCGCTCGACGGCCTGTGTGCCGGTGGCTGCCTCGACGACGCTGAGCCCCTCGTCCTCCAGCAGCATCCTGACGAGGGCTCGAACGGAGTGGTCGTCCTCGACCAGCATCACGGTGTCGGCCATGAGTGAAACCTAACGGAACGGACGACATGGCGTCTTCGGGCCGACCGCAGGGTCAACACGGACGGCCCTCGGTCACGACGACGACCGGACAGGTGGCGCGTCGCAGGCACTGGGACGTCAGCGATCGGAACCGACGCCGCGACGTCCCCAGCACGAGCAGGTCCGCCGACGCCGCTGCCCGGGGCAGGACTCGTCTGGGCTCGCCGATCTCGACGATGTTGACAACCCTGACCCAGGGGCCGTTGCCGATCGAGTCGTCGACGATGGTCCGCTGCAGCGCGAGGCCGGAGTCGACGAGTTGGTCCCGGTCCGGGAGGCAGGCACCGGGGACCGAGGGCGAGCCGACGGGGACTGGCAGTGAGATGACGGTGACGACGTGCAGGTCTGCGCCGAGCGATGCCGCGCGGTCGGCTGCCCATCGCAGCGCGTGGCGCGACGACGTCGAGTCGTGGACGGCGGCCATCACCACGTTCAAGGTGGTCGACCTACGCGATCGCCGGCCCGGGGCCCATGAGCAGCCGACGTCCGCCGGGGAGGACGCGCTGGTCGAGCGCCATGCGGTGCAACACGTCGGCGAGGTGCTCGCCGATCGTGGCCACTCGGCCGACGTTCATCGCGATCAGGGTGCGAGCGATCTCGCCGCGAGCCACGCATCCGACTCGCGACCAATGGATTCGCCAGAAGACGTGATCTCGTATCCGCTGCGCAGCGCCATCGTCGAAGACTTCGACCCGCCGGAAGTCGAGCACGAGGTCGTGGCCGGTCGGATCCGTCTCGAGGTGGCAGCAGATACCGGCGGCGTCGGCCGACGAGCGCATCGACCGAGGAACGCTGACCACGCGAACACATGGGTCCGGCATGAAGCCAGTGTCGAGCACCTCTGTGTCGAACGCGTGACGAGCACGCCACAGAGTCGTCCCAGACCGCGCGGTTCCCGTGTCTCCGGGCCGACGCCACGTCACAGCCCCCGTTCGAATGACCTGGATGACTCCGTGGAAAGTGGTCATGATCTGACCGGTTCAGGGCGCACGATGCGTGCATGACCGATTTCAGCACCGCACCTGCTCACGCCACCGTCGACCCCCGACCGATCCTCGATCGGGCCATCGCCACCACCGGGTCCGTGATCGCCGGCGTCGGACCCGACCAATTCAGCGCTGCGACACCGTGCCCTGACATGGACGTGCGGACGATGCTCGGTCACCTGGTGGGCGTGCTCGACCGCATGGCTGCGCTGGCCAACGGTGACGACCCCTTCGCCGTGGTCGAGACGCACTCGCCCGACGACGGATGGGTCGAGGTGTGGGCGGCGGCTGGTCAGCGCACGGCTGCGACGTGGCGCGACGACGCCCTGCTCGAACGGCCCATGGCCCTGCCGTGGATCCAGGGCAGTGGCGCGGAGGTGTTGACGTCGTACTTCTCCGAACTGACCGTCCACACCTGGGATCTCGCGGTGGCGACCGGTCAGCAACCCGATTGGGATGACGTCGTCGTCACGGCGGCGCTCGACGCCCGCCCGATCCTGCCCGCGGAGAATCGTCGTGCGCTGTTCGAGCAGATCTCTGCGGCCATGGGTCTGGCCGAGGTGGCCCTCCCGTTCGCGGAGGCCGTCCCTGTTCCTGCCGACGCCCCGGCCATCGATCGCCTCGTCGCGTGGAACGGCCGGGACCCTCGCCGCTGACCGGCGAGCGTTCGCCCGCGCGGGCGCCCACGAGGTTCGGTTCCGGATCCCCAGCTCTTGGCCGGCACCGCGGCCCATGCGGCCGAACGTGCCGCTCCGGCACGTCTAGCGTCAGGAGGTGACCTTCGTTCGCCGGGTGTGGTTGATCACGGGAGCAGGCCGTGGCATGGGCGTCTCGTTCGCCAACGCTGCACTCGAAGCGGGCGACGCGGTCGTCGCCACGGGACGGCGGCCGGCTGAGGTCGCCGAGGTGCTCGGTTCGTCGGAGCGGTTGATGACGATCGCGCTCGACGTCACGAATGCCGAAGAAGCGCGATCGGCGGTCGATGCGGCCATCGAGCGGTTCGGGCGGGTCGACGTCGTGGTGAACAACGCAGGCGCATCGTTCAAGGGCTACTTCGAGGAGATGTCGCCCGAGCAGGTCGCGCAGCAGTTGGCGACGAACCTGATCGGGCCGATGAACGTCACCCGAGCGGTGTTGCCGGTCATGCGTGCGCAGCGCTCCGGCCATGTGATCGCCGTGTCGTCGGGGGCCGGGCTGATGGGCTTCGAGTACTCGTCGGTGTACGCCGCATCGAAGGCAGGTCTGGAGGGATGGATGGGTGCGCTCGATCAGGAGGTCGCGCCGTTCGGCATCCGCACGACGATCGTGAACCCCGGCTTCTTCCGCACCACGCTGGCGAGCGCCGAGTCGTTGGTGTGGCCCGCGCTGACGATCGACGACTATGCCGAGCGCAGTGCGGCACAGCGGGCGTGGTGGTCGGCGCAGGACGGCGTACAACCGGGTGATCCCGACAAGCTGGCACGCGCGCTGGTCGCGATCGTGGGAGAGGATCCGCCGCCGAAGCGTTTCATCGCAGGCGCCGATGTCATCGCCATCGCAGAACGCAAGATCGAGCAGTTGCGCGACGAGATCGAAGCCCACCGTGTCCTGTCGATCTCGCTGTCGTACGACGACGGAACCGATCCCAAGAGGACCGCCAGATGACCGAAAACGACCTGTCCGACGATCATGCGATCCGCGCGCTCACGGCGTCGTACACCGATGCCATCAACCGTTTCGCCATCGACGACATCGCCCGCGTGTACGACGACGACGCCGTGTTCACGATGATGGACCGCCCGAGCGTGGTGGGTCGCGAAGCGATCCTCGACTCGCTTCGCTCCACGGTCGCCCGTTACCAGTTGATCATGCAGCTGGTCCACAGCGGTGTCGTGCAGATCGACGGTGACCGGGCCCGTGCGCGATGGCAGATCACCGAGCTCCAGATCATGATCGACGGCCAGTCGCGCTTCGTCGCCGGCAGGTACGAGGACGAACACGTCCGTCGCGACGACGGCTGGAAGTTCGCCCGCCGCACGTTCACCGCCCGGTATCTCGGCGACCTCGACCTCAGCAGCGGGGCTCGACCCGACCCGCCGGCACTGTTCCCCCTGTGGGGTCACGACTGATCGACGAAGGGAGGTGGCGTCGAGTCGAGTCCCGGACGCAGGCGCGCGAACGCGTTGTCGTGGGAGGAGTACGGTGTGGTCGGGTCGGATCGATCGGGGGATCGAATGAACGTCCGGAGCATGCTCGATCAGAAGGGCGCCGACGTCGCCACCATCGGTGTGGGAGGCAGCCTCTCGGATGCCGCCGCCCGGCTGCGCGACCTCGGCATCGGTGCACTCGTCGTCACCGACGACGGTGACTCGATCGCGGGGATCCTGTCCGAACGCGACGTGGTCCGCGCGGTCGCATCACACGGTGCGTCGGCCCTCGGTCGCACCGTCGGTTCGGTCATGACCACCCAGGTCGTGACCTGCGTGGCTGCTGACACCGTCGAGCACGTGATGACGTTGATGACCGACCGTCGGATCCGCCATGTGCCCGTCGTCGACGGCGAGGACCGGCTGCGGGGCATCGTGTCGATCGGCGATGTCGTGAAGGCACGGCTGCAGGAGTTGCGCTTCGAGAACGAGGCGCTCACGGAGTATCTGCACCAGGGCCGGTGAGCGGTCGCGCCCGCGGTCGGCGGACCCGTGCTCGAAGATGCGCGAATGTGGGCCGATGCGACTCGTGATGTTCTGCGGCAGCGCCGGCCCGACGTCGGCCAACCGGGCGTTGCTGGACGTCGTCGACCGTGTTGCCGCAGCGGCCGGCTGGGACGTGGAGTCGACCGGTGGGCTCGCGGCGATCCCCATGTTCGACCCGGCGGTCGGTGACGACGACGCTCCTGATGCCGTCGTCGCGCTGCGAACCGCGTTCGAGCGTGCCGACGCCATCGTGGTCGCGATCCCCGAGTACGGCGGTGGCGCTGCGGGTTGGGCGAAGAACGCACTCGACTGGATGGTCGGTTCCGGCTCCTTGTACGGCCGCGTCGTGGCGGTGCTGTGCGCCGGAACGACCGGTGGCCCGAACGCCGTCGGGCAGGTGTCTCGGGCGCTCACGTGGCAGGGCGCCCACGTGGTCACCTCGCTCGGAGTGGCCGCACCGATGACCAAGCGGGACCCAGACGGTCGGATCGTCGACGAGGCGACCCTGCACGCCTTGGCATCCGTGGTCGACGACCTCGGTGCGGCCGCCGGTGAGACGTCTCGTCGGGACGACTTGCGGTCCGCGACTCTCGAACGTCTCGGCATCCCGAGCGACGATCGAACCCGCGCGTAGTCAGTTGCATCACGGAACGCACTCCGGTACGGTGCGTTGCCTGGAGCAAGCACCACGGGCCGTCGCAGCATCAGCGCGATCGATGTCTGGGGTTCGACCGTGGGAGGTGTCGTGCCGGTAGGGAGTTCGGTTGCGTCCGTGACCGGAGCGAAGCGGAACCGGGACGCGGCACGCGCGCGAGGTCCGTGGTCGACGTTCGCGGTGTGTGCGGTGGTGTCGTACATCTCGACGCTCGACATGTCGATCGTGAACGTCGCGTTCGCGGAGATCGCCCGTACCTTCCCCGACGCCAGCCGGGGAACGATCTCCTGGGTCGTGACCGCGTACTCGATCCTGTTCGGTTCGTTGCTCGTGGTGGCCGGCGGTTCCGCCGATCGGTTCGGCCGGAAGCGGACGATGACGTGGGGCACCACGATCTTCCTGATCGGCTCGTTCGTGTGCGCGGTGTCGCCGGATCTCGGTGTGCTCATCCTCGGGCGAGCCGTGCAGGGCGTCGGTGGAGCACTGCTCGTGCCCTCGTCGATCGGTCTGCTGCTGGGCGCCTTCCCGGCCGAGCGGCGCAGTCAGGTGATCGCCTGGACCGGTGCGGTGGGTGCGTTGGGTGTCGCCTCGGGTCCGACGCTCGGCGCATTCTGCGTGTCGGCGTTCGGGTGGCGATCCGCGTTCTGGATCAACGTGCCGATCTGCATCGGGGTCCTGCTCGCGTCGAGGTCGCTGCGCGAGTCCGATCGTCAGGTCGGAGTGCGCCCCGACGTGGCCGCCTCGGTGATCGTCACGATCGGCGTCGCCTCGCTGGTGTGGGCCATCTCGCGGGCCGAGTCGCTCGGTTGGGGCGACTCGTCGGTGCTCGGACTGCTCGCGGTGTCGGTGGTGTTCCTCGCCGCCCTGTGGCGTCGATCGCTGCATCACCCCAACCCGCTGTTGCCCCCGGCGCTGTTCCGCGAGCGATCGTTCAGTGCGGCCAACGTGGCGTCGTTCGTGTTCGGTGCCGGGTTCTCGGCGAACATCTTGAACAACGTGCTGTTCCTGCGGACGATCTGGCAGTACGACGTGGTGAAGGCGGGTCTGTTCTCCGCTCTCGCGCCGGTCGTGGTGGCCTGTACCTCGATCGTCACCGGACGCGTCATGCGTCGCTCCGGGTTCCGGTCGCTGCTCGTCGCCGCGCCGCTCGGCTACTCGACGATCGTGCTCGTCCAGGCATGGCTGCTCGACACCGAACCCGCACCGTGGAGTCGTTGGCTCCCGCTCATGTTCCTGCTCGGTATCTCCATCGGCGCGACGTTCCCGGCGCTGTCGGCCGCCAGCGTGCAGCAGCTCGAAGCCCGTCACTTCGCCCTCGGTGGGGCGATCAACAACACGTTCCGTCAGGTGGGAGCGGCCGTCGGCGTTGCGCTCGTCGTCACCGTCCAAGCCAGCGCCGACGGCATCGCCGGCTTCCGGGCCGGTTGGGTGTTCGTCGCCGTGTGCGGCGTCGTCGCCGCAGCGGTGTCGCTCGCTCAGCCGCGCCGGACAGAGCTCGCGCCGTGAACTGGACCGAGGCCGACGCACTCGAACAGCTCGATCAGCATCGCTTCACGGCGACGGTGGGGGAGGAGTGGAGCTCGCTGCAGGGTGTGCACGGCGGCTACGTCGCCGCACTCGCGGTCGCCGCGGCGGAGCGCGTGCTGGTGGCCGAGGGGGTCGATGCAGCGACGACCTTGCGTGCGGCGACGTTCGGCTACGTGTCGGGCAACCGCCTCGGCGCGCTCGAGATCGAGGTCGAGGTCGTCCGGCGCGGTCGGGCGATGATCGCCTCCCACGTCCGTGTCGCGCAGGACGGTCGCACCACGACCGTCGCCCGCCTGCACCACTCGACGCCGTGGGACGGGCCGGCGTACAGCGACGCACCACCGCCACCCGATCGACCCGACGGCCTCGTGCCGCTCGACAGCACCGGTCGGGCGAATCATCTCGCCAACGTGCACACACTCCTGCATCCCGACACCACCGTGTTCGCCGGCGCCGACCGTTCGGAGTGGCTCGCGTGGTGCCGGCCGCGTCACGGCTCGCCCATCGACGCCACCTGGCTGACGATGTTCGGCGACTACTTCCCACCCGCGGTCTTCACCCGCGTGACCGGGCCCAACCGGGCGGTCACGATCGAGTACGCGATCCAGATCCACAGCGCCGCGGGCAGCTGGGCATTGGGCGACCACGACGAGCTCGTCGCCCGGATGCACACCTTCCACTCCGCCGACGGGTTCGCCGTCGAGGACGGCTGGATCTGGCTGCCCGACGGTGCGCTGCTCGCCACCACACGCCAGACACGCCTCGCCGGCTGACCAGCGCGATCAGCGGACCTCGATGTCGGGGTCGAGCCGTTGATCACTCCGGCCGAGGGTTCACACCCGCGTCACGGGTGAGGCCTGGCGAGCGCCGACGGTCGAGGAACTGCTGCACGTCCTGCAGCTCGAGGCCGGCGGTGTCGAGGCTCTCCTGCAGCCACGGCATCGCCGGCGGATCCTCCATGAGCAATTCCTCCTGGCGCGTGGGGGCGATGTCCAGCCACCAGGCGGTCAATCGGTCGTCGAGCTCGTCGGCCTTGACTCGCGTCGGACGTCGTGATGGGTCGGCACTCATGGCCGGACCTGTACCCGTCGCTGCGCTGCGCAACCACCGGCGGCGTGCCCGCGGCGGACGGGTTCAGGTCGCACCGTGCGTCACGCGACCCGAGGGTGGCGGTGCGTCGCTCGCCAGCGGGTCAAGATCTCGCGGGGGCGTCCGTCGGACCGTGTCAGCGTTCCGCGCGCCGATCGTTCGCACAGCTAATGAGTTACGCTAACGATATGCCCACCCAGTCGTCGACCGACCTCGCCAGCGATCTCCGGCTCGGCTGCATGCGCCTCGCGAGGCGTCTGCGGACCGAGCGGGTGTCCGACGACCTGACGCTCAGCCAGTGGGCGGTGCTCGGGTCGCTCGAACGTCACGGCGGTCTGACCGTCGGTGAGCTCGCCCGGGTCGAGCGTGTGAAGCCGCCGTCGATGACGCGGATCGTGAACAGCCTCGCCGACGCCGGTCTCGTCGTCCGTCGTCCCCATGCGGCGGACGGTCGACAGGTGGTGGTCGACCTGACGGAGGAGGCCCTGTCGTTGCTCACCGAGGATCGCCGCCGTCGCACGGCGTGGCTCGCGCTCCAGGTCGCGGAACTCACCGACGACGAACGGGCGTTGCTGGCGCGAGCGGTCCCCCTGCTCGATCGGTTGGCGTCGACGTGAAGCCCGGTGCGAGGGCGAGCGGCTCGACGTCGCCGGCGAGGAGAACCGCCCGATCGCAGACGTTCTCGGCGCTGCGGATCCGCAACTACCGCCTGTTCGCGACCGGCGCGTTGGTGTCCAACGTCGGCACGTGGATGCAGCGTGTCGCCCAGGACTGGCTCGTGCTCGAGCTCACCGGCAGCGGCACCGCGCTCGGCATCACGACCGGGCTGCAGTTCCTGCCGATGGTTCTGTTCTCGCCGATCGCCGGCGTGTTCGCCGACCGATACTCGAAGCGGCGGGTGATCGCCGTCTCGCAGGTGGCACTCGGTGTCATGGCGGCATTGCTCGGAGTGCTCGCGATCGCGGGGTGGGTCGCCCCGTGGCACGTCTACGTCATCGCGTTCGTGTTCGGCACGGCGGCGGCGTTCGACACGCCGGCGCGTCAGGCGTTCGTCAACGAGATGGTGCCCCGCGAACAACTGCCGAACGCCGTGGGTCTCAACTCCGCGTCGTTCAACCTCGCCCGCATGGTCGGTCCGGCAGTGGCAGGGCTGATGATCGCCGCGCTCGGCTCGGGCGTCGGTGCCACCGGTTGGGTGATCCTGCTCAACGCCTTGAGCTACGTCGCAGTGATCGTGTCGCTGTGGCGGATGCGCAGCGACGAGTTGACCCCGATCGACCGCCTGGTGCGCGGGAAGGGGCAGATCCGCGACGGGCTGCGCTACGTCCGGAGCCGGCCCGACATCATGCTCGTGATGGCGATCGTGTTCTCTGCGGGCACGTTCGGTCTCAACTTCCAGATGACCACGGCCTTGATGGCGACCGAGGTGTACGGCAAGGGGGCGGGGGAGTATGGGCTGCTCGGCTCGATCCTGGCGATCGGCTCCCTGTCGGGCTCCCTGCTCGCTGCGCGCCGGGGCGTATCGCGTCAACGGCTGGTGATCGGCGCAGCGATCGCGTTCGGCTCCGTGGAGGTGGTCGCCGGGTTGATGCCCAGTTATCTCACGTTCGCGCTGGTGCTGCCGCTGTGCGGCATCACCGCCCTCACGCTGATCACCACGGCGAACGCACTCGTGCAGATGTCGACCGACGCGGTGGTCCGCGGGCGGGTCATGGCGCTCTACCTCGCGATCTTCATGGGGGGCACGCCGCTTGGCGCACCCCTGTTGGGTGTGGTGGCCGAACGGTTCGGCGCACGATGGACGCTCGTCGGCGGCGGATCGTTGACCGTCCTCGGGACGCTGCTCGCCACCGCCGTGTTCGCCCGTAGCCAGCACCTGATGATGTGGCGCAACGACGACGCGGTCGCCGAGTCGGACGTCGACCGATCCGTCGACGTGCCCACCGTCGGTCTCGGCTGACGCGACCGTCGCCGGCCCGCGTCGACGGGACGGCCGATCGGGTCTGGGCCGCGGCTCGACCGGGTACAGCCCGACCACCATGAACGACGACGTCGACACACACGCAGGCCGGGTCCACCGTCGCGACGCTGCACGTCTGGTGCGGTTGGTCGTCGTCGCCCTGATCGTGGCGGCCCTCGTGGCCGTCGCGCTCGACAACCGTGACGACGCAAGGCTCGGCTACGTCGTCGGCGACGCGAGCGCCCCCACGTGGATCGTGATCGTCGGACCGGCCGTGGCCGGCGCGGTGATCGGATGGCTCGTGCGCCAGCGATCCAGGCACCTCCGCTGACGAGGGGGTTCTTCGATCCGTCACCGGAGTGGCCGCTCGGCGCGACCACGGTCGTGCAGATCTCCGCCCGGTGACCGGAGGAAGACGGGAGAAACCGAGGCATGCGGCCGGCCCGGCCCGTCGACGTCCCGGACCTCGTCGTCAGCGCTCGCCGGAGACCGAGCGGTACACCGTGTACCACGCAGCGACTGCGAAGCCGTTGGCCACGAACACGGGCCGTCCGACGTCGCTGGCGGACAGCACGACTGTCGTCATGCCCCGATCGCGAGCGAGCGCCACGCGGGCGGTGAGGAGTGCGCTGGCGTGGCCGTGGCCTCGATGGTCGGGGTGCACGAAGAGGTCGGCGAGATAGCCGAAGCCGGGACTCGACTCGACCAGTTGCGCAGAGCCGACCACCTCGTCGAAGTGCTCGACGACAAGCGTGGTGATCCGATCGGTGTCGGTGCGGTATCGCTCGGTCGGCCAGGCTGCGACCGGCGCGAGCGGGGCCAGATGATCGCCGCCGCGATAGGCGACGATGCGACGTGCGGGGTCTGCATTCCCGCGAGGAAGGTCGGCCGTGGGGCGGACCATGATCGGTGCGCAGCTGTCGATCACGAAGCCGTCGAGGTGCAGCGCACGAGGTGCGGACGGCGCGGTCACCGTCAGCCACGCCGGCCGCCGATGTGCGAGCGTCATCACTCGGTCGTCGGACAGATGAGGGCGAGTGATCAGTTCGCCGCTGGTCCCGGCCTCGGTCGGTGTCGGGAACCATCCGCCGTCCTCGTCGACGACAGGGACCGAACCCTGTTCCAGCTCGGTCTTGCGGGCGAGCCCGACGATGAACGCCTCGACCGCCCGGTCCGCACCGACATCGGTGTCGTACGGGAGCATCGGGTCATGGCCGGCGTTCATCGTCGAGCCGTCCGACGTCATCCGGGGAAGAGATCCGGATGGATGGCTTCGGCGAAGGCCTGGACGATCGCAGTCGCGTTCGGGCCGCCGGGGTACGGCACCGCCGCCCAGCGCTGGTTCTGGGCTGCCGGCGAGTTCGGGAAGGCCTCGAACCACTGCTGCGCGCGATCTTCATCGGTGCCGACCCCCACCTCCTCCGCGTAGTGGGTGACCAGCAGCATCTCGACATCGGCGGCGGCGACCTCCTCGAGGCTGGCGGAGTACCGGTCCGGCCCGGGCTCCGGGACGGGAGTGCCGCCTGCGATGGTGATCGTGTCGCGGGTGAACGACCCGGTGTTCGTGTAGATCACGCCGCCCTCGGCGAAGGCGTCGAGCAGGAAGGTCTTCGGCCGTTCCGTGGCCGCGGCAGTGGTGGCCTCGATGTCGGCGAGCAGAGCGCGGCGCTCCGCGATCATCGCAGTCGCCTGATCTTGCAGGTCGAGGATGATGCCGAGGTTCTCGAGGTCGGTGAAGTGCGATTCGAAGCTCGCGTCGTCGGCGCAGTTCGCCGACAGCGTGTACGCGGGGATGCCGGCGGCATCGAATGCAGCCTGGTTGTTCACGTCGCCGCCGAGCGCATCCTCCGGGTACGCCTGGAAGATGAAGTCGGGGTCCTCCTCGAGCACGAGCTCGAACACCGGATACGCCGAGCCGGCATCGCCGTCGAGGTCGGGGAGGGCTTCGATGGCGGACACGATCGCGGGATCGAACGCATCGATGAAGCCGAGTTCCCCGCCGTAGTGCGAGAAGATCGCCTTGACGCGGTCACCGGCGCCGAGCTCGAAGAGCGGCACGGCGTCCTGTTCCTGGTCCCCGACGATGTGAACCGGCGCGGCGTCCACGGTGACCGTGGTGCCGCAGTTCTCCACCGTGACGGGGTAGGTGGTCCGAAGCCCTGCGACCGTGGTCGTGTCGGTCGGTGCTGCACTCGATGCCGCCGTCGTCGTCTGCGTCGTCGCCGCCGGGGCGGCCGACGAGTCGTCGTCGCGGCCGCACGCCGTGGCGACGACGGCTCCCAGCACCAAGCCGGCGATCGCGGCACGTCGCGGCCTGCTGCGTCGGGTGGGGTCTCGTCGGTCGGTGGTGTCGTGTGTGGTCGTGGCTGTCATGGCTTCTCCGTGTCGGTGGTGGTCGAGGTGGCTGGTCGAGTGAGCGCGAGGTGGTCGCGGCCGGTGGTCGGGCTGGTGAGCCATTCGCCGTCGACGCGGAACACGTCGCGGAGGACCTCGCGGGTGAGCAGGGTGCGGGGCGGTGCGATGCCGACGACCCGTCCGCGGTCGAGGAGGCACACCCGATGGCAGTAGGTCGCAGCGAGGTTGAGATCGTGGAGCGCGACGACGGTCGTCAGCCCGAGCGAGCGGACCAACTCGAGCAGGTCGAGTTGCGCGTGTGCGTCGAGGTGGTTGGTCGGTTCGTCGAGCACGAGGACCTGGCTCTCCTGGGCGAGCGCCCGAGCGACCAGCACGCGCTGCTTCTCGCCACCCGAGAGCGTCGCGAACACGCGAGACCGGAACGTCGTCATGTCCACGGCGCGCAGGGCCCACGCCACCACTCGCCGATCGTGCGCCGTGTCCCGATCGAGGAGTCCCTTGTGAGGGCCTCGGCCCATCAGGACCATTTCGGCGACACTGAACTGGAAGTCGGTCGACGCACTCTGGGTGACCACGGCCGTCCGCTGCGCCGACTGTCGAGCGGTCATGTTCCACACGTCGTCCTCACCGATCCACATCGCACCGGTGGTCGGCCTGATGGCCCGATACACCGTCCGGAGCAGCGTCGACTTGCCCGAGCCGTTCGGTCCGATGAGGCCCAGCACCTCGCCCGGGACGACATCGAACGAGCAGCCGGCGAGGATCGCCGTGTCGTCGATGGCGACATGGATCTCCTCGCCGCGGAGACCGATGTGCGGCGCACCCATCAGCCGAACTCCACCTGTCGTTGCGATCGGCGCAGCAGCCAGATGAAGAACGGTGCTCCCGCTGCAGCGGTGAAGATCCCCAGCGGGAGTTCCGAAGGTGCGGCAACGACGCGGGCGAGGATGTCCACCGAGCCGAGGAACGCGGCGCCCAGGAGCAGCGAGAGCGGGAGGACCCGGCGATGATCGGGGCCGACCAGCATCCGGGCCGCATGGGGGACCATCAAGCCGACGAACCCGATGCTGCCCGAGACAGCGACCACGGCGCCCACGAGTACGGACGTGACCACCATCAGCTGGATTCGGAAGCGCTGCACGTCGACGCCGAGTGCCACGGCCGACTCTTCGCCGAGTGCGAGTGCGTTCAAACGGCGCGAGAGCAGGACGAGCCATGCCGTCGATGCGACGACGACGAACGCCGGCAGGCCGAGGTCGTTCCATTGCGTGCCGGCGACGCTGCCGAGCAGCCAGAACAACACCCCGCGCAGTTCTCTCGGATCGGAGACGAACTGGAGGATGCCGGTCACCGCCGAGAACAGGTAGCCGAGTGCGACGCCCGACAGGATCAGCCGGCCCGGTGCGTATCCCGATCGGCTCCGCGCCAGCGCGAAGACCGACAGCATGCTCGCCATCGCGCCGACGAAGGCCGCCATCGACACCCCGATGCCACCCAGCGCTGCCGGTCCGAGCACGATGACCGCAACGGCGCCGAGCGTCGCCCCCTCGGCTGTCCCCATGACGTACGGGTCGGCGAGCGGGTTGCGAACCATGGCCTGCAGCGCGCACCCGGCCACCGACAGACCTGCACCGACCGCGAGGGCCATCAGCACCCGGGGGGTCCTGAGATCCCAGATGATCTGCGTCGCGACCGGATCCGCCGCAGAGCCGATCCCGAAGGCTCGGTACAGCAGCACGTCGATGGTGGTCGACACGGGGATGTCCGCAGCACCGGCGCCGATGCCGACGACGATCGACGCCAGGATCACCGCGAGCAGTGCTGCTGCGAGCACACGGAAGCCCCAGGTCCCCAACAAGTGGGGGGACACCTCATCGGCGCCGACCTCGGGCCACGTCGTGTCGTCGTGGTCGAACTCGGTCACCGCAACCCTGCCGGTCGATCGGACCCGGCAGCCGATACCGCTGATCGAACATCGCCATGCTGGCGCGAGGCGGCCATGTGTCCTGAGCGCACGAGTATCGGGTCGCACGACACGGTCGGCGGGTTCCCGAGATCGCCATTCGGGTTGCAGCGCCTCAACGGTGACACCGAGCCACGGATCGCGGGCGGGAACGCCAGTCGTCCGACTCGGTACCCATCGTTTGCGCCCGGCCGACGCGGCGCGAGACGATGACGGCGATGAGTGCCGACGTGTCACCGCCCACTGCGAGCGCCGGGAGCGGTTCGTGATCCGCCCGATCGGGCGGATGCGGTCGCCGTTGTTCGCACCGGCGGTCAGGCCGGACTTCGTGGCGAAGCTGCCCGAACGTGGCGCCGATGTCGTGGTGATCGACTGCGAGGACGCGACCCCGCCCGACGCCAAGTCGATCGGTCGTAGGAACGCCCGTGAACTGGCCCCGTCGCTCGCGGCGAGCTGTCAGGTGACGGTCCGGATCAACTCGCCTGCCACGGAATGGTTCCTCGACGACGTCCGCGACGGACTCTGCGTCGAGCTCGCCGCGGTCGTGGTGCCGAAGATCGAGTCGGTCGTCGATCTCGACCGCGTCGCTCGCGAGTTGGCCGCCGCCGGGTTCGCCGACCTCGGGGTCGTCGCCGGCATCGAGACTGCGTTGGGCGTGGCCGACGCTCGGGCGTTGCTCGCTCACCCGCAGGTCGTCGCCGCCTACTTCGGGGCCGAGGACTTCATCGCCGACATGGGCGGTGTGCGCACGGCGTCGAATCACGAGGTCGCGTTCGCCCGTTCGGCGGTGGCGATGGCGGGCCGGCTCGCAGGTGTGCCCGTGCTCGACCAGGTGGTGACGGACTTCCGTGACGACGAGCGCTTCGTGCGCGAGGCGTCGGAGGCCCGCGCACTCGGCTACGCCGGCAAGCTCTGCATCCACCCGAGCCAGGTGGCGCTCGCGAACGGCGCGTTCGTGCCGAGTGCGATCGAGGTCGATCGGGCTCGTCGTCTGATCGAGGCCTACGAGTCTGCGTCTGCCGCGGGCATCGCCGCGATCGACTTCGAGGGGCAGATGGTCGACGCGCCCCTGGCGGCGCAGGCACGTCGCGTGCTCGCCCTCGCCGACGGCGCTTGACGATCAGCGCAGCTGCGTGAGGTCGAAGAGGTCCTCGGCCGCGAGCGGCTCGTCGGTGTAGGCGACGACGGACATCGACGTCACCGTCACCTGTCCGCGGTTGCTCGTCATGAACGCCGTGTCGGCCGCATCGCGGCCGGTTGCGATGCGCACCATGGTCGACCTCGGAGCGAGACAGGTCGCGTCGAGGATGCTCCACCGGCCGTCGACGTACGCCTCCGCGACGGCATGGAAGTCCATCGGGGCGAGGCCCGGTGCGTACACCGACGCGAGCCGAGCCGGCACGTCGCACGCGCGCAGGAAGGCCACGACCAGGTGGGCGAAGTCGCGGCACACGCCTTGCCGGGCGAGCAGGGTCGCGACGGCACCGTCGATCGGCCTGCTGGAACCGGGGACGTAACCGAGCCGGGTACCGACCCAGCTCGACACGGCGGACAGCAGCTGCCCGCCCGACAGGCCGGCGAACTCCGCGTGCGCGACCGCGGACAACTTGTCGGACTCGCAGTAGCGGCTGGGTCGCAGGTAGCGGACCAGGTCGACCGGTCGCACCTCGACGGTCGGGGCCAGCGAGGTGACCACGGCGGTGTAGTCGACCACCAGCGCACCGACGGATACCGCATCGGCCACGTGCAGACGGCTGCCGTGGTCGTCGACGATCTCGGTGACCTCGATCGCCTTGCCGCCGAGGGTGACCGAGAGCGACTCGTCGCGGCGGGTCGGACCCTCGGCGACCGCCACGGAGAGCACGAGGTCGATCGGCTCCGTGACGTCGCACTCGAGGTGCGCCGACACCGTCCGTTCCATGTGTCCAGCATGCCGCGTGGCCGTGCAGGAAGCTCTGTGCTCACATGACCGTCGCGTCAACGACGTGCGCGTGGGCCGTCTGCGGCGACAGCGGACATGCCCGGGGTTCAGGTGCGTCCGTGTGGGCCGGGTCGAGCATCGAAGGCGAGCAGCGTTCGGTCGAGGTGGCTCGCGATCCAGG
>CAUJET010000169.1 GCA_963169665.1 Actinomycetota bacterium | reverse complement strand
CCGCGGATGACCGACTACGTCGTCCCCTCGGGTGTCCGCATCGCCGACGCCAGCCGCGTGCGGCTCGGCGCCCACCTCGCGTCGGGCACCACCGTGATGCACGAGGGGTTCGTGAACTTCAACGCCGGCACGCTCGGCACGTCGATGGTCGAGGGCCGCATCAGCCAGGGGGTCGTCGTCGGCGACGGCAGCGACATCGGGGGCGGTGCCTCGATCATCGGCACGCTGTCAGGCGGCGGCACGCACATGGTGTCGATCGGTGAGCGCTGCCTGCTCGGTGCCGAGGCCGGCATCGGCATCAGCCTCGGCGACGAGTGCATCGTGGAGGCGGGCCTCTACGTCACCGCCGGCACCCTCGTCGCGGTGCACGGACCCGAGGGCGTCCAGGTCGTGAAGGCTCGCCAGATCAGCGGTGCCAGCGGACTGCTCTACCGCCGCAACAGCCAGTCGGGTGCCGTCGAGGCGCTCCCCCGCTCCGCGAAGTGGGACGGCCTGAACCACGCCCTCCACCAGAACGACTGACACCGTCGGCCTCACCGACGGAGCCAGCGGGTTCGACACCCGGAACGGCCCCTGAGTAGCTTGCTGCCCCATGACTGATCTCGGTTTCGACGGCAAGGTAGCGATCATCACGGGCGCCGGTGGCGGCCTCGGCCGGCAGCACGCGCTGCTGCTCGCCTCTCGTGGTGCACTCGTGGTGATCAACGACCTCGGCGGTGCGGTCGACGGCAGCGGCAGCGACAAGGGCGCAGCCGAGCGCGTGGTCGACGAGATCAAGAGCCTCGGCGGCGACGCCGTGGCCGACACCAACTCCGTCGCCACCCCCGAGGGCGGCAAGGCGATCGTGCAGACCGCGGTCGACGCCTACGGCACGGTCGACATCGTCATCAACAACGCGGGCATCCTGCGCGACAAGGCGTTCCACAACATGGAGCCCGACCTGATGAACCCCGTGTTCGACGTGCACCTCAAGGGCGCGTTCCACGTCACCCAGCCGGCATGGGTGATCATGCGTGAGAAGGGCTACGGCCGCATCATCTCGACGTCGTCGGCCGCCGGCATCTTCGGTAACTTCGGCCAGACCAACTACGGCGCCGCCAAGATGGGCCTCGTCGGCTTCACCCGCGTGCTCGCCGTCGAGGGCGCCAAGTACACCATCAAGGCCAACGCCATCGCCCCGCTCGCGCTCACCCGCATGACCGAGACGATCATGGGCGCCCTCGGCGACAAGCTCGATCCGGGCCTCGTCTCCCCGATCGTCACCTACCTCGCCCACGAGGACTGCCCCGTGAGCGGGCAGACCTTCTCGGTGGGCGGTGGCCGCGTTGCCCAGGTGTTCATCGGCGAGACCACCGGCTACTTCAAGGCCGATCTCAAGCCGGAGGACCTGCGCGACAACTGGGACACCGTCACCGACCAGACCGGCTACGGCACCCCGAGCAACCTGGCGGAGGAGACCGCCATGTTCCTCCCCTTCTTCAAGTAGCCGAACCCCGGCGACGAACCGCCGGGCTCGGCCGGCGGGACCACACCGATCACCCTCGCCACGGGCGCACCCTCAGGGGTGCGCCCGTGGTGTTTCCGCCACCGCGGCCAGCCCCCGCATCATCCGTGCCCAGTGCCGCACGCTCGCCCCCTCCGGCGCCAGCGGACCGAGCGGGAACCACGCCACCGGTTGGTCGGGTTCGGCGGTCAACGCAGCGTTCCGATCGGCGACGACGACGAACGCCATGCCGAACGCGCGAGCCCGCACGCCGTCGAGATCGTCGAGCACCACATCCAGCAGCAGCGGATGCGGATCGAGCAGGGTGCCGGTGAGACCGCTCTCCTCGTGGAGTTCGCGCACCGCCGCCGCGGACGGGAGCTCCTCCGAACCGCATCGCCCTCCGGCAGGCATCCAGTGGCCGTACCGGGCGTGGTGCACGAGCAGGGTGTGTGTGCGGTCGGCGTCGACGGTCCACGACCACGTGACGAGCTGGCCGATCGGCCCTGCGCCGGTGCACGATTCACGCAGGCACCGGAGCGCATCGTCGACGACGACCCGCGAGCGCTCGCCCGCTGCGAGCACCTCGGGCAACTGCGCCGGGAAGATCGCTTCGAAGCTCATCGACACCGGACGGTACCGTCGGCGGCGATGATCTCCGTCGACGACTTCCAGCTCCAGGCGCGCGCATGGCTCGCCGCCAACCGTGACGGCGCACCGCGCGACTACGGCGCGATCTGCCCGCCCGATCTGGTGGAGCAGGGCGTCGCATGGCACCGGAAGATCAACGCCGCCGGCTTCACCGGCATCCACTGGCCCGTCGAGCACGGCGGCCGCGGGCTCACCCCCGAGCACAACTCGATCTGGATGCTGGAGTGCGCCCTGGCCGGCGTGCCACCGGTGTTCAACATGGTCGGCCTCGTGCTCACCGGCGGTGCCGTCATGCGCTTCGGCACGCCCGAGCAGCAGGCCGAGCATCTCGGTCCCACCGTGCGGGCCGACCGTCTGTGGTGCCAGCTGTTCAGCGAACCCGGCGCCGGCAGCGACCTGGGCGGCCTCACGACCAAGGCCGAACGCGACGGCGACGACTTCATCGTCAACGGTCAGAAGGTGTGGTGCAGCGGCGGGCGCTACAGCGACTGGGGCATCCTCATGGCCCGTACCGACCCGGAGGCGAAGAAGCACGACGGCATCTCGTTCTTCCTGTGCCCGATGGACCTGCCGGGCATCGAGATCCGCCCGCTGCAGCAGATGACCGGCGAGGCCGAGTTCGACGAGGTGTTCTTCACCGACGTGCACCTGCCGGCAGCGAACCTGCTCGGCCCGCTGCACGGCGGCTGGGGGGTCGGCATGGCGGTGCTCACCAGCGAGCGCGGCCACATCGGCACGAGCGTCATCGGTCTCGAACGGCGCCTCGAGTCGATGGCGAAGCTGGCCGAGGGCCGCGATCTGTCGGCCGTCGAACGCGACCGGCTCACCCGGCTCATCGCGAAGGGCAACAGCTACAAGGCGATGGCCCAGCGTCAGGGACCGATCGCGTCGACGGCCGCCTCGCTGATGAAGCTCGGCATCACCGAGATGATGTTCGAGACGTCGATGCTGCGCGGCGACCTGTCGGGCATCGAGGCGTCGCTCGAGGGCCCCGAGGCCTACGGCATGCTGGCGGCTCCCGGCGGCCGCATCGCCGGTGGCACCAGCCAGGTGCAGCGCAACATCATCGGTGAGCGTCTCCTGGGTCTGCCTCGCGAACCGAAGGGGTGACGGGCGTAAGGTCGCGCCCATGATGTCGAACGATGATCGTGACCTCACCCGAGCCGACCGCGACGACCGCGACGACCGCACCAGCGCAGCGAGTGGTCAGAACGGGATCAGCCCCTCGCTGATCGGCTTCGGCGTGGTCGCCGTGCTCGCCGTGATCTTCTTCTTCCAGAACAGCAACCGGATCGAGGTCAACTTCTGGTTGTTCGACTGGAACACCACGATCCGGTGGTCGCTGCTGATGGCGATGTTCCTCGGCGTGCTGCTCGACCGGCTGTTCGGCATGTGGTGGCGTCGCCGCGGCAAGAAGAAGGACGAAGCGAAGCAGGCCCGCCGCTGATGCGAACCGTCGGATCCCCCGTCCGCTCCACCTCTGGCGTCGACCTCGCCGTCCACGACCTCGGTGGACGCGGCGCCCCGCTGCTCGTGAGCCACGCGACCGGCTTCCACGGCCGGTGCTACGTGCCGATGGTCGCGGAACTCGCCGACCGGTTCCACGCCATCGCGTTCGACTACCGCGGCCACGGCGACACGCCCCGACCCGACGGCCCGGTCGTCTGGGACCGCTACGGCGACGACGCGGTCGCCATGGGCGAGGCGATGCTCGCGGCGTTCGGCGGACCGGTCGCCGCGTTCGGCCATTCGATGGGTGGCGCCTGCCTGCTGATGGCCGCACATCGCCATCCCGGCCTGTTCTCCCGGCTCGTCGTCTTCGAGCCCATCGTGTTCCCCCCTGCTGGCATCCGCCCACCGGGCGACGAGAGCCCGCTCGCCGCGGGTGCCCGACGCCGTCGGGCCACCTTCCCCAGCTACGAGGCGGCGATCGAGAACTTCGCCGCCAAGCCACCGCTGCGCGGGTTCACGCCGGCCGCGCTCGACGCCTATGTGCGCTTCGGCTTCCGCGAGGACGCCGACGGGGTGCACCTGAAGTGTCGACCGGAGACCGAGGCCGAGACGTTCGAAGGCGGTGGCGGTCACGCCACGTGGAACGTGCTGGCCGAGATCCAGACGCCGGTGCTCGTCGTCGCCGGCAAGGTCGAGCCGATGCAGCCGTCGAACATCGCCGCCGGTGTGGCCGAGCTGCTGCCGAACGGCACGTATCTCGAACTGCCCGAGCTCGACCACTTCGCCCCGATGACCCATCCGGCCGAGATGGCGGCGCTCGTGGCCGGCTACCTCGCCTGACCACTCGCCTGACCACTCGCCCGATCCGCGGTCTGGTCCGCCCGGCGCGCACCCCCTTCGTACACTGGTCGCCGTGAGCTTCGTCGTCCCCACCAGCCTCTCGCCCAGCCGGGTCGACGCCTTCACGTCCTGCCCCATGGCGTTCCGCTTCGCCAGCATCGAGAAACTGCCCGAGCCGCCCAGCGTGGCGGCCACCAAGGGATCGATGGTGCACCGCGCCCTCGAGGTGTTGTTCACGCTGCAGCCGCACGAGCGTGTGGGCGACGCGGTCGATGCGTCGTTCCAGCAGGCGGTGCGCGAGTACGCCGTCGACCCCGAGTTCACCCTGCTCGGCCTCGACGAGGCCCAGCGCGAGGCCTTCGTGGCCGACGCGTGGACCCTCGTCGAGTCGTACCTTCGTATGGAGGACCCGACGAGCATCCGCGACGTCGGGCTCGAGCTGCGGCTCGAGGCCCAGGTGGGCGATCTCACCCTGCGCGGCATCATCGACCGACTCGAGCTCGGCCCCGACGGCGAGCTCATCGTCACCGACTACAAGACGGGTCGTGCACCAGGGCTGAAGTACGAGCAGTCCAAGCTCGGCGGCGTGCACTTCTACTCGTTCCTGTGCGAGTCCGTGCTCGGTCGCCGACCCGCGGCCATCCGCCTCATGTACCTCCGTTCGGGCGAGACCATCACTGCGATCCCGAGCGAGCAGTCGGTGCGCTTCATCACCACCCGCACCACCGCGGTGTGGAAGGCGGTCGAGCGGGCCTGTACCACCGAGGACTTCCGCCCGAAGCAAGGTCCGTTGTGCAAGGTGTGCTCGTTCCAGCAGTGGTGCCCCGCCTTCGGCGGTGATCCCGAGCTGGCGAAGGTCGAGGCGCCGGTCGCCTTCGGTCGTCTCGCCGCTGCATGAGCCTCACCAGCCGGGTCGCGGCCTTCGACGACCGGGCCGACCGGGCGCTCGAACCATGGCGCGAGCGGCGCGGCATCGACCGCATGTTCCATCTCGCCAGCGAGTACGGCGACTTCAGCCTGATCTGGCAGGTCATCGGCGCCGCCTATGGCCTCGGCATCCGGCGCGACTGGCGTGAGTGGTTGCTGTTCACCGCGCTGCTCGGCCTCGAGAGCCTGATCGTCAATCAGGGCATCAAGCGACTGTTCCGCCGCACCCGCCCCACCGAGACGGGCGACCCCCGGTTCCAGGTCCGCCGCCCGAGCACCTCCAGCTTCCCGAGCGGTCACGCTTCGTCGGCGTTCTTCGCGGCCACCCTGCTCACGGTGTGGTCGGGCTGGCCCTGGGCACCGCTGTGGTTCGCGATCGCCACCGTCGTCGGCCTGAGCCGGGCGATCGTGCGCATCCATCACCCGAGCGATGTCGTCGGTGGCATGGTGGTCGGCCTGGCGCTCGCCCAGATCGCGATCGTCTGGTTCCCCTGACACCGGGCGAGGTCAGGGCAGAATCGTCACCTCGTCGGCGACCCGACCGTCGAGGCCCACGGCCCGCAGCACGAGCCGATCGGCGAACACGCCGATGTCGAGGTGGTGGACGAAGGCATAGGCCACGTCGGTGAACCACTCCTCGCCGGTTCGACGCGTGCCCGAACCGGCACCGGAGACCACGTACGTCACCCCGGCGATCAGCTCGCTGCGCTGATAGTCGTGATCGTGCCCCGACAGCACGAGCTGCACCCCGTACCGCACCGCCAGCGGTGAGATCGCCTCGCGCACGTCGAGGCTCGATCCCTGATAGCCGGCGGAGTAGGGCGGATGGTGCACGGCGATGACCTTCCACGTGGCGGTGCTCGTTGCCAAGGTCTGCTCGACGAACGCCAGCTGGTCGGCGTTCGTGATGTCGGTGGAGTCGAGCCCGACGATCAAGATGCTGCCGGTCGCACCAGCGACCGGGAGCTCGCGCGCCCACCACCTGCCCGGCTGTCCGAGGGCGGCCATGATCTCGTCGCCGCGGTCGAGCTTCACGTCGTGGTTCCCGAGGATCGCGAGGAGTGCGGTGCCCTGGGCGAACACCTCGCCGAACGGCTCGTCCACGACGCCGGCCAGCGCCGCCGGGTCGCCCGAGGGATACACGAGATCGCCGAGCAGCAACAGCGCGTCGTACGGATCGTCGCTCCCCAGCGCAGCGACGCTGACGCCGAGCCGATCGAGGTTGCTCCCGCTGTCCCCCGTGTCCCCGGCGACGGCGAGACGGATCGGGGGCGGCGGCTCGAACGGGACGTAGGCCACCGTCGTCGACGGCCCGCCCTTCCAGTGGGTGAGGTACGACACGATCTGACGTCGATAGGTGACGAACGCGCCTCCGGCCACGAGTGCGAGCACCACGAGGACCGACAACACGATTCGCTTCACGACTCGATGCTCCGCCCGCCCGGAGGAACCCGCAAGTGACCTACGGCCCGAGACGCCGTCGAGGGCCGGCAGTACGGTCGTCGGTGGAGGAACGTCCTGGAGAGCCCGTCGAGGAAAGCGAGGACGAGATGCTGGTCGTGGTGCTGAGGCACCCGCACGCGTCGATGGCCGACGTGACCGGCGCCAAGGCGGCGAACATCGCCCGGTGCACCCGCGCCGGCCTCGCCACCTTGCCGGGCTTCGCGCTCACCACCGAGGCGACCGCACGCGGTCTCGCGGACCCCGAGGTGCACGAGCAGCTCCGCGCCGCCTGGCTCGACATCGGCGGCGACCGCCGACCGGTGGTGGTTCGGTCGTCGTCGACGATCGAGGACGCCGGTGCGTCATCGATGGCGGGGCGATTCACCTCGGTGCTCGACGTCACGTCGTGGGACGAGATGGTCGCCGCGACGCAGCGGGTGATCGACTCCGCCGACGCCGTGCGTGACGACCACGGTGAGCGCCGGCCGATCGCCGTCCTGGTCCAGCCCCAGCTCGACACCGAGTTGGGTGGCGTCATGTTCGGCGTCGACCCGGTGACCGGCCAGACCGATCGCGTGGTCGTGGAGGCGGTGGCCGCACGGCCCGATGCGCTCGTCAGCGGGATGGCGACCGCCGACCACTACGTCCTCTCCCATCGAGGCCGTGTGCTGGCCCATGCGACGGCGGCCGAGCCCGTTGCCCTCGATCGGCGACTCCGCCGGCAGCTCGTCCGCATGGCAGCGCTGGCGGAAGCCGCCTTCGGCGCACCGCAGGACGTCGAGTGGGCCGTCGACCGCAGCGGCCTGTTGTGGCTGCTGCAGAGCAGACCGGTCACCGCCGTCGCCGCCCGGGTCGACGTGCACGCCGTCGTGCTCGGCGCAGGGCCGGTGGCCGAGACCTTCCCGGCCCCGCTCACCACGTTGGAGCAGGACCTGTGGATCGGCGCGCTGCGCGAGGGCATCGTGCGCGCCGTGCGTGCGACCGGCGCCGTGAGCGCGGCGGCGCTCGCCGCATCACCGGTCGTCACGACCGTCGACGGATGGGCGGCGGTGGATCTGGAGCTGCTCGGCCTCACCTCGGGCCACACGAGCCTCCGTCGTCGACTCAGCCCCGGGGCGATCCTTCGTCGACTGTCGACCGCCTGGCGGATCGGGCGGCTGCGGGTCGCGCTCCCTGGGCTCGCCGCCACCGTGGTCGCCACCGTCGACCGCGACCTCGAGGCGATCGGTCGCCTCGACGAACTCCCGACGACCGAGCTCGTCGACCTGCTCCACCGGTCCCGTGGCGAACTGGCGACCGTGCACTCGTACGAGGTGTTGTGCGGCATGCTGCTCCACACCGCGACGTCGCAGCACCCGGCCCCGGTTTCGGCCACCGGCCTCGCGCTGGACGCACTTGCGACGGCGCGCCGTGAACGCGCCTCCGACGAGGACGCGATCGTGACGGCTCCGGTGCTGTTGTCACTCGTGCCGCCGTCGACCTCCCGCGCTCCGATCCTCCCGACGGAAGGGAGCACTGGGACGAACTCGCACGCGACCATCGACGATCTCCCGGCCCGCGATGCGTTGCGACTCCGCGCACGCTGGGTGCAGGAGCTGCAGTGCCACATCGCCCGCCGCCTCGGCGCACGTCTGGCCCAGGACGCGGCGATCGACGAACCCGGCGACGTCGTGCATCTCGACCTCGCCGAGCTGGCCCAGCTCGCACGGGGCTGCCCGGCCCCACCCGACCTCCCCGAGCGGGTGCATCACCGTCCCGGGCCGCCGCTGCCGACGTCGTTCCGCATGGGGTCGAGCGGCCGCGCGATCGCTGCCGAGGACACCGCGCCGACCGGACGGTCGCACGGCCTGCCCGCCGGCGGTGGTCGAGGCATCGGCATCGTCGTCCACGAGCTCGGCGCCGACACGGCACCGTTCGCCGGTGGGGGCCGCGTGCTGGTGACGCAGCACCTCACGCCGCAGCTCGCGGCACTGCTGCCCCAGCTCGCCGGTTTGGTGAGCGAGACCGGCAGCGCCCTGTCGCACGTCGCCATCCTGGCCCGCGAACTCGGTGTGCCGACCGTCGCCGGCCTGGCCGGCGCACGCGGTCGATTCACGCCCGGCATGCAGGTGGTGGTGGACGGCACCGCCGGCACGGTGGAGATCGTCGAGGAGGTGGCCGCATGATCGAGCGCATCACCCGGGCCGCCCAATTCGTCGGCGCGTCGCTGAGCCTCGTCGTGTTCGTCTGGTCGGCCTCGTACTTCGTCGTCTACCTCGGCCGCTGGGAGTGGAACCGGGCGATCGTCTCGGGGCTCGTCGCGCTCGGGATGCTGATCCTGCTGAGCACGTCCATCGTGCTGCGTCGCCTGAACGCACTGGATCGGCGCCTCGACGCCACCCGGGTCGGTCCGGGTGCCGAGCCGACCGGCAGCGAGCCGGCCCGTGTCCTCATCGGCGACGCCAACGTGGCCGCGGCCCGGCACCGGTTCGAGTGGATGCGACCCGACGGCCGCACCACCGGCGTGTTCGTCCCTGTGCTGCTCGGCACGGGCATGATCCTCTCGCTGGTCGCCTACGTCGTCGAACGGGTGGCCGGATGGTTCGCAGGCGACACGCTCGACCGGCGCACCGCGTCGATCATCCCGCTCGATCTCCCGTTGTCGGTGCGTCCGACGGTCGCTGTCTCGCGGCCTGGCGGGTCGGGCCACGGATCCGGCGCGCCTGACGGCCCGCTCCCCCGCCGACGCTCACGGGCCCTCGGCATCGTGCTCGCCGTGGTGCTCGTCGCGGTGGGCATCGAGGGCATCCGCCGGCTGACGCAGAGCAGCGAGGGTCGTCTGCACGAGCCCGGCACCACCGTCGTCGTGGTCGACGTGGCCACCAAACGCGGGCGGAGCCCGGAGGCGGCCGTGGCGTCGATGTGGGCGTTGTGTCGACCCCGCATCGACGAACCGGCACTCCTGGCGTCGAGCAGCGAGGGTTCGCTCGTCACGATCGAGATCGATCGGGCGCTGTCGGTGACCGCCGAACGTCGGCTGCGGGGCTGCTTCGAGGACGTGGTGCTGGACTACGCGGTGCTGGACGTCGTCGACGTGGTGGCGCTCCGGGTGGCTCCGGCCTAGCCTGCGGCTCCATGGCGGACGGTCCAGGTTTCCCGAAGTTCGATCGCAAGATGAGCGACGCCGAAGGGCTGATGTGGCGACTCGAGAAGGACCCGCACCTCTCGAGCACCTTCGCCAACGTCACCATCCTCGATCGCTCACCCGACTTCGAACGCCTGGTGGCCCGCATGGAGCGCGCCACCCACGTCGTCGAGCGGCTCCGCCAGCGGGTGCAACCGATGCCGGTGAACCTCACGGCACCCATGTGGGTCGACGACACGAACTTCGACATCCGCTACCACGTCCGCCACGTGGCGTTACCCAAGCCGGGGTCGATGCGCCAGCTGCTCGACCTCGCCAGCCTCATCGCGTGCGACCCGTTCGAGCGCACCCGTCCCCTGTGGCAGTTCGTGGTGGTCGACGGCCTCCGCGGGGGTCGGTCGGCGCTGATCGAGAAACTGCACCACACCATCGCCGACGGCGAGACGAGCGTGCAGATGTCGCTGCAGTTCCTCGACTTCGAACGCGACGCGCCCGAGCCGCCGCCGATCGACCCGACCTCGTTCGAACGGGCCGACGAGCCGACCCCGACGCAGGCCAACCAGGACCTGCTGCGTGACATGGTCGCCGGCAGCCTGCGCCTGCCACTCGGCCTCATCCGCCAGATCAAGGACCTGCTCGCCGACCCGACGGGCATCCCCGATGCGGGCAATGCGGCGGCCGACACCATCCGTGGCGTGATGAGCCAGCTGAACGACACCGAGCAGGCGCACTCACCGCTGTGGACCTCCCGGTCACTGCAGCGAGGCATGGAGGTGTTGCGGGCGCCGTTCGACGAGACCAAGACGGCCGCCAAGAAGCTCGGTGGCACGTTGAACACCGCGTTCCTCACCGCCGCAGCAGAAGCCGCAGGGAACTACCACCGCGAGCTCGGCAGTCCGGTCGACGAGCTGCGGGCCAGCATGGCCATCAGCACCCGCACCGACGACAGCGGTTCCAACGCGTTCTCGCTCGCGAGGATGATGGTGCCCACCGGTGACATGCCGATCGCCGATCGCTTCCGGACGATCCAGGCGGCCACCGGGGCGGCCCGCGAGGCGTCGGCCGGCGGATCGCTCGAGGCGTTGGCGGCGGTGGCGGCATCGCTGCCCACCTCGCTCGTCACCCGGCTCGCGAGGCAGCAGGCCCAGACGGTCGACTTCGCCACCTCCAACGTGCGCGGTGCGCCGATGCCGATGTTCGTGGCGGGCGCGCAGCTGCTGGAGAACTATCCGGTGGGACCGCTGGGTGGTGTGGCGTTCAACCTCACGCTGCTGAGCTACAACCACAGCCTCGACATGGGGATCAACCTCGACCGTGCGGCCGTGACCGAACCCGATCTGCTGCGCCGCTGCATGGAGCGGGCCTTCGGCGACCTGCTCGCGGTCTGAGATCGGTGCTGACCGCGACCCGAGCCGCGGTCCAACCCTGCCCGGCGCCTCGGCACCGGGCGGGACGGATCAGGCCGGCGTCGGCGTCTTGGCCTGCGTGGTGAGCAGCGAGCGCACGTCGAGCAGCACGTCGGTCACTTCACCGGTGGTCACCAACTCGCGCGACATCATCTGGCCGAGCGCCTTGTCGATGATCGTCAGCGCTTCGTGGATGACGGCTTCGTTGGTGTCGGTCATCGGTGCCTCCTGAGCAGTGGGTTCCCCTGTCGTGGACCGTAACCGTCAGCCACGACCGAGTGCTTGCATCGTACCGTGAAGACTGTGTTTCATCGGAGTGGCCGGCGCCAGGGTCTGTGACGTTTACGATCGCTCGTATGGATCTGAACGGGCGGCATGTGGTGGTCACGGGCGCGGCCGGCGGCA
>CAUJET010000168.1 GCA_963169665.1 Actinomycetota bacterium | reverse complement strand
AGCGGTCAACGAACGTCGTGTCAGCTGGGTGTCAAGAGGTCCGCAACCCCACGAGCACGGGCGTCGAACCGGGACTTTGGTCCCATGCCCCGGTGACCTGCGCCCCTGCCCTGCCTCCCGGGCCCCTCGGTACGGTCGACTCCGTGCCTCACAACCCTGTCTCACGTCAGCGACGGGCCGCCACCGCGGTCGCGTTGGCCACTGTCTTCGCCCTGGTCGGCGCCTCGTGCTCCGACGATCCGGCGGACGTCGCGCCCCCCACGACCACGCCCGCGTCCACGGTGGCTCCCACCACCACGCTGATGGCGGACAAGGAGTACGACATCGTCGGCACCGCCCTCGAGGCGACGGTGTTCACCCAGCTCGCGGCCTACGTCGTCAACGCCGGACTCGTCGAGACACTGCGTGGCGGACCGTTCACGGTCTTCGCGCCGACCGATGCGGCGTTCGCCAAGATCCCGGCCGACATCCTGCATGCCGTCGAGGACAACGACCTGCTCGCGACGGTGCTCACCTACCACGTCGTCGCCGGTGAGATCGCGCTCGCCGACCTGGAGGACGGCGACCTCGAGACGGTGGCGGGCATCCCACTCACGATCAGCCATGTCGGCGAGCAGGTGTACGTCAACGGCACCGCCATCGTGGCCGGCGACGTCGGCGCCACGAACGGCGTGATCCACGTGATCGGCGACGTGATGGTGCCGCCCATCGGCGACATCATCGACGTGGCCACCACGCTGCCCGGCTTCGAGACGCTCGCCACGCTCGTCACCCAGGCCGAGCTGGTCGACACGCTGAAGGGCGAGGGTCCGTTCACGGTCTTTGCACCGCTCGACGCCGCCTTCGAGGCCTTGCCCCAGGCGACGCTCGACGCCGTGACGTCCGATCCCGAGCTGCTCGCCACCGTGCTCACCTACCACGTGGTCGCCGGCAAGATCTCGCTGTCCGACATGGCCGACGGCGACACCCTCGAGACCGTTGCCGGCATCGAGCTCGAGGTCACCAAGGACGACGCCGGCAACACCCTGATCAACGGGATCCCCGTCGCCGTCGGCAACGTCCAGGCCACCAACGGTGTCATCCATGTGCTGGGCGAGGTGCTCGTACCCCCAAGCTGAGCGCCCCTGGCACGTGAGCCGCACATCGAGTCCGCCCGCCCGCGGTGCTCGATGTGCGGCTCGTTCCGTTTTCCGGCACCCGGGGCGTCGACGGTCCGGGCGCGAGGCGGCGGAATCGTCGGCGCCACCGCGACGTCTCGCGAGTACCGTCGACCGGGTCATGCAGGTCGGACTCCCCTTCACCTTCGCCGACGTCGACGCGGCGCGGACACGCCTCGGCGACGCCATCGTGCGCACTCCTGCGGCGATCTCGCACACCCTGTCGCAGATCACGGGCGCCGAGGTGCACGTGAAGTTCGAGAACCTCCAGTTCACCGGGTCGTTCAAGGAGCGCGGTGCGCTCAACCGGCTGTTGCTGCTCGCGCCCGACGAGCGGGCGCGCGGCGTCGTCGCGATGTCGGCCGGCAACCACGCGCAGGGACTCGCTCATCACGCGGCCCGGCTGGGCATCGGCGCCACGGTCGTCATGCCCGAGGGCACGCCGATGGTCAAGATCGGCCGCACCCGTGCCCTCGGCGCGGAGGTGGTGGTGCACGGCGAATCGCTCGTCGAGGCCCACGAGCACGCGCTCCGCCTGGCCGCCGAACACGGCGGGGTGTTCGTCCCGCCGTACGACTGCCCCGTGGTGATGGCCGGGCAGGGCACGGCCGTCCTCGAGTTCCTCGAGCAGTCGCCCGACCTCGATGCCATCGTCGTGCCGGTCGGCGGCGGCGGGCTGTTCGCCGGGGCGATCGTCGCCGCCCGGGCTGTCGCACCGCACGTCGAGATGGTCGGCGTCCAGGTCGACTCCTTCGCCGCGTTCGATGCAGCGCTCACGGGCGTGGAGCGGCGCGCCGGGGGCGAGACGATCGCCGAGGGCATCGCCGTCGCGCGCCCGAGCGCTCGTGCCGTCCAGGTGGCCCGCAGACTCGGTGCCAGCACCGTGGTGGTCGGCGACGACGTGGTCGAGGAGGCCGTGGCCCTGTACCTCGAGATCGAGAAGGTCGTCAGCGAAGGTGCCGGCGCTGCGCCACTCGCCGCCCTGCTCGCGCACCCGGAGCGTTTCGTCGGCCGGAAGATCGGGCTGGTGCTGTCGGGCGGCAACGTCGACCTCCGCGTGCTGGCCTCGGCCATGCTGCGCGCGCTCGCCCGCACCGGGCGCCTCACCACGCTGTCGGTCGCACTGCCGGATCGGCCGGGCAGCCTCCATGCGCTCACCGGCGTGCTGGCGACACAGGGCGCGAACGTCGTGGAGCTCACCCACGACCGCATGGGCCCGCACACGCGACTGCGGTCGGCCGTCGTCGACGTCCAGGTGGAGACCGCCGACCGGTGGCATCGCGACGCGGTCGTGCGGGCGTTGGAGGCCGGAGGCTTCGACGTCACCACGCTGGATGCACCGGCGGAATCGTCTGCCGATCGACCGACGAGCGGGCGGGCGTAGCGCCGTGTCGACCACACCCGAGGACCCGCGCCGCGACGCTCGTAGCGACGGCCCGGCCCGTCGGCGGCGACCGCAGGGCGACCGCACCCAGCGGGACCAGGGCCAGCAGCAGCGCCGCGAGCGCGACGAGGCACGGATCGCCCTGCGTGCTGCGGTCGCAGAGACCCTGCGCTCCGCCGGGGTCGTCAGGCCGGCCGATGGGCTGCCGATCGGCGAGCGCTGGGACGACCTCGCCGCCGCGCTCGAACACCACCAGGTCGTGATCGTCGCCGGCGAGACCGGATCGGGCAAGAGCACGCAACTGCCCAAGCTCTGCCTGCAGCTCGGCCGCGGCGTCGCCGGCATGATCGGCCACACGCAGCCGCGCCGCGTCGCAGCTCGCACCATCGCCGAACGGGTGGCCGACGAGCTCGGCGTCGAGCTCGGCGCGGCCGTCGGCTACTCGGTGCGCTTCACCGATCAGGTGGCCGACCAGACGCTCGTGAAGGTGATGACCGACGGCATCCTGCTCGCCGAGATCCAGCGCGACCGGATGCTGCGTCGCTACGACACGATCATCGTCGACGAGGCCCACGAGCGGAGCCTGAACATCGACTTCCTGCTCGGCTACCTCTGCCAGCTGTTGCCGAAGCGACCCGACCTGAAGCTCATCGTCACGTCGGCCACGATCGACACGGAACGGTTCGCAGCGCACTTCGGCGATGCATCGGGCCCGGCACCGGTGATCTCGGTCGAGGGCCGCACCTATCCCGTCGAGGTGAGGTACCGGCCGATCGGCGACGACCCCGACGACGACCGCGACCAGGTGCAGGCCGTCATCGACGCGGTCGACGAGCTGAGCCACGAGGGCGCGGGTGACGTGCTCGTGTTCCTGAGCGGCGAGCGCGAGATCCACGACACCGCCGACGCGATCCGCCGACTCGACCTCCGC
>CAUJET010000167.1 GCA_963169665.1 Actinomycetota bacterium | reverse complement strand
AGCAACGCGCGGGCCGCAGGTCGCGGCCCGCGCGAAGCTGGAGCCCCCATGACGACCACCTACGACCCGAAGCACCCCAAGTACCTCGACGAGGCCGACGTCCGCGAGGAACTCACCCGCGTCTACGACCTCTGTCACGGCTGTCGTCTGTGCTTCAAGTTCTGCACCTCGTTCCCCACGCTGTTCGAATTCATCGACCGTCACGATGACCAGGATGCGGGCCGTCTCACCCCTGCACAGCAGGACCAGGTGATCGACGAGTGCTTCCAGTGCAAGCTCTGCTACATCAACTGTCCGTACATCCCGGAGCTGCACGAGTGGGCGCTCGACTTCCCACGGCTCATGCTCCGCGCCGACGCGATGCGCCACGAGCAGAAACAGGTGAGCGTCCGTGACCGGATGACCACCGAGGTCATGGGCCGCACCGATCTGATGGGCAAGGTCGCCACGAGCGCTGCGCCGCTCGCGAACAAGGTCGTCGCCGCACCGGCCGGCTCCTTCGTCCGCAAGGCCGTCGAGAAGGTCACCGGCGTGTCGAGCGTGCGCCTGCTCCCGCCGTACGCGAAACAGCGGTTCTCCACCTGGTTCGCCCGCCGCCCGAAGGTGCGCATCAACCGCCGCCAGGGTCGTGTCGCGGTGTTCCCCACCTGTCTCGTCGAGTATCAGAAGCCCGAGATCGGCCACGACCTCGTGAAGGTCTACGAGCGCAACGGCATCGAGTGCCAGCTCGCCGAGGGCGCCTCCTGCTGCGGAGCGCCGTTCCTCCACAGCGGTGATCTCGACCAGTTCAACAAGATCGCCGCCAAGAACGTCACGGCCCTCGCCAACAGCGTGCGCAAGGGCATGGACATCGTGGTGCCCCAGCCGACGTGCGGCTACGTGTTGAAGAAGGACTACCCCGACTACGTGGGCACCGACGACGCCCGCCTCGTCGCCGCGAACACCTATGACGCATCCGAGTACCTGATGAAGATCCACAAGGCCGAGGGCACATCGCTCGACATGGACTTCACCGGCGACGTGCCCGACACCGTCACCTACCACACGCCGTGTCACCTGAAGGCCCAGAACATCGGCCTCAAGAGTCGCGACCTCATCAAGCTCACCGGCGCCAAGGTCAAGCTCGTGCAGCAGTGCAGCGGCATCGACGGCATGTGGGGACTGCGCGCCGAGAACGTCGACATCTCCGTGCCGATCGCGAAGAAGCTCGGCGACGAGATCCGCAGGGCCGGCGGCGACGTCGTGGCCGGCGACTGCAACCTGGCCAACACGGCCATCGCCGAGCAGACCGGCGAGGACCCCCTGCACCCGCTGCAGCTCGTCGCCCGCGCGTACGGCATTCCTCCCGAACCCCCGCGCTGAACCCGGTGCCCGGGCGGATCCGACCCGCCGGCACCCACGGGATCGCGCTGACGAAGAAAGGCTCGCCATGAGCACCAGCACCAGTTCCCGCAAGCTCACCCTCGATGACATCGTCGACGCCCGCGCCTACGAGCGTGAGCGCGACACCCTGCGGGCCCGCGTGATCGACCTCAAGTCGCGGCGTCGGCTCTCGCTCGGCCACATCGTCACGATCACCTTCGAGAACCGCGAGACGATGCGGCACCAGATCCAGGAGATGGCCCGGGCCGAGAAGCTGTTCACGGACGAGGCGATCCAGGAGGAGCTCGACATCTACAACCCGATGGTGCCCGAGCCCGGCCAGCTGTGTGCCACGGTCTTCATCGAGCTGACCAGCGACGAACAGATGAAGGTGTGGCTGCCCAAGCTCGTCGGCATCGAGCGCAGCTTCGTGTTCAGGTTGGCCGACGGGTCCGAGGTGCGTTCGATCACCGAGGAGCAGCACGCGAGCCAACTGACGCGGCCCGACGTGACCGCGGCGGTGCACTACATCCGGTTCGAGTTCACCCCCGAGCAGGTCGCCGTGTTCGCGAGCGACACGGTCTCGGTGATCCTCGCCATCGACCATCCGAACTACGGGGAGGAGATCGAGCTCCTGCCCGCCACCGTGGCCGAACTGCGCGGCGATCTGCTGCCCTGATTCTTCGCTTGGTTCTTCGGCCTGATTGCTCGCTTCGTCAAGGCGAACCACGCACGGCGCGCGGATTCGTCACGGAAAACGCGCAAACTGCCTCTTCCCAACGGCCACCGGCCGGACCTAGATTCCCTGCTCGTGGGGTCGATTGACCTCACCCGACATACACCAACGGGGGACGAGGTCGTGTCTGCCAACAAGATCGTGTGGCGGGAACTGGGTGCTTGCAGGGGGCTGGAGCCGAGCATCTTCTTCCCGGACGACGACGACGAAGCAACCGATGCCAAGGAAGTCTGTGGCGGCTGCAACGTGCGCGTCGCGTGCCTCGAGCACGCGCTGACCATCCGCGAGAAGCAGGGCGTCTGGGGAGGCGCCACGGAGCGTGAGCGGCGTCGGATCATCCGGCAACGCCGCCGCACCGCCTGACCCGAGCGACTCGCGCCTCACTCGCTGCTCCCACCGGAAGCGGTGGCCACGCACCGGGGCGCGTCCTCTAGCCTGCGACACCGTGACCGAACTGGACGAACACGGCGGCTGGCCCGCGCTCTTGACGGCGCTGCTCGACCGACAGGATCTCAGCGCTGCCCAGGCCAGGGCCGCGATGGCGACCATCCTCGACGGGCAGGCCACCCCGGCCCAGCTCATCGGCTTCGTCGTCGCGCTGCGCGCCAAGGGTGAGACCCCGGAGGAGCTGAGCGGCCTCCTGGATGCCGTGCTCGCCGCGGCCACGATCGTGCCGCTGTCGGAGGATCTCCGCTCGCGTGCCGTCGACATCGTGGGCACCGGTGGCGACCGCAGCCACTCGATCAACGTGAGCACCATGGCGTCGATCGTCACCGCCGGCGCCGGTGTCCCGGTCTGCAAGCACGGTGCCCGGGCGGCGTCGTCCAAGTGCGGCACGGCCGACGTGCTCGAGGCGCTCGGCGTGGCGGTCGACCTCCCGCCCGAGGGCGTGCTGCGGTGCGTGGAGGAGGCCGGGATCGGCTTCTGCCTCGCACCGGTGTACCACCCGGCGTTCCGGTTCGCCGGTCCGAGTCGCCGCGAGATCGGCATCCCCACCGTGTTCAACCTGCTCGGCCCGATGGCCAACCCCGGTCGGGTCCGTCGCCAGCTGATCGGCGTCGCCAACCCGATGGTGGCCGAGCGCATGCTCGCCTCGCTGCGCATCCACGGGTCGGTGAAGGCCTGGGTCGTGCACGGCAACGGCCTCGACGAACTCACCACCACCGGCGACTCCACCGTGCTCGCCCTCGAGGACGATCACGTGCGCACGTTCAGCGTCGACCCCGTCGCGCTCGGCCTGGCCCCGGCGATCGCGGAGGAGCTCACCGGCGGCGAGCCGCACGAGAACGCCGACGCGGTCCGGCGGGTGATGGCCGGCGAACACGGCGCACACCGCAACATCGTCGTCCTGAACGCCGGCGCGGCGCTCGTGGTCGCCGATCGGGCGGCCTCGCTCGAGGAGGGCATCGCGCTCGCCGTGGAGTCGATCGACTCCGGCGCGGCAGCGCGCCCGCTCGACCGGATGGTCGAGGTGTCGCTGGCGGCCCGGGCCGCCGCCCAGTCCTGAGCGACGGTGATCCGTCGATGATCGTTCGTGTGCCGGCCTCGTCGGCCAACCTCGGTCCGGGCTTCGACACGCTCGGGGTCGCGCTCACGATGTGGGCCGAGCTCGGACTGGTCGATCCGGACGCCGCGGGGGATGCTGCAGCAGCGAGTGGTGTCCCCGAGGGCGCTCGCCGCTGCGACCGGCACCATCCGGCGTCCGTCGCCTTCGCCCGATGCGGGGGCACGGGCGAGCTGTGGGAGCGGTGTTCCATCCCGGCGGGACGAGGCCTCGGGTTCAGCGGGGCCGTCCGCGTGGGCGGTGGGATG
>CAUJET010000166.1 GCA_963169665.1 Actinomycetota bacterium | reverse complement strand
GATGGCCTCGAACGCGACCTGCATCTCGAGCCGCGACAGCGGTGCACCGAGGCAGAAGTGGATGCCCTTGCCGAAGGCGAGGTGCTCCTTCAGGTTCGGCCGGTCGGGATCGAAGCGGTCGGGATCGTCGCCCCACACGTTCGGGTCGCGGTTGGCGCCCGCGTACACGACGACGAGGCGCGCCCCCTTCGGGATCTGCACCCCGGCCAGTTCGGTGTCGCGGGTGGCCACCCGGAACATGCCCTGGGTGGGCGTGGAGAGGCGCAGCACCTCCTCGGTCACCAGCGGGGCGTAACCGGCAGGATCGGCCTTCAGCTTGGCGAAGACCTCCGGGTGCTGGGCGAGCAGCATGGTGCCTTCGGTGAGCGCCTTGGTGGTCGTCTCGTTGCCGGCGACGAGGAGCTGCTGCACGATCGACAGCATCTCGGCCATGTCGAGCGGCCGCTTCTCCCCGGGCGTCGGCTCACCGCCGTCGGCCGCCGGCGTGGGGTCGGTGTCGATCGTCGCGTTGACGAGGTCGGTCATCAGGTCCTGCAGCGGCTCGGTGCGGCGACGCTCGAGCTGAGCTGCGAAGTAGTGCTGGAACTCGATGATGCCGCGATAGGCATCGACCCGTTGGTCGTCGGTGATCGCGGTGCCGATGTTGGCGATCGAGTCGTCGCTCCACCGCTTGAAGTCGGCCATGCGGTCCGACGGCACGTTGAGGATGTGGGCGATCGCCCGGATCGGCAGCGGCACGGCGAAGTGCGGCACGACGTCGAAGTCGCCCTCGGGCAGGTCGTCGATCAGCTGTTCGACGATCGCCTCGACCGGCGCGCGCAGCTCGGCCATCTTGCGGGGCGTGAAGTAGGTGGCGACGGTGCCGCGGTAGCGGGTGTGGTACGGCGGATCGATCGTGAGCATCGTCGGGATCTGCGGCCAGCCGGTCGCGAGGATCTCCTTGATCCGGGTGGCGGCGTCGCCCTTGGCGGGTTCACCGGCGCTGCCGAAGCGACTGGAGAACAGCTGCGTGTCGCGCAGGATCGGCGTCACCATCTCGTGGCGGGTCACCATGTACAGGTCGGTGCCCGGCACGTTGAACACGGGCGCCTGCTCCTGCATGGCCCGGTAGTAGAGGTGGGGGCACTGCTGCACCGCAGGGCTGAACGGGTTGAACCCGTCGAGCGTCACGGGCGCGGGCTGATCCGTCGTGGTCATGGGCACAGTCTCACCCATCGCCTCCTCGCGTGGCGATCCGTGCCGCCGCTGGGCGAGACTGCCCGGATGCAGCCCCAGCCTCCCCGGATGCCTCGCAGGATCTCCCGACGACTGTTCCTCGCCGGCTCGGCGGCGGTCCTCACCGGTGGCGCCGCCGTCCTCGGCGGGTGCAGCGACGAGTCCGCCGATCCGGGCAACGGCCCGGGAACGACCGGTGCGACCGACGAACCGACCACCGCCGCCGCCACCGAACCCACCGAACCCACCGCGCCCACCGGAACGGCCGATGCGGCGGCGACCACCGAGCCGGCGGCTCCGTCCACCACCGCGATCGAACTCCCTGGCGACCCGTTCACCCTCGGCGTCGCCAGCGGTGATCCGGGCATCCGGTCGGTGGTGCTCTGGACCCGGCTCGCGCCCGATCCGCTGAACGGCGGCGGCATGCCGGACGGCGACGTGGACGTGCGGTGGGAGGTGTCGGCCACGGACACCTTCGACGAGGTCTTCACCAGCGGCACGTTCACCGCGAGCACCGCCCACGGCCACAGCGTGCACGCCGTCGCGGAGCTCGACCCCGGCTGGTGGTTCTACCGGTTCCGTGTCGGCGGGTACACGAGCCCGGTCGGCCGCACGCAGACCGCGCCGTCGATGACCGCAGAGCCGGCCACGGTCCGGTTCGCCAGCGCGAGCTGCCAGAACTACCAGGACGGCTTCTACACGGCGCACCGTGACATCGCCGACCAGCAGGTCGACTTCGTCACCTTCCTCGGCGACTACATCTACGAGGGCGGCGCGGCGACGATCGGCGAGAACTTCGTGGTCCGCACCCACGGCACCGACGAGGTCACGACGCTCGAGACGTATCGGAACCGGTACGCGCTCTACAAGGCCGACGCCGATCTGCAGGCGGCGCACGCCTCGTGTCCCTGGTACGTGATCTGGGACGACCACGAGGTGGAGAACAACTACGCCGGACTGGTCCCGCAGAACCCCGCCGACGAGTCGACGTTCGCCGAGCGGCGCCGAGCGGCGTACCAGGCGTGGTGGGAGCACCAGCCGGTCGCGCTGCCGCCGCCGGACAGCGGCACCGACGACTACACGATCTACCGGAGCGCACGATGGGGCGACCTCGTCGACCTCGTGCTGCTCGACGGCCGCCAGTACCGCACCGATCAAGCGTGCGGCGATCCCGGGCTCAGCCTCGACCCTCCGTGTCCCGAGACGTTCGACGAGTCGCGCTCCATGCTCGGCGACGTCCAGGAGCGGTGGTTGCTCGACACGCTCGGTTCGGCGTCCGCGATCTGGCAGGTGATCGGCCAGCAGACGATCTTCGGCGACGTCACCCTCGGTGGGGCGGTGCTCAACTACGACCAGTGGGACGGCTACCCGTTCGAACGCAACCGCATCGTCGACGCCCTCGACCCGGCCAAGAACACCGTGGTGCTCACCGGCGACATCCACTTCGCCGGCGCCGGCATCATCCGGCAAGGGGGCCGCGGCACAGGCACACCGGTTGCCGCGGAGTTCGTCGCCACCTCGATCTCCTCCGGCGGCCTCGTCGACCCCGCTGTCACCGAAGTGGTGAAGGCGATCCCCGACATCGTCGACGTCGAACTCGACCACCGTGGCTACATCCTCCACACGGTGACGCCCGACCGTTGGAGCGCCGAGTACCGCATGGTCGACACCGTGAAGGAACCTGGCGCACCGATGTTCGTGCACGCCACCTACGTCATCGACGCCGGCACGAACACGGCCCGCTTCGCCTGACCGGAGAGCGCCTGCCTAGGGTCGCCGCCCATGGGGAATCGATTCGAGAACAAGGTCGCCGTCGTCACCGGTGGTGCGAGCGGACTGGGTGAGGCCACGGCGCGTCTGCTCGTGGCCGAGGGTGGCAAGGTCGTCGTCGCCGACTACGACGCCGCGCGTGGACAGGCGGTGGCCGACTCGCTCGGCGACGCGGCACGGTTCGCGAAGTGCGACGTGACCGTCGAATCCGATGTCGCCGCCGCCATCGACCTCGCGGTCGACACCTGGGGGCGCCTCGACGGCGCCTTCGCCAACGCGGGCATCGTCGGCGTCGCCGGACCGATCGCCGACACGCCGATGGAGGACTTCGACCGCACCATCGCCGTGCTCCTGCGCGGCGTGTTCGTCACCGTGAAGCACGCGGCCCGGGCGATGCAGGCAGCGGGCAACGGTGGCAGCATCGTGATGACCTCGTCGGTCGCCGGTGTGCAGGGTGGCCTCGGTCCCCACGCGTACAGCGTCGCCAAGACCGGTGTCGTCGGGCTCGCCCGGTCGGCCGCGTCGGAACTCGCCGCCAGCGGCATCCGCGTCAACGCGGTGGCACCCGGCAGCATCCCGACCGCGATGACCGCACACGTCACCACGGGCAACCCCGACGACCTCGAGAAGGTCACCGAGCACGTCGCCCGCACCTCGCCGCTCGGCCGTGCCGGGCTCCCGAACGACATCGCCGAAGCGGTGCTGTACTTCATGAGCGACGGCGGCAGCTACGTCACCGGCCAGACCATCGTGGTCGACGCCGGCGTCACCAGCGGGGCCAAGATGAGCCCCACCTGGGCCGGCACCCGCATGGTCGTCGCCCGCGCCACCGACTGAGTTCCGTGAGCCAAACGCCGCGTGTCGCGGCCGTTGGCTCACGGAAGCAGTCTGATCAGATCGCTCGGGCGGTCGCCGCGGCCTGGTGGATGGCGGGCAGGATGCCGTTGGTGCCGGTGACATCGCCGATGCGGTGCACCGGCCGTGTGCCGTCGTCGATCGCGTCGGCCACGTCGCGGTTCGGCTGCCCGTAGGACACGATCACCACCGTCGACGCGGGCACGATCCGCTCGCGCTCGGTGAACGGCACGCCGATCGACACCTCGCCCGCGCGGATCTCGCGTAGGTGGTGCCCACCAATGAAGTCGAACGCCCCCGACAGCAGACGTTCCTTCGCCGCGGCGACCGTCGCCGGCGGGTACGGCAGGGAGGCGCCGATCGCGTCGAGGCGACCCACCATCGTCACCTCGAGGCCGGCCTCGAGCAGCGCGTCGGCCACGGAGATCGCCTCGAAGGTGCCCGTGTCGTCGTACACGAACGCCGGGCCGACGAGTGTGGCCCGACCGCCGAAGCCGAACACGTCCCACGACGTGAAGACGTGCGGGAGGTCGTGTCCCGGCACGGGCGTCACGGGCGTCGACAGCTGGAACCCGTCGCGGCGCGGCGCGGTTCCGGTGGCGACGACGATCTCGTCGGGTGCGAGCTCGTCCACCACGTCGGGATCGACCATCGAGTTGAGCCGCACGGTCACGCCGAGCCGCTCGACCTCGCTCGCCAACCACTCGGTGATCGCGCCGATGTCGCTGCGGTGCGGCGCGGTGGCCGCGATCGCGACCTGTCCGCCCAGTCGCCGGGTTGCCTCGTGGAGGTGCACCTCGTGACCGCGCAGCGCAGCGGTGCGCGCCGCCTCGAGCCCAGCCGGACCGCCGCCGACCACCAACACCCGCTTGCGCGTGGTCGCCCGGCCGACCGGCTCGGCCGACACCGTCGCCTCCTGCGCCGCGGCGACGTTCACCACGCAGCTCAGCACACCGGTGGACATGAGTTGGCCGACGCAACCGATGTTCGATCCGATGCATGGCCGCACGAGGTGCGCGTCGCCCCGCTGCGACTTGTTCACCAGCTCCGGGTCGGCGATCAGTGCACGCACCATCGACACCATGTCCGCGGCGCCGTCGGCGACGATCCGCTCCGCGTCGTCGAGGGTCATGATCCGACCCACCACCATCGTCGGCTTCGTGAGGTGTGTGGTGATCCGGGCGTTGGCCGGCATCTCGTTCCCGAGCGGCTCGTCCATCGGCGCGAGCAGCTTGTAGAAGCGCCAGTAGGAACCCATGTGCAACGACACGTAGTCGACATGGGGCTCCACCAGGCGGGCGATCTCGGCGACCTCTTCCGGGGTGAGCCCGCCGGGGATGTACTCCTCGTTCGGCAGCCGGATGCCGACGCAGTAGTCGTCGCCCACCCGGTCGCGGATGACCGCGAGGATCTCCATCAGGAAGCGCATCCGGTTCTCGAGCGACCCCCCGTACTCGTCGGTGCGCACGTTGTTCGCCGGCGAGAGGAACTGCTCGATCAGGTAGCCCGACGAGGCGTGGAGGTCGATGCCGTCGAGGCCGCCTTCCCGACACCGCCACGCGGCGTCGCCGAACGCCTCGACCATCTCGGCGATCTGGCCGGTCGTCATCTCGTAGGGGATGCCGCCCACCATCGGGTTCGGGATCGCGCTCGCCGAGATCTGGGTCGCCGCCTTCTTCGGTCGGGTGGCCGAGCCCGGGTGGTAGATCTGCTGGAACATCGCCATGCCGTAGGGACGCATCCGCGACATGAGCTCGCGGTAGAAGGGGATGCACGCATCGCTGTAGAGCGGCGTGAGGCTGGGCGCACCGGCGTGCACACCGGTCGCCTCCAGCGTGCTGAGCGCCACGCCACCGGCGGCGCGAGCCTCGTGGTAGGCGATGAGCTTCTCGCCGGCGAGCATCGTGCCGTGGGCCGAGCGCACGATCCGGTTCTTCAGCGTGAGGGGGCCCACCTCGAGCGGGCTGAACAGGTGCTCGTAGTGGGACACGTGGTTACCGTAACGACGACCTGTCGGCCCACGAGAGCGGGAACGTCCACATGATCGAGTTCAGCCTCACGCTCCCGAGGTTCCACGACGCGGGTGAGCGCATGCCGTACCGGCGCACGTACGACTTCTGCCGCACCGCCGACGAACTCGGCTATGCGGGCGGCTTCATCGGACATCACTCGTTCTCGCCCGAGGTGAAGGACGAGTCGGCGCCGTTCGTGTTCCTCGCCGGGATCGGCGCGCACACCGAGCGGATGCGGCTCGGCACCGGCGTCTACCTCGCCGGCCTGCACCATCCGGCCAACATCGTCGAGCAGGTCTCCACGCTCGACCGGATCACCAACGGGCGCGCCGTGCTGGGCGTGGGCGCCGGCTACCGCGAGTACGAGTTCAAGGCGTACGGCACCGACTACCGGCGACGCGGCAAGCGCCTCGACGAGACGCTGGCCGTCATCCGCAAGGCGTGGTCCACCGGCAGCTACGAGTGGGACGGCGAGTTCTTCACCTTCGACGACGTGCCGGTGTTCCCGCCACCTGTCCAGCGACCACACCCGCCCATCTACGTCGGGGGTACGTCGGCGGCCGCCATTCGCCGTGCTGCCCGTTTCGGCGACACCTGGTTCACGCTGCCGATGGAGACCCTCCCTGTGGTCGTCGACCTCGTCGACCGGTACCGCGCGGCATGTGCGGAGGAGGGTCGTACGCCGCGGATCTGCCTGATGCGCGAGGCATGGGTGGGCGAGAGCGACGCCGAGGTCGAGCGGGAGTGGTACCCGCGGGCGTTGAGCTTCCACCGCTACTACTGGGACGCGGGCACCAAGGGCGACGGTCACGACCCCGTGCTGCAGCGTGTGGCCGCAGGTGAGGACCCGCCCTACCAGGAGTTCGTCCGCGACCGCGCGTTCGCCGGCACCCCCGAGCTGGTGATCGACGAGATCCGCCGCTGGCACGATGCGATCGGCTTCGACGAGTGCTGCCTGATCTTCGCGACCGGTCGCGAGCCCACCACCCAGGAGGCGCTCACCCGCGCCACCACGCTGTTCGCGAGCGAGGTCTTCCCCGCCTTCGCCTGAGCGCCGTCGATCCGGTCGGGGGTGGGGACAGCCCCACCCTGCGGACGCCAGGACGCCGGATGGCCGCCCTCAGGCCCGATCTTCATGCTGGACCGCATGTTGCAACGACTCGCGTCCGCCTCCGTGCGCCACCGATATCTCGTCGTCCTCGCCTGGCTGGTCGCCCTCGTCGGCGCCACCCTTGCTGCCGGTGCCTGGGGCGGTGACGACGCCCAGGGCGGTCGGCTCCGCGGCACCGACTCCGACGCCGCCTACCAGCTCTACGTCGACCACTTCCCCGACGACCCGGTCGGCTCGGCGCTGATGGTCTTCGAGGACGAACGAGGCCTCGACTCGGCCTCGGCCGACATCGACGCCTTCGTCGAACGGCTCCGCGCACTGCCCGACGTCATCGACGTGACGTCACCGCTCGTCGACGGCGAACGGTCGGCCGACGGCACCGTCGCGACCGCCGAGGTCACCTTCGATCCCGAGCGGTTCGAGGTGATCGACGCGATCAGCGCCGAGGCCGACGTGCTGCGCACGACCGGCACGGCGGTCGACTTCTCGAGCGCCTGGTTCCAGGACGGCGGCATCCCGGCCTCGGAGGGGTTCGGTCTGTTGGCGGCCGTCGTGATCCTGCTGATCGCCTTCGGATCGGTGGTGGCGATGGGTCTGCCGATCATCACGGCGGTGGTCGGCATCGCGATCGGCCTCGCCGGCGTCGAACTGTGGTCCGCCGTCGTGCCGACGCCGGGCTTCACGGTGCAGGTGGCCTCGATGGTCGGCATCGGCGTGGGCATCGACTACGCGCTGTTCATCGTCACCCGCTATCGCGCCGCGCTCGACCGACGCGGCGGCAGAAACGCCGACCGTGCCGGGGTGCACGACGCGGTCGTCGAGGCGCTCGACACCGCCGGCCGCGCCGTGGTGTTCGCCGGTGTGACCGTGATGATCTCACTGATGGGCATGTTCCTGATGGGACTGTCGTTCCTGTACGGCCTGGCCCTCGGCACCTCCTCGGCGGTGCTGGTCGCCGTGCTCGCGGCGATCACGCTCCTCCCCGCCCTGCTCGGCATCGCCGGCACCCGCCTCGATCGGCTGTCGATCCACCGCTCGCACGGCCACCGCACCCGCGAGACCGGTTGGCACCGCTGGAGCCGGCTCGTGCAGCGGCACCCCGTCGCGTTCGCCGTCGCCGGCCTCGCGCTGCTGCTCGTCCTCGCCGCACCCACGCTGGCGATGCGGCAGGCGACGGCCGACCTCGGCAACGACGCCAGGGGCACCACCACCCGCGCCGCGTACGACCGGATCTCCGATGCGTTCGGTCCGGGCGAGAACGGTCCGTTGCTGCTCGTCGCCCCGACGCCCGATGCGGCGACGGCTGCCCGCGTCGACGCGCTCGTCGCGCCGCTGTCGGCCGTCCCCGGTGTCGCACGCGTCTCCCCGCCGGCACTGTCCCCCGACGGGCAGGTCGCCGTGGTGACCGTCGTCCCCACGACCGGCCCACAGGACGAGGCCACCGCCCGCCTCGTGCACGACCTCCGCGACGGCGTCCTCGCCGACGCCCGCGCAACGGGCACCGTCGTGCACGTCGGCGGTTCGACCGCCGGCGACGTCGACTTCGCCGATCGCATGTCGGCACGGCTCCCGTGGTTCATCGGTGCGGTGCTCGCCCTGAGCTTCGTGCTGCTGATGGTCGTGTTCCGCTCGGTGCTCGTGCCCCTCAAGGCGGTCGTGCTCAACCTGTTGTCGATCGGCGCCGCCTACGGCGTGCTCGTGATGGTGTTCCAGTGGGGATGGCTCGGCGGGCTGGTGGGCATCGACGGCGGTGCCCCCATCGAGCCGTGGGCACCGATGATGCTGTTCGCGATCGTGTTCGGCCTGTCGATGGACTACGAGGTGTTCCTCCTGTCGTCGGTGAAGGAGCGGGTCGACGCCGGCATGCCCAACGGCACGGCCGTCGTCGAAGGACTCGCGACGACGGCGCGTGTCATCACCGCCGCTGCTGCCATCATGGTCTGCGTGTTCGGCAGCTTCGTCCTGGGCGACCTCCGCGCCATCAAGCTCATCGGGCTGGGGCTCTCGGTCGCCGTCCTCATCGATGCCACCGTGGTCCGCATGGTCCTCGTGCCGGCCACGATGGAGCTCCTTGGCGAGCGCAACTGGTGGCTGCCCCGTCCGCTGCGCCGGGTGCTCCCCCACCTCGATGTCGAGGGACGGCCGGCGCCGCTCGCGACCGCCGGCGCAGTCACCGGCGCTGCGAGCCAGGAGGTTCGCTGACATGAAGCGCCTCGTCGCTCGCCTCGCCTCGCCTCGCACCTGGCTCGAGACGGTGCATCTCCTGGCCGACCTCGTGATGGGCATCGCGTGCTTCACGTGGGTGGTCACCATGCTGTCCCTGGGCGCCGGCCTCGCCATCACGGTCGTCGGCATCCCGCTGCTGGCGCTGTCGGTGGTGTCCGGTCGCTGGATCGGTACGGTGGAGCGCAACCGCATCCGCCTGCTGCTCGGCGACGACCTGCCCGAGCCGCTGCCGTTCGATCCGGCCCCTGGGTTGTGGCCGCGCATCCGTGCGGGCCTCGGCGACCGGGCCGGATGGAAGGGCCTGGCGTACGGGTTGGTGATGCTCCCGTGGGGCATCGTCACGTTCACGGTCGCGGTGGTCGTGTGGTCGGTCGCGCTCGGGCTCACCACGCTGCCGCTGTACGACTGGGCGCTGCCCGAGGGCGGGTTCGAGTGGGGCTCGTACCGGCTCACCGGCCTCGGACTCGTGGGTGCGTATGCGCTGACGTTCGCGGTGGGCGTCGGCACGCTCGCGGTCGCACCGACCGTGATACACGCGATGGCCGAGGGCGACCGACGGCTCGCTCGGCTGCTCCTCTCGCGAGGCCCGAACGAGGTGCTCGAGCAGCGCGTGACCCAACTGCAGGAGAGCCGCGACGCCTCGGTGGAGAGCGCCGCCAGCGAGCTGCGGCGCATCGAGCGCGATCTGCACGACGGCGCGCAGCAGCGACTCGTCAGCCTGGCGATGAACCTCGGCATCGCCAAGGAACGCCTGGAGGCGAGCGACGACCCGAGGGCGGCGGAGCTCGTGGGCCGGGCGCACGACGACGCGAAGCAGGCCATCGCCGAGCTCCGCGATCTCGTCCGCGGCATCCACCCCGCCGTCCTCACCGACCGCGGGCTCGACGCCGCCGTGTCGGCGCTCGCGGCACGTTGCGCCGTGCCCGTCGCCGTCGACATCGCCGTCCCGGGCCGTCTGCCGGCGCCGATCGAGGCCGCCGCCTACTTCGTGGTCGCCGAGGCCCTCACCAACGTCGCCAAGCACAGCGGTGCCCGCCAGGCGATCGTGCGGCTGCAGGAGCGGGAACTGGCCGGCTCGCGCCGGCTGGTGGTCGAGGTGCACGACGACGGTCGGGGTGGTGCATCCGTCGATCTCGGCAGCGGGCTCCGAGGCCTCCACGACCGTGTCGTGGCCGTGGAAGGATCGATGGTTCTGACCAGCCCGGTGGGTGGCCCCACCTCGATCGTCGTGGAGCTGCCGTGCGGATCGTGATCGCCGAGGACTCGGTTCTGCTGCGAGAAGGCATCACACGGCTCCTCGCGGAGTACGACCACGAGGTCGTCGATGCCCTGGGCGACGCCACACGACTGGTCGACTCGGTCACCGAGCACGATCCCGACCTCGTCATCGTCGACGTGCGGATGCCGCCCACCCACACCGACGAGGGGCTGCGAGCTGCGGTCGATCTCCGCGGCCGGCGACCCGACACACCGGTGCTCGTGCTGTCGCAGTACGTCGAGGAGCGCTACGCGACGGAGCTGATCGCCACCGGCACGGCCGGGCTCGGATACCTCCTGAAGGAGCGCGTGGCCGACGTGCGCGACTTCGTGGAAGCCGCGCGGCGCGTGGCCGACGGCGGCACCGCCCTCGATCCTGAGGTCGTGGCGCAGCTGCTGGTGCGCACGCGCCGACGTGAACCGATCGACGCGCTCACGCCTCGCGAGCGCGAGGTGTTGGCGCTGATGGCCCAGGGCCGGTCGAACAGCGCGATCGCCACGGCGCTCGTGGTGAGCGACGGCGCCGTGGAGAAGCACATC
>CAUJET010000165.1 GCA_963169665.1 Actinomycetota bacterium | reverse complement strand
GGCGCGAGCGCGTCGGGCGCGTACCAGTTCATCGACTCGACGTGGGCGAACTACGGCGGCTACGCCCGCGCCCTGCTGGCCCCGCCCGAGGTTCAAGACGCCAAGGCCGCCGAGACGGTCGGCGCGATCCTCGACCGTCACAACGACGTCGCCGCAGTTCCCGTCGTCTGGTACATCGGCCACCTCCCGGCCTCGAGCAGCGCCGAGTGGGACACGGTCCCCGCACCAGAGGCTGGCAACCGGCTGACGCCTCGCCAATACCAGCAACGGTGGATGGACAGGTACAGCGAACTCGGCGGCGATGCGTCCCCCACGTCCGGACCGCCCGCGTCGATAACGAGTAGCTGCTTTGGAGGCGAGCCCGGCGAAGTGCTGGCAGGCGATTGGGCGCTACCCGGCCCACGCTCGATGATCGACGCCACCGTCAACCAACTCGACGACCCCCACCACGACTACCCCGCCTGGGACTGGATCATCCCAACCGGCACCCCGATCTACGCCGTCCGCGCCGGCACCGTCGCCACCGTCTCGGCCTGGCCGCACAACTGGTGGGAGCAAGGCTGCACCACCCGAGGCGTCAACGGCTGCGCAACCTGCGGCATCGGCCTCACCATCGTCGACGACCTCGGCACCCGATGGAGCTACTGCCACGGCAGCAACCTTCACGTCACCCGCGGCAGCCACGTCGAAGCAGGAACCCTCATCCTCACCTCCGGCAACACCGGCCGCTCGGGCACCTCCCACCTCCACCTCGAGATCCGCACCCCCGACGGCATCCAACACTGCCCGCAACCCCTTGTCGCCAGCCTCTACCGCGACGGCGTCGGGCTCGATCCACGTTCGCTCTCGGCAACCGGCTGCAGCTTCTAGCGAACGCAGTAACGGGGAATGCGGTCCGAGCGATGATGGAGGCTGCTTCGCCAACACTGCTGGTTCGCAGCGGGTCAAGCCGACGCCGGGCGCCCTTGATGCCTGTGCGATCGACGGATTCACGCCGTCGTTGCCTTCCAAATCGGCGCGACTTGAGCGTGGATAAGCAGGTCACTTATCGTCGCTTGGAGGCCGCAGTACGACCGCGATGGGCAGACAGTCCATACAGGGGTTCTCGGCTGTCGGAGCTCTGCGGATGAGTGCGGCGAGAACCACAGGTCGGGTCTGGCGAGTGGGCCTCCGCGAGGGGACCGAGTCACCCCCCTGTGGAGGCGGACGACCTCGCGGATCAGATGATCGTGGAGGCGGCGACCCAACGTCGTCCCTCGAAGTAGCGGAGGCGGCGGAACCATTCCTTCTTTCACAGCCTGGACGGCGACTTGCGGTTACCTGGGACTCGGACGACGACGACGTATCGGTCCGTGCCATGAGGCTCGGCCGCGGCCAGCACGTCCACCCAAACGTTGTCACGTATGTGCGGAGGGAGCGGATCGGACGTGGTGTCGAGGACGATGAGCATGCCAAGGGCCACGTCGGTGACCTGGTAGGCGCCCGCTTGGCGCAGGTAGCCGGACAAACCCGACCGGGTTGCGTCGCCTTGCTCGCGCTTGAGTTCCATGACGAACCGGAATCCATCGAAGGTGACCATCAGGTCGATGCGACCTCCGCCGATGTGCTGCGCCTCAATCGTGAAGCCATACAGCCCGCTCGCGTACAGCCACCCGACGAGGTCTTGTTGGAGGTCGCCTTCGAGGGCTTCGGGGTCGAACAGGTACTGCGTGTGGCTTCGTCCGCCACCTTCCTGGGCGTTGAGGCATCGCGCGAGGAACCGGAGGACGGAGACGATGACCGGCTGGAGCTGCTCACGGACGGTGCCCTGGTAGTCGGGGCAGGCGCTCAGCTGGTCGCCGACGTCTTCGATGATTTGGTTCACGATCGGGTGGACTTTGGCCCGCTGCACCGCCTTCGCGTCCTGCAGCCGTTCTTCGATGAGGTCGAGCGCCGATGCGGCGGGAACGTCGGCGGGGTCGCCGCCGATGAGATCGGCTACCGCCGGGTGGGACCCGACGGCCGCCGTTTTGGGGGCACCACCCGCTCACAGCGCTCGCGTACGAGCTGGGCGAAGGCTTCGGCGTCGGGTTCGTCGGTGTCACGAAGCCACCGCTCGACGAACGAGATCCGTTGGCTCTGTTCAACGAAGGGGGCGGTGAGCGTCGGGGCAACCAAGTCGGGGAACGCGGTCGCTCCGGGCACGTCGGTGGCGCGGCGGGGCCGGAAGCTGTTGGCAGCTCGGTAGACATCGGCGAGCGCCCCGATGGCGACCGCCGAGTCGTACCAGGCGGCGCCGACGGGCGCCGCGTCCGTTGCAATGTGCATGCGTTGCACGAGTTCGATCCACGCTGTTTCGACCTCGTAGCGGGGACGAACCCACATCGGCTGGTCGGGCAGGCTCTTCCCTCCCAGCATGTACTCCTGGAGAGCCGTGTGCGCGTCGATGCGGTGCCCATCAAGCATCTCGGGGGTCGCGTCCGCGGCCCATTCGGTGACGAAACGGATCGCGTGCCCGTACATGCGGGCATCGGGGCGTTGCTCACCGTTGTTCGCAGCGTTGTCGAAGCATTCGAGCGTGGCGCGCAGCCCGCCGACACAGGTGTCACGGTCGTTGGCTTCGAGCGCGTCGACAAGGCGTGCTTGGCCGAGAGCGAACCATGCGTCGGCGTCGCCGTCGGTGGTGACAAGCCGGGTGAGGCAGTCGACGGCAGTGCTGTCTCGCCAGCAGTCGTAGGTGAGACCGGCGACTTGGGCGGCCGCGACCGCGAACGGCATTGGCTCGTTGGCGGTGCGGGCGACGTCGGTGAGCGCTGGCCGCGCCTCGTCGGCGAGCACGGCGAGGTGGGCGAGCCATCGGAGGGCTGTGGCGGCGACCCCGCCAGCGGCCTGGTCGGCCCGTTCGGTGGCTCTGGCGCGCAGCGCGTCTTTCACATCGAGCGTGATAGAGAGGTCCGGGGCCGCGGGCACGACAGTGAGGCACGTGTCGTTCAGTGCGACGCCGCTGGTGCAGTCGGAGATGGCCGTCGCGATAATGGCCGTTGCCCGGCATCGGTGGTTGCGGTCTAGCTGTGATGACCGGAGACGTTGTCCGTGGCGTGATGGGGTGAGTGGTCCGCGAATGAGGTGAGCCCTTCTTGCAAGGCTGTGGGTCTACGACAACTCACACCAAGCAAAGAAGG
>CAUJET010000164.1 GCA_963169665.1 Actinomycetota bacterium | reverse complement strand
AATACATTTCGAGGAGAACCAGCTATCACCAAGTTTGTTTGGCCTTTCACCCCTATCCACAGTTCATCACCGCCATTTTCAACTGACGTGTGTTCGGTCCTCCACGGGGTCTTACCCCCGCTTCAACCTGACCATGGATAGATCACTTGGCTTCGGGTCGACAGCATGCGACTCAACGCCCTATTCAGACTCGCTTTCGCTTCGGCTCCCCATCACTGGTTAACCTTGCCACATACCGTCACTCGCAGGCTCATTCTTCAAAAGGCACGCCATCGTGGCCGGCTTGCGCCGACGACACTTTGACTGTTTGTAAACCAACGGTTTCAGGTACTATTTCACTCCCCTCCCGGGGTGCTTTTCACCTTTCCCTCACGGTACTCGTTCACTATCGGTCGCCCAGGAATACTTAGACTTACGGGGTGGTCCCCGCAGATTCACGCCAGTTTTCACGGTCCCGGCGTTACTTGGGATGTTCGATCAGAGGCTGCGTGCGTTTCGTGTACGGGGCTGTTACCCACTGCGGCCGGCCTTTCCAGAGCCGTTCCACTACACAGCAACTTGGTAACTCTGTGACCGATCTGATGCTCGGTCTATCGAATCCCACGACCCCGCACCGGCAACGCCATCAGGCTTGGCACCGGCACGGTTTAGTCTGTTCCCTTTTCGCTCGCCGCTACTCAGGGAGTCGCGGTTGCTTTCCTTTCCTCGGGGTACTGAGATGTTTCAATTCCCCCGGTTCCCTCCACCGGTCCTATGTATTCAGACCGGGGTAACACTCCATGACGAGTGCTGGGTTTCCCCATTCGGACATCTCCGGATCATTGCCTAGTCGACGGCTTCCCGGAGCTTTTCGCAGTCACTCACGTCCTTCATCGGTTCTGGGCGCCAAGGCATCCACCGTTGGCTCTTTGTAGCTTGGAAGAAATAAAGATGCTCGTGCTTGCTCTGCAGTTCTCAAAGGGCCACGCACAGTGGGGCGCTGCGAGTCGAACGACTCGCTGGCCGGCACACCGTTGACAGTGGATCAGGAACTCGCAGAGCGAGCTCGACCGATCATGTCGGGCGCTTGAAGGATCGGAATCCCTCAAAACAGAAGAGAAGATAAGGTCCTGGCTCGAGGTCGTGTTGGAGGACGAATCCTACGACAACACGCTCACCAGACAGAACCCGCCAGTGCACCAACTGGGATTTTGTCTCAACCGGGCGGACGGATGTCCACCAACGATCGAGAGAATCTCCTTAGAAAGGAGGTGATCCAGCCGCACCTTCCGGTACGGCTACCTTGTTACGACTTCACCCCAATCACCGACCCCACCTTCGACGGCTCCTTCCTTGCGGTTAGGCCACCGGCTTCGGGTGTTGCCGACTTTCGTGGTGTGACGGGCGGTGTGTACAAGGCCCGGGAACGTATTCACCCCGGCGTGCTGATCCGGGATTACTAGCAACTCCAGCTTCATGCAGGCGAGTTGCAGCCTACAATCCGAACTGAGACCGGCTTTATGGGATTCGCTCACCCTCACGAGTTTGCAGCCCTTTGTACCGGCCATTGTAGCGTGTTTGCAGCCCTGGACATAAGGGGCATGATGACTTGACGTCGTCCCCACCTTCCTCCGAGTTGACCCCGGCAGTCTCCTACGAGTCCCCGGCATTACCCGCTGGCAACATAGAATAAGGGTTGCGCTCGTTGCGGGACTTAACCCAACATCTCACGACACGAGCTGACGACAGCCATGCACCACCTGTGTACGACCCCGAAGGACACCGTATCTCTACGGCTTTTCCGTACATGTCAAGCCCAGGTAAGGTTCTTCGCGTTGCATCGAATTAAGCAACACGCTCCGCTGCTTGTGCGGGCCCCCGTCAATTCCTTTGAGTTTTAACCTTGCGGCCGTACTCCCCAGGCGGGGCACTTAATGCGTTTGCGACGGCGCGGATCTCGTTGGTTGAGACCCACACCTAGTGCCCAACGTTTACGGCGTGGACTACCAGGGTATCTAATCCTGTTTGCTACCCACGCTTTCGCTCCTCAGCGTCAGTTTCGGCCCAGAGTGGCGCCTTCGCCACCGGTGTTCCTCCTAATATCTGCGCATTTCACCGCTACACTAGGAATTCCCCACTCCCCTACCGAACTCTAGTCACGGCAGTATCGAGTGCACGCTTTGGGTTGAGCCCAAAGTTTTCACACCCGACTTACCGAACCGCCTACGAGCTCTTTACGCCCAATAAATCCGGACAACGCTTGGTGCCTACGTGTCACCGCGGCTGCTGGCACGTAGTTGGCCGCACCTTCTTCTGAAAGTACCGTCAGTTTCGTTCCTTCTGAAAGCGGTTTACAACCCGAAGGCCTTCTTCCCGCACGCGGCGTTGCTGCGTCAGGCTTTCGCCCATTGCGCAAGATTCCCCACTGCTGCCTCCCGTAGGAGTCTGGGCCGTGTCTCAGTCCCAGTGTGGCTGATCATCCTCTCAGACCAGCTACCCGTCGATGCCTTGGTAGGCCTTTACCCCACCAACTAGCTGATAGGCCGCGAGACCCTCCTGATCCAGTAACCCTTTCGTCAGCGCGCCATGCGACGCTCCGACGGCATCCGGTATTAGCAGTTGTTTCCGACTGTTATCCCAGAGACCAGGATAGGTTTCTCACGTGTTACTCACCCGTTCGCCACTAACTCTTCCTCAGTATTGCTACTGAATGGAGTCCGTTCGACTTGCATGTGTTAAGCACGCCGCCAGCGTTCGTCCTGAGCCAGGATCAAACTCTCCAACAAGAACATGTCCACCCTGAACCGAAGTTCAGAGCTTCTCGTTCGTTTTAGAGCCTGTGATGTCACATGAGGGAATAGCTCACGTCCACGACATCACGTTCCGGCGATTGCCTCCCATGGGATGGGAGGACTTGTGAATTGACAGACAGCTCCATCCGACGACCTTGCGATCGACCGACGTGCTGCCCGCACTGGCGTTCTATCTTCTCTTCTGTTTTCAAGGAGCCGAAGCTCTCGGGCACACAGCAGCAGAGCTGCAGTTGGTGCCTTGCCCGTGTGACTCGCACGTTTCCGGCTCGTCCGGGGCGAGGAGCTACGCTATCCACGCTCTCGCAGAGCGTCAACCTCGATCGCGAAATTTTCCGACGACGAAGTCCCGCTTGCCCTTGCGCAGCAGCACGAAACCGCCGTTGAGCAGGTCTGATGCCTGCAACAGGCCGTCGGCAGAAAGTACGCGATTTCCTGCACGTACCGCACCCTGCGTGAGAAGACGTCCCACCTCGCTGGTCGACTTCGCCACGCCCGCATCGATGAGCAGATCGTGCACGCGGCGGCCCTCGAGCTCGCCGTCGAGCTCGACGCACGGCGCTTCGGCCGCGACGACGGCCAGGGTCTCGGCCGACGCTGCCGTCGGATCTCCGCCGAAGAGCACCGCGGCGGCTGCGGTCGCGTGCGCCGCGGCAGCCGCGCCGTGGACGAGCGTGGTCATCTCGTCTGCGAGCGCCCGCTGTGCGATCCGGCGTTCGGGTGCTGCCTCGTGCTCGCTCACGAGCGCCTCGATCTCCTCCAGGGGTCGCAGTGAGAGCATCTTCAGGTACACGGCCACCATCTGGTCGTCGCTCTGCACCCAGAACTGGCGGAACTGGTACGGCGAGGTCCGCAGGGGATCGAGCCACACCGCTCCTCCGACGGATTTGCCGAACTTCGACCCGTCGCTCTTGGTCATGAGCGGATGGGTGATCGCGAAGGCCTGCTTGGCCAGGCGCCGGCGGATCAGCTCCACGCCGGCCACGATGTTGCCCCACTGGTCGCTCGCCCCGGCCTGGAGCTCCACGCCGTGGTGTTGGTACAGGTGGCGGAAGTCATCGGCCTGCAGCAGTTGGTAGCTGAACTCGGTGAACGAGATGCCGTGCTCACTCTCGATCCGTGACTTCACCGAGTCCTTGGCCATCATCTGGTTCACGGTGAAGTGTTTGCCGACGTCACGGAGGAACTCGAGCACGGTCACCGGCATCGTCCAGTCGGCGTTGTTCACCAGCGTCGCCTGGAACGGGCCGGGTTCGAAGTCCAACAGCTTCGTGAGCTGGGACTTGATGCACTCGACGTTGTGCCGGAGCGTCTCCATGTCGAGCAGGTTGCGCTCCTCGCTGCGGCCCCCTGGGTCGCCCACCATGCCCGTCGCGCCACCGGCGAGCGGGAACGGGCGGTGGCCGGCGAGCTGGAAGCGACGCATGAAGAGCTGGCCGACCAGGTGCCCCACGTGCAGCGAGTCGGCCGTCGGGTCGAAGCCGATGTAGAGGCCGATCGGGCCCGACTCGAGCCGGGCGCCCAGGGCGCCGAGATCGGTGGCGTCGTGGACGAGGCCACGCGCCGTGAGGTCGTCGAGCAGGTTCATAGGGTCCCCATGTTGCCAGCTCCGACCACGAAAGCCCCCGAGATTCGGCGCACCCGTCGCGCGTCCTGGCGCGCATCCGGCGCGCATCCGGCGCACGTCTTGCGCACGTCTTGCGCACGTCTTGCGCACATCGTCTGCTCGTCGTCGGCACGTCACGTGACGGGGTAGCGTCGCCACGTGGCCGGTTCGACCTTCACCCTGATCGAGGCCATCGAGCGCCAGGCCGACTCGTGTGCCCACATCGGGTCGCCGCTCTACGCCGGCCTGCTCACCGGGCTGGCCGGCGACTACTTGTCGGGCGGTGTCACGGCAGAGTTGCTCGAAGGGGTGAGCGACCAACCCGTGCACGACGCGGTGCCGCTCCGCTACCTCGCGACCGCACACCGCCTCGCACTCGCCGGCAGCGCTGCCGAACTCGCGGCGCTCTTCCCCTCGTGCGGCGGTTCGTGGCACGGCGGCGACATCACCGACGTGTTCCTTTCGGCGGTCGCGATGCACCGCGGTGAGTTCGTGCGCGGCCTGCAACGCAACGTGCAGACCAACGAGGTGGGGCGGGCCGCGGTCCTCGCTGCCGGCTTCTCCGCCATCGCCGACCGCACCGGCCTGCCGTTGCGCACCCTCGAGCTGGGCGGATCCGCCGGGCTGTTGTCGCACTGGGACCGGTTCGGGTATGCCACGGGCGAGAGCTCGACCGGTGACCCCGGCTCACCCCTGCAGTTCGGTCCCGAGTGGTACGAGCGCCCCGCACCACATCTGCACGCGGGCATCCAGGTGGCCGAGCGTGCATCGGTCGACGTGTCACCGATCGACGTGTCCACCGACGACGGGCGCCTGTCGATGCTGTCGTTCGTGTGGCCCGACCAGCTCGAACGGTTCCGACGGCTCGACCACGCGATCGCGATCGCCCGCGCCACGCCGGTGCACGTCGACGAGGCCGACGCCGGCGACTGGTTGGCCGCACGGTTGGCCCAACCCTTCGACGACGGCGTGGCGACGGCCGTCTTCCACTCGATCGTCTGGCAGTACCTTCCCGCAGCGACCAAGGTCGCCGTTCGCGCCGCACTCGCCGAGGCCGGCGAACGAGCCACCGGTTCCGCGCCGCTCCATTGGTTGCGCATGGAACCGGCCACCAAGGAGCACGCCGACCTCCGCCTCACGACGTGGCGGGGTGACGGCGAACCCGCCGAGGAACTCCTGGCCCACGTCGGGTACCACGGCGCAGGCGTGCGCTGGCTCGGCTGATCCAGCAGGAGCCCGTCCCCGACGACCGTCTGCCCCGAGGCCGCTACGAGCCGCTACGAGCCGCTACGAGCCGCTAGGAGCCGGCGCGAGCCGAGCCGTCGGACGGCCACGCGGCCTCCCATCGCCGCAGCCAGTCGACGGCCTTCGTGATCCCGACGCGCGGGGTGACCGTCGCCATCGGGACCGGCGTCCCGTCGTCGAGCACGTTCGCCCGGACGCCGTCGTGCGTTCGATCGACACCCAGCGCGACCGTGAGCTTGCCCGGGCCGTTCGATCGTCGCGGGTCGACGCCGTCGATCACGGCGGCACGCACGAGCACGGCCTGACCGTCGCCCCGTGCACCCGTCACGATGTTCACGCAATGGTGCATGCCGTACACGAAGTACACGTACAGCCGACCCGGCGGCCCGAACATCACCGCGTTCCTCGCCGTCTCGCCCCGCCAGGAGTGACTCGCCGGATCGTCCTGCGTGTACGCCTCCACCTCGACGATCCGAGCGTCGATCGCGCCTGCGCCGGATCCCACCCGCAGCACCTTGTGCAGCAGTTCGGGCGCGACCACGGTCGCATCGCGCGCGAAGAACGACACCGGCAGACGGCGAGGTCGACCGACACCGGCGGTCACGCGTCGAGCGCCTCCGCCAGCCGCTCGAGCTCGGCGCGGAAGCGCACCATCTGGTCGGCGACCGGCACCGGGCCGGCGCCGCCCGGCGTCACGCGTCGACGTACCGACACGCCCGGCGCCACGAGCGCCGCCGCGTCGGGCCCGAGCTCGGGATGCTCCTCGACGAGCGCTCGGAGCGAACGCTCCCCTTGCAGCGCCGTGCGGACCAACGCCCCGACGATGGCGTGTGCGTCGCGGAACGGCGTGCCCCGCTGCACCAGCCACTCGGCCAGATCGGTCGCGGCGGTGGACTCGGCGTCCGCCGCTGACTGCATGCGCTCCGGAACGAACGTGATCGTGGCGAGCATGCCGGTGACCGCACCGAGCGCCAAGCGGACCTGGTCGGCTGCGTCGAACAGCGGTTCCTTGTCCTCCTGGTAGTCGCGGTTGTAGCTGAGTGGCAGGCCCTTCATGGTGGCAAGGAACCCGGTGAGGTCACCGATCACCCGGCCCGCCTTGCCGCGTGCGAGCTCTGCGATGTCGGGGTTCTTCTTCTGCGGCAGCATCGACGAACCGGTGGCGTAGGCATCGTCGAGTTTGGCGAAGCCGAACTCGTCGGTCGTCCACAGCACCACCTCCTCGCCGATGCGCGAGAGATCGATCGCGATCAGCGTGAGGACGAACAACGCCTCGGCGACGTGGTCGCGCGAGCCGACGGCATCGAGCGAGTTCTCGAACCTTCGGGCGAACCCGAGATCGGCGGCGTTGCCATCGGGATCGAGCGGGAGCGACGAACCGGCCAGGGCACCGGCACCGAGGGGCGACACGTCGATGCGCTCGAGCGCGTCGAGGATGCGATCGATCTCCCGTCCGAGCGCCCAGCCGTGCGCCATCAGGTGATGCGCCAGCAGCACCGGCTGGGCGCGCTGCAGGTGGGTGTATCCGGGCAGGTAGACGCCTTCGTGATCCTCGGCACGACGCAGCAGCACGCGCTGCAGCTCGAGCACGCGACGAGCGATCACCATGAGTTCGCGTTTGCACCACAGCCGAACGTCGGTGGCGCTCTGGTCGTTGCGACTCCGACCGGTGTGGAGCTTGGCGCCGGCGGGTCCCGCCAGCTCCGTCACGCGGCGCTCGACCGCAGTGTGGATGTCCTCGTCGGAGGCGAGGTAGACGAACAGCCCGCTCTCCATCTCGTTGGCGACGACGTCGAGCGCGATCAGCACCTGGTCGCGCTCGATCTCACTGATGATCCCGACGCGGGCCAAGCCGCGCACATGGGCGCGCGAACCCTCGATGTCGTCGGGCCACAGCCGCTTGTCGAACGACAGGCTCTCCGTGTACGCCATGAGTTCGGCGGCCGGTCCGCCCTCGAAGCGACCGTGCCAGAGGGTCTGACCGCCCTGACCGGCGTCCACCTGGTGAGGGTCGGGCCCGCTCACGACAGGCCTGCCAGGTCGCGGAGCGTCGCGGCCAGCGCCGGGCCACCCGTCTCCTCGTCGGCGACGCACAGCAACGTGTCGTCGCCCGCGACGGTGCCGAGGATCTGCGGCAGGTTCGACCGGTCGAGCGCGGACCCCACGACGTGCGAACACCCCGGTGGTGTGCGCAGGACGACGAGATGACCGGAGGAACGGACCTCGGCGACCCACTCCCCCATCACGCGGCGCAGGTGGTCCTGTGGGGCCACACGGGCCGGTTCGAACTCGGGGAGCGCGTACACCGTGTCGCCACCCGGCACGCGCACCTTCACCGCACCGAGGTCGTCGAGATCGCGCGACACCGTCGCCTGCGTCGCCGCGATGCCCTCGACGGCGAGCAGGTCGAGCAGCTGCGGCTGGCTCGTGATCGGATTCATCGCGATGAGCTTCGCGATCGTCTGCTGACGCTGGACCTTCGTCGTCATTGCCGCACTCCTCGCAGGAACGCCATCACACCGCGTGCGGTGTGCATCCGGTTGTGACCCTGACGCCACACGAGCGAGCGATCGCCCTCGATGACGTCGTCGGTGACCTCGAGCCCGCGGTACGCCGGCAGGCAGTGCATGAAGTACGCCTCGCCGTGCACGTCGCCCGCAGCGGCGAGCAGGGTGCGGTTCACCTGGTAGCGACCGAAGATCTCGGTGCGTTCGGCCTTCTCGGCCTCCTGCCCCATCGAGGTCCACGTGTCGGTGTGCACCACGGCAGCTCCGGCGACCGCGGTCGCCGGGTCGGCGAACTGCTCGATCGTGCCGGGCCCGAGGGTCGAGATCCTGGCGAGCTCGCCGTCGGACGCGTCGTACCCGGCCGGACACCCGAGTCGCACGTGCATGCCGAACATCACCGAGGCCTCGGCCAGCGAACGCGAGACGTTGTTGTGATCGCCCACGTAGGCCACGGTCCGTCCACGCAGCGGACCGAGCGACTGCCGCATCGTCAGCAGGTCGGCGAGGCCCTGCAACGGATGGCTGTGGTCGCTGAGCATGTTCACCACCGGCACGGAGGCCGATGCCGCGAGCCGAGCGACGACCTGGTGGGAGAAGACCCGGGCGGCCAGCATCGCGTGGTAGCCGCTCATGATGCGGGCGACGTCCTCGACCGGCTCCCGGACGTCGAACCCCACCTCCTCACCACGGGTGTAGACGGGATGGCCACCGAGTTGGACGACGGCCATCTCCATGCTGTGCCGCGTGCGGTTGGACGGCTTCTCGAACACGAGTGCGACCCCGCCGCCCTCGAGCGGACGGCCGAGCGACTCGATCGGCGCCTCTGCGAGGTCGAGCACCTCGTCGAGTTCGTCGATCGTGAGGTCGGTGATCTCCAGGAAGTGCCTCACGACGTCGCCCCCTGCGCCTTCGAGTGCGCAGCGACGACCTCGGCGATCAGCGCGACGGCCTCGTCGACCTCGGCCTCGCTCACCGTGATCGGCGGCGCGAGACGGAGTGCGGTGGCCGTGACGGCGTTCGTGACGAGCCCGCGGGCGAGCAGTTCGGTGTAGACCGCCTTGGCGTCACTGCCGTCGCCCAACTCGGCGGCGAGCAGCAGCCCCTGCCCGCGAACGGACTGCACGCCGGGGATCGCGGCGAGCCGGTCGCGGAGGTAGGCGCCTCGGGCGACGGCGAGCGCCGGGGCGTCGATGCGCCGCATCTCGCCGATCACGGCGCTCACGACCGCAGTGGCGATCGCGGTGCCGCTGTAGGTGCTGCCGTGGTCACCAGGGACGAACGCCGCGGCCACCTCGTTGCGGGCCCAGACGGCACCGACCGGGAACCCGTTGCCCATCGCCTTGGCCATCGTGACCACGTCGGGCACCACGCCGGCGTGTTCGAAACCGAACCACTTCCCCGTGCGGGCGAAGCCGGTCTGTACCTCGTCGATCATCATCAGCATCCCGCGCTCGTCGCAGAGCGCTCGGATGCCACGGAGGTACTCGGCATCGGCCGGCACCACGCCGCCCTCGCCCTGCACGGTCTCGATGAGGACCGCGGCCACCGACGGATCGAGCGACGCTTCGAGCGACGCGAGGTCGCCGTATGCGACGTGGCGGAACCCGTCGGGCATCGGGAAGAAGGGCTCGTGCTTGGCGGGCTGCCCGGTTGCGGCGAGCGCCGCGAGCGTGCGGCCGTGGAAGCTGCCGTAGGCGCTGACCACCACGTGGCGCCCGCGCCCCCCGAACTTGCGTGCGAGCTTCAACGCAGCCTCGTTGGCCTCGGCGCCGGAGTTGCAAAAGAACACCTGTCCCTGCTGCCCCGTCGTCTCGAACAACAGGTCGCGCAACGAGATCGCCGCGGCGGTCGCCGCGTCGTTGGTGAAGAAGTTGCTCACGTGGAGCAGTCGTCCGGCCTGGGTCGAGATCGCCTCGGTGATCACCGGGTTCGAGTGCCCGAGCGAGGTGACCGCGAGGCCGCAGAGGAAGTCGAGATAGCGCTTGCCGTTCGCATCCCAGAGCTCGGTGCCGTCCCCACGGACGAACATCACCTGTGGCGGGCCGAACACCGGCATGAACGGGCACGCGGCGCCGGCCGGTGCGGTGTCGAACGCGTGTGAGGTCACGGTCCCTCCAACTCGTTGATGGGTGGTTGATCGGTGGTCGGGTCGTCGGTCAGCGAGCGCACCATGGTGCCGATGCCCTCGTCGGTGAACACCTCGAGCAGCAGGACGTGCGGGATGCGCCCGTCGAGGATGTGGGCGCGACGCACGCCCGAGCGAACCGCCCGCAGGCAGCTGTCGACCTTGGGGATCATCCCGCCGGCGATGACTCCGTCGACGATCAACTGGTCGAGCTCGTCGGGCGTGGTCTGGCGGATGAGGCTGTCCGGATCGTCGACCACCCGGCGCAGGCCCTCGATGTCGGTGAGGTAGACGAGCTTCTCGGCCTGCAGCGCTTCCGCGATCGCCCCGGCGACGGTGTCGGCATTGATGTTGTAGGCCTGCCCCTGGTCGTCGGTGCCGATCGTCGCGACGACCGGGATGAAGCCGTCCGCCAGGAGGCTCTCGAGGATCGTCGGGTTGACCGAGGTGACGTCGCCGACGAAGCCGAGTTCGGGATCGCGGGCGTGCGCCTTGATCATCCCCGCGTCCTCGCCCGACACCCCGACGGCGATCGGGCCGTGCACGTTGATCGCCGACACGAGCTGCGGGTTGACCTGGCCGATCAGCACCATCCGGGCGATGTCGACGGTCTCGGCATCGGTGACACGGAGGCCCCGGCGGAACTCGGTGACCTTGCCCAGCCGGGTCATCAGGTCGCTGATCTGCGGTCCGCCGCCGTGGACCACGACCGGACGCATCCCAACGGCGCGCATCAGCACGAGGTCCTCGGCGAACAGTGCGAGCGCGTCGTCCTCCGACGCGCCGGCGAGCGCGTTGCCGCCGTACTTCACGACGACCACCTGGCCGGCGAACCGCTGGATGTAGGGAAGGGCCTCGACGAGCACCGCAGCCCGTTCGGCCGCACGCACCGCGCTCACGGGTACAACCCCACGCGCTGGAGGCCCGACGTCTCGTCGAGGCCCAGGGCGATGTTGGCCGCCTGGATCGCACCACCGCTCGCGCCCTTGCACAGGTTGTCGATGGCACAGATGGTGATGATCGTGTCGGTGCGCTCGTCGTACCTCGCGGTCAGGTGCGCGGTGTTCGTCCCGAGGGCCGCTTTGGTGGACGGCGATGTGGGCCGGACCACCACGAACGGCTCGCCCGCGTACCGGCGGGCGAGGGTGGCGAGCAGGGACTCAGTGGTCGGCGATGTGCCCTCGGCCGGCCGGGCGTAGCAGGTGGCCAGGATCGCCCGGTTCAGCGGCGCGAGGTGCGGGGTGAACAACACCTGGCACGGACCGCCGGACGCGCTGCTGGCCCCGATGGTCTGCTCGATCTCGGGGGTGTGCCGGTGGTCGAGCAGCCCGTACGCCTCGAGGTTCTCGTCGGCGCTGCAGAACAGCGACCCGTGCTTGAGTCCCCGGCCGGCGCCACTGATGCCGGTCTTGGAGTCGACGATGATGCCGCTGCGCCGGATCGCGCCAGCGGCGACGAGCGGTTCGAGCGCGAGTGAGGCCGCGGTCACGTGGCAGCCCGGCACAGCGACGAGTCCGGCACCGGGGAGCGAGGAGCGGTCGAGCTCCGGCAACCCGTACACCGCCGCAGCGAGGTGGTCGGGTTGGTCGTGCTCGAAGCCGTACCACGTGGGGTACAGCGACGAGTCCTTCAAGCGGTAGGCCGCCGAGAGGTCGACGATCGTCCCCACGCGTCCGGCCAGCTGCGGGACGAGCGCCATGCTGGCCTCGTGCGGCAGCCCGAGGAACACGACGTCGAAGCCGTCGACGCGATCGGCGTCGAACTCCTCGAACACCAGGTTCGGATAGGCCGCGGTCACACTCGGGTACAGCGTGCTCGCGAGCGTGCCGGCCTGGGTGTCGCCGGTGGCGTACGCCAGGTCGAGGCTCGGGTGCTGAGCGCACAGTCGCATCAGCTCGGCGCCGGTGTAGCCGGACGCCCCGACGATGGCGGCGCGCCGACGACCGTGACCGGCGACGGGTGTGGATGCAGCGGGTGGGGACGAGGACGTCGTCGTCGACATTCGCATGACCATACACGATGATGCATGATCATCCTCTCCGTGTCCGGAATATCTCAGGAATTGCGACGTGCCGCGCGTGACTTTCCACGCAGCGTCCACCACTTGTGAGAGTCTTGCGACAATCCATCCAGTGCCTTCATTGCGTTCACGACCTCCCCTCTTTAACGTCGCCAGGGTGGTACGGACGGCGGGACGAACTCAAGAACGGCGCGGGCTGAAGGCGACGCTGTTCGCCGCGGACATCGCGATGCTGGTGCTGGCGTGGGTGCCGCTGCTGCTGTTCGCCTTCCCGGCCGCCGACCGGCGACCGACCGAGTCGCTGTTCGTGGCGATGGCCGCGATGGCGGCCGCGATCCTGATCATGCGCTACGAGGGCCTCTATCTCTCGCGCCTGTGCGCCGTGCGAGCGATCGAGGTCCGCCTGATCTTCCGGTCGAGCGTGTACACCGCGCTCGGACTCGTGCTCCTCGACAAGGCCGTGTTCGTCAACCTGGAGACCACGCTCCTGCTCAAGGAGACCTTCATCGGCGCCGGAGCGATGCTCGCCCTGCTCGTGATCGAGCGATCCGTGTTCCGCGCCGTGCTCCGCAGCACCCGTCAGAGCGGTGCACGTGCACGTGAGGTCATCGTCCTCGGTGCCGGATCGCACGCCGCCCGACTCGTGTCGGTGATCGGCGACCACCCCGACTACGGCATGCGCGTGGCCGGCGTGCTCGGCGACATCGACGACGCCCGCCGCAACGGCCTCGACGACCTGTGGCTCGGCACCATCGACCAGGTGGAACGGATCGCGGTCGACACCGACGTCACCGGCGTGGTCCTGAGCGCCTCCGCCAGCGAGCATCCCGACATCACCGTCCTCGTGAAGCGCCTCCAGGGCCGCGGCATCCACGTGCAGGTCTCCAACGGCCTCGCCGGCTTCGACGTGCAGCGGATCCGTCAGCTGCACATCGCCCGAGAGCCGATGATCTATCTCGAACAGTCGAGCCCGCGCCGGATCGACCACCTGGCGAAGCGCCTGATCGACCTGGCCATCAGCGTCACCGTGCTCACCCTCCTCTCGCCCGTGCTCCTCGCCATCGCGATCGCGATCAAGACCGACCGCGGTCCGGTGTTCTTCAAGCAGGTGCGCGTCGGCAAGAACGGCAAGCACTTCAAGGTGCTCAAGTTCCGCACCATGGTCGTCGACGCCGAGAAGCGGCTCGCCGAGATCGCCGCGGCCAACGAGCGCAGCGGTCCGCTGTTCAAGATGGACGTCGACCCCCGCGTCACCAAGGTGGGTCGGATCCTCCGACTCTCGAGCCTCGACGAGGTGCCCCAACTGTTCAACGTGCTGAGCGGCAAGATGAGCATCGTCGGTCCACGGCCGGCACTGCCCAAGGAAGTCCTCGAGTTCGACGACGACCTCCGCCGCCGCGAACTGGTCAAGCCGGGCATCACCGGCCTGTGGCAGGTGGAGGCCCGCGACTCACCCTCGTTCGACGCCTACCGCCGGCTCGACCTCTTCTACGTCGACAACTGGACCGTCATGGGGGATTTCGAGATCATGCTCGACACGTTCGAGCACCTGCTCGGCCGCATCGTCCGCGCCGTGCGCGGCGAACCGACCCAGGTGGCGCACGCGACGACCGAGGCACCGCCTGCCGTCGCATCCCTGGCGCTCGAGACCCCCGTGCTGACGAGGGTGCCGAACACGCCCGCCGCGCCGAGCACGACCGCCACCGGCACGCCCGGCACCGAGATGGTCGGCGTCGCCCAGCGATCGGCCTGACGAGCCGACGACACCCGGCCATCGGCAGTACTCACTACCGCACGTCGAGCAACACCCGCATCCGCACGCCGTCGTTCGCGGGCGGGTCGCCGCGACCATCGGTCCCGACGTCGAGTACGAACCGCCCGAGACCGGGGTGCAGATGCACCAGACGAACCGCACCATCCTCGTCGTGCAGCGCTGCCTGGAGCCGCTCGTCGTGTGCACGCAACACCAGGTCGCGTACGAGTGAGCGCGCCCGCTCCGGGCCGACCCCGAGCAGCTGTGCATCGTGCACGAGCCGTCGCTGCTCGGCCGCCGACACCAGACCGACGACCACCATGAGGTGCTCGACCACGCGGCCCAGTTCGGCGTCGACATCGGCGAGCGTGCCCCCGAAATACCAGTCGTCGGCACCCGACGCGAGCGTCCGTCGCACCGCCGTGACCGCCAGCCGGATCGCACCGGCGAGGTCGTCGTCCCGCCCGACCATCGACGCCTCCAACCGGTCCGCCGCCCGAGCGATGTCGGTCGGCTCGGCGTCGTCGGCGCAGTCGAGCAGGGCGAACACCGATCGGATGGCGACCATCTGACCGATCTCGTGCGACACCAGGCGCTCGCACCGTTGCAGTGCAGCGGCGATCGCCGGCGTCGGCGGGAGCGGCGCGATCGGCGCCCGTGCCGCGGCCACCGGGGACGCCGGCACGGGAGCGAACACCGGTCTCGTCGGCTCCGGCGGCACCCCCTGCTCGGGCTCGGGCTCAGGCTGAGGCTCAGGTGCGGAGGTCGTCGGCTCGGACGTCGGTTCGGTGTCGAGGGCCGCCGGCTCCTCGACCACCGGCTCGTCGGCCACCGGCTCATCCGCTGCCAGCTCGTCCACGACCGGGACCTCGGCGACGGCCAGGTCGGCCGCGTCCGGCTCGCTGGACACGGCGGCGATCTGGGCGACGGTGGGTGACACCGCCCACGATGCGATCAGCGGCCGCACGGTGGCTCGGTCGACGCGGTCGCCATGCGGGTCGAGCTCGCCTCGTCCGGCCGGATCGACCAGATGACGATGGATCGCGAGCACGTCGACCTCAGGTGGGTGCCACGCCATGGTCCACATGCTCGGCGGACCGACGGCGAACCGACCGTCGACGCCCAGCTCGAAGGTGACCGTGACCTCGGCCCGTCGCATCGCGTCGGGGCGCAGGTGGGCCGTGGCCACCACGCGGTGGTCGACGGGATCGTCGCTCGGCGCGATGCCGTGCTGTTCGTAGAGGTCGATGAACACGTCGCTGCCGTCGTCGGGGCCGAGATCGAACAGCTGCTCGTGCACCGACGGCATGGCCGACCCTCGCTCGATGATCGGATGCACCACCGGCCGGCCGTCACGATCGTCCATCAGCACCCCGAGGCGCCTGCCGAGTGCACCCGACACCGACCACGACGGCGCCGGCGCATCGGGCTCGTCACCCGCATCCGGCGTTCCCGACCAGGCGATCGTGGCCACGTCGAACATCTCGAGACCCCCGCGAGGGTCGGCGAGGAATGCCGCCCCGCGAGCGACGGCGGCACGGCCCCGGACCGCGTCGAGCGGACAGCCGCTCCACGCCGAGTCGACGCCCTCGAGCAGACGGACGAGTTCGTCCACCGGCTCCTCCCCCAGTGCCACGACCCGCTCGATGCCGCCGCACCCCAGCTCGACCGCCTCGCGGTGCAGCAACGCCAGTGCCCGGTCGCGCTGACGCGTGCCCGGAACGATGCCGAGTCCGACAGTCTCCCCGCGCAGCAGCTGCGGCGACAACCCGACCGAACACCACTCGTGAACCGACTCGTCTCCGATCTCGACGATCGACGCGGAGAATCCCACCTCGAGGTCGAGGCACAGGACGAGCTCGGAGCGGAGCGGCTCGTCGGCGGCGAGATTCGTCCCGATCGCGGCAGCCATCGTGGTGCTGCACCCCACCAGCGCGTGCCGCCGCCGCGGGTCGATCACCTCGGCGAGCTGGGTCCGCTCGTGGATCCCGAGCCACGCCGGCGCGGCGACACCGATGACGGCTCGTTCGAATCGAGACGACCGCTCCCGCTCGAGCAGGTGGACCACGAGGTCGTCGGCCAACCGCACCGCCGGCCGGACACCGTCGAAGCTCCATCGCCCGAGCTGGGCCATCCGGTTCGAGAGCATCGATGAGAACCCGCGCTGCGCCACTTCGAGCGCCATCCCGCCGACGTCGAGACCGATGGCGTAGATCTGGGTGTCGGCTCTCGCCGCCGAGCGCAGCTCCACGTGAGCAGTGTACGCGACGGGTGGCACACGGTGTCCGGCGAGATGCCCCTGGGAGATCCCGGGGCTCACCCTGGAGTCGGGTGCCTGGTCACACCCCGATCGACGACGGCGAGGTCGGTGTCGGAAGACCGCCGGCACCGGCCGGCACGAACCGAACGACGACCCGGTCGAAGCCCACGGCCTGGAGCATCGCGGTCACGGTGACCCGCACGTTGTCCTCGGCGCGTTCGGCGAGTTCGGTGGCGTCGGCCGCCGCGGCGATCTTGTCGGTCGCCAGCTCGTACAACTCGGCCTCCGACGTCGGCGAGTCGCTGAAGACACCGCCCAGCCGATCGAGCAGACCCCGGTCGCGGTTCATCACATGGCTCGCCTCGAGGTCGATGACGGGGTCGGCGAGCTCCACGGCCCCCAGCGTGACGGTGACGAACTCGCCGGTCTCGTCGACGACGAACGACGACGCTGTCAGGCCGGCGAAGTCGACCGTCGCGTCGACGGTGCCGACCGACACGAATTGCACTCGCTCACCGGCGAGGAACGACGGCACCCACTTCACGTCCTGCTCGACGTCGACGGTGACCTCGAACTGACCCTGTGCGGCATGGAACGACGCCAGGTCGCGCAACTCGAGCAGCACAGGCGGCGCGCTGTGGTCGACCTCGGTGGTCGTGAACGGGCTGTCGATCAACCGGAAGCCGACGATCGCGGCGATGCCGACCGCGCCGGCGACGAGGGCGAGGCCGACGACGGTGCCGATCGCGGATCGGACGGGCGTGTGGCGGGGGTTTTTCATCAACATGTGGGGGACTCCTTCTGGGCCGAACGCCGGACCCAGTGACTGGTCGTTCTCCCGGACGGGCGTCCGGTGGAGCGACGGTTCCGTGGCGAAACCGAGGAGGGACGCCGGACGGGGCAGAATGGTCGCGTGGTGCTGCCCGGATCTCCGTCACATGGTTCGCCCTCCCCCGGAGCGTCGACGCGAGGGAGGCTGCTCGTCGCCACCCCACCGCTCGGCGACCCGAACTTCGACCGCACCGTCGTGTACATGCTCGAACACACCGACACCGGCGCGGTCGGGGTGGTGCTGAACCGGGCCGACGAGCCGACATCCGTGCTGGCCGAGGAGTTCGACCTCGCCGATCTGGCGGCTTGGGAGGAACTCCTCGCACCACCGGCTCGGATCTTCGTCGGCGGTCCTGTCGGCGACGACTCGCTGATCGCCGTCGCCGAGGGCCAGGGCCGCAACGACGAGGCATGGGGGGAGCTCACCCACTCGCTCGGCACGGTCGACCTGTCGATGATGCCGACGGAGGTCGCTGACCGACTCGATCGCGTCCGCATCTTCCGCGGCTACGCCGGATGGGCACCCGGTCAGCTCGAGACCGAACTGCGTGCAGGCGCGTGGATGGTGTTCGACGCCCATGACGACGACCTGTTCACCGACCGCCCGGCGGACCTCTGGCGGATCGTCGTGCGACGCCAGGGCGGGCGCCTCACCTGGATCGCGGACGCGCCCGACGACCTGTCGGCCAACTGACGCAGGTCATGGGCGGGATCAGCCGCGAAGTACCGCGCCCATCTTCGACACCGTGGCGACGGTCTTGTCCTTCACTGCGGCGACCTCGACGTCGGTGAGCGTGCGGTCGACGGCCTGGAGCCGGAGTCGGTACGCGAGGCTGCGTGAGCCGGGTTCGATCCCGGTGCCGCGGAACACGTCGAACAGCGAGAGGTCGACGAGCAGGGTGCCGGCTGCTTGGCGGATGCCCTTGTCGATCTTCTCGGCGGCCACGGTGTCGGGCACCACGAACGCGAGATCGAGGTCGGTGCTCGGGAACCGGCTCGTGGCCTTCCATTGGGCGATCTTCGGTTCCACTGCCAGCAGCCGGGACAGATCGAGCTCGAGCCACGCGACGCGCTCGGTCACCCCGAATGCGTCGCACACGTCGGGGTGGATCTCGCCCACCGCGCCGACCACGTCCTTGCCGAGCGACAGCGTCGCCGAACGTGTGGGGTGCATCCCGGCCGGCACACGCGACTGATCGACACGCGCACCGAGCCCCATCGCCTTGGCGATCTCGCGCCACAGTTGCATCGCCGCGCGGGCGTCGCCGCCGGCGAGCGCGACGGACAGACCCTCGTACTCGGGCGGCAGTTCGGTGGAGCGGTCGCCGGGCGGATACACGTGGCCGATCTCGAACAGCTGCACACCCGATCGGCGATGCGATTCGTTGAAGGCGATCGCCTGGAGCATCCCGACTCGCATCGTCGGACGGAGCACGTCCTCGTCGGCCTGGAGCGGGTTCGTGATCCGGATCGCATCCGCGGGCAGGTGGGCGGCGGCCAGATCGTCCTCGTGGAGGAACGAGGCCGTGATCGCCTCGCTGAGGCCGGCACCGAGGAGCACCTCGCGGAGTTGGCGACGCCGCACCTGGATCGGGCTGAGCCGACCGTGCATCGTCGAGTTGGGAACTGCGAGACCGATGTTGTCGTACCCGTGGTGGCGGGCGACCTCCTCGACCACGTCGATCTCCTCGTGGCTGTCGGTGCGCCACGAGGGCAACGACACGGTCAGCACGTCGCCGGACGGCCCAACGGCGACCGACCTCGTCACGTACCCGATCGGCGCGATCAGCGACGAGATCATCGAGGTGTCGAGCGACGTACCGAGGATGCGGTTCACCTGGCTGACGCGAACCTCGGTCGACCGGTCGGCGGGCGCGAGCGCGTCGCTGCGAGCGTCGACGGCGCCCGCGTGGACGACCAGGTCGGGACAGGTGAGGCGCAGCAGTTCCACGATCCGGGCGTGCGCCCGATCGATGCCGTACGGATCGACACCGCGCTCGAACCGACCCGACGCCTCCGAGCGGAGCCCGAGCCGATTCATCGACCGGGTGATGCCCGTCTGCTCGAACGAGGCGATCTCGATCGCGACGACCGAGGTGCCGTCGGTGATCTCGCTGTCGAGGCCGCCCATGATGCCGGCGATCCCGATCGGCACGTCGTGTGCGTCGCAGATCAACAGGTCCTCCGCGGTGCACGTGCGCACCACGCCGTCGAGCGTGGTCATCTGCTCGCCGTCGGACGCGAGGCGGATCCGGAAGCCGTGACCGCCGAGCGTGTCGAGGTCGTACGCGTGGTTCGGCTGGTTCAACTCGAGCATCACGTAGTTGCTCACGTCGACCACGTTGTTGATCGACCGCATGCCGGCGGCGGCCAGTCGGCGCGCCATCCAGTCGGGCGACGACGTGACGCGCACGCCCGACAGCACCACCGTGGTGAAGCGGTGGCAGCGATCCCCGGCAACGATCTCGACGGACGCCGATCGGGCGTCGCCCGCCGCCTCGAGCGGCGGCGTCGCTGGAGCGAGCTCGACACCGAGATGGGCCGCCACGTCACGAGCCGCGCCGAGATGGCCCCAGCAGTCGGGGCGGTTGCGCGTGAGGTCGACGTCGAACACGACCTCGGACTCGAGACCGAGGGCGTCGGCGTACGGCACGCCGAGAGGCGTCTCCGGCGGCAGGATCAGGATCCCGGAGTGGTCGTCCCCGAGCCCGAGTTCACGAGCCGAGCAGAGCATGCCCTGGCTGTCGATCCCGAGGATCGGGCGCGGTTCGATCGAGCGGCCGTCGGGCATGGTGGTGCCGGGGGTGGCGAGGGGAATCACGTCGCCGGGCGCCATGTTGAAGGCGCCGCACCACACGTGCCGCTCCACGCCGTCGCCGGCGTCCACCCACACCCGATGGACCTTGGCCGCGTCGGGGTGGCGCTCGGTGCGCAGGACGCGGGCGGTGATCACCCCGTCGACGGTGAGGCCGACGTGGAGGATCTCCTCCACCTGCATGCCGAGCGCGGTCATCCGCTCGGCGAGCGGGTGGGGGTCGGCGCCGACTGGCGCGATGCCGGGTGCGAGGTCGTCGAGCCAGGAGAGGACGAACTTCATTGGTCTTCCTTCGGGTCCGTTTCAGTCCTGATCAGAACTGCTCGATGAAGCGGATGTCGTTGCTGTACATGTCGCGGATGTCGTCGATGCCGTGTCGCTCACGGGCCATACGATCGATGCCGAAGCCGAACGCGAAGCCGCTCCACTCCTCGGGATCGAGACCGCCGGCGCGCAGCACGTTCGGGTGCACCATGCCGCAGCCGCCGAGTTCGATCCACGACCCGTCGGGCCGCTGGATGTCGAACTCCGCCGACGGCTCCGTGAACGGGAAGTAGTTGGGACGGAGTCGGCTCGTGAACGCACCGCCGAAGAAGGCCTTCGTGAACGCGTCGATCGTGCCGGCGAGGTGGGCCATCGTGATGCCGCGATCGATGACGAGTCCCTCGATCTGGTGGAACACCGGCATGTGGGTGGCGTCGGGCGTGTCGCGGCGGAACACACGACCCGGCATCACCATGTAGATCGGCGGCTCGATGGTCTGCATCACCCGGATCTGCACCGGCGAGGTGTGGGTGCGCAGCAGGACCGTGCCGTCCTCGGCGAGCGGACCGCTGTAGTCGGTGAAGAGGGTGTCGAAGCCGCTGCGCGCCGGATGGCTGCGCGGCATGTTGAGTGCCTCGAAGTTGTAGAAGTCGGTCTCGACCTCTGGTCCTTCGGCGACCTGGAAGCCGAGGCCGATGAACACGTCCTCGAGCCGCTGCCACGCCTGGGTGACGAGGTGTGGGTGACCTCGCCGCGGTTGGGTGAGCTCCTCGGTCAGGTCGATGCGCTCCCGTTCGAGCTGCACCGCGCGCTCGGCCCGCGCGAGCTCGCCCCGACGTGCGGCGATCGCATCCGTGACCGCTTGGGTCGCGGCGTTGAGCGCCTGGCCCGCGGCCTTCTTCTCGTCGACGGTGGCGAGCGATCCCAAGCGGGTCTTCAGCAGCGCGAGCGAACCCTTCTTGCCGAGGAGGTCCGCGTCGATACCCACCACCTCGTCGACGGAAGCGGCGGTGAGGATCCGGGCGAGGCCGGCGTCACGTGCCGCGGCGACGTCGTCGAGCAGCGGCAGGTCGCGATCGATGTCGGACATGGACATTCCTTTCGAGGGTCACAGCACCAGGGTCACAGCAGGGGCCTACGGGGTTCCCCCGGGCCGCCGAGTCGGTGCGTCAGGCGACGACGCGCTCGACCCCGGACGTCACCCGGGGGCAACGAAATCGCTGCACGTCCCGGTCGCGCTGGCTGGTCGTCGACATGGCGCACAGGCTACCGCGCGCCCCGTTGCCGGGCCACGTCGAATACCAGCACCGTGGTGGCCATCGCCACGTTGAGGCTCTCGGCGCGGCCGGCGTGCGGGATCGTGAGCCAGTCGTCGACCGGCGCCGACGCGTCGAGGCCGTGGGCCTCGTTGCCGACCACGATCGCCGTCGGACCGGCGAAGTCGGCCTCGGTGTACGGAACACCCCGGTGCGAGGAGGTGCCCCAGCTGCGGTACCGGCCGGCGTTCACGGCGACGTCGAGGGCGACGTCGGTGACGACCGGGACGTGGAAGAGCGCGCCCGCCGACGAGCGCACCACCTTCGGGTTGAACACGTCGACCGACCCACTGGTGAACACGATCGCGCCGGCGCCGGCGGCCTCGGCCGAACGCAGCATCGTGCCGGCATTGCCGGGATCGCCGATCCGGTCGCCGATGACGACGAAGTCCTCGTCGGCCAGCGCCTCGATCGGAGCGACACGGCGGCGCACCGCGGCGAGCGCGGCCTGCGGCGTGTCGGTGCTCGCGACCTTCTCCATCACCTTCGGTGCCAGCTCGTACACCGGCACGCCGTCGGGCGGCTGGTACGACCACTCGCCGTTCGCGACGAACACGGCCTCGAGCTCCCAGCCGGCGGCGTGCGCCGTGGCGATCAGGCCGGGGCCCTCCACCACGAACGCACCTTCCTCCAGACGCGCACTGCGGCGCCCCACGAGGCGCCGCAGTCGTTGAACCTTGGGGTTCGTGAACGTGAGCTGGTCGCTCAGACCAGGGCCGCCTTGGCGGCAGCCACGAGCTTGCCGAATGCCTCGATGTCGTGCACGGCGAGATCGGCGAGGATCTTGCGGTCGACCTCGATCTCCGCGGCGTTCAGACCGGCGATGAAACGGCTGTAGCTCATGTCGTGGATGCGGCAACCGGCGTTGATGCGCTGGATCCACAGGCGACGGAACTCGCCCTTCTTCGCGCGGCGGTCGCGGAAGGCGTACTGCCCACTGCGCATCACCTGTTCGTTGGCGGCGCGGACCGAACGGCTCTTGTTGCCGTAGTAGCCCTTCGCGCGCTCCAGCGTCTGCCGGCGGCTCTTCTTCGCGTTCACCGCTCGCTTGACTCGTGCCATCTCTTTCTTCCTTCGTTCGTCGTCTGTCGTTCGTCAGTACTGTTCGTCAGTGCTGTTCGTGACGTCGGTGCGTCACGGGTATGAGGTGCGCCGAGTGCTCAGCGCTCGCCGAGGAGGCGCTTGATCTTCTTGGCGTCGCCGGGGTGCACGTCGACCATGCCGTCGAGACGGCGGGTGCGCGTGGACGGCTTCTTCTCGAACAGGTGCTGACGGTTCTGCTGGAGGCGGCGGAGCTTGCCGGTGCCGGTCTTGCTGAACCGCTTGGCAGCGGTCTTGCTGGTCTTCATCTTGGGCATGGGTGATGTCCTTCAACGTGTCGCGATCGTCGGCGATCGCGTGGGGAGACGGGCAGGGGTGCCTGCCCGGCGAGTGTGTGTGGGTCCGACGGAGCGGGGCCGACCCGCAGCGTCCGAATCAGTCGGCTGCGGGGGCCGGGTCGGCAACGGGTGCCGGCTCGGGTGCAGGTGCCGACTCGGCAGCTGGCGTCTCGGTGGGTTCCGTGTCGGCGGGTTCCGGGGCGTCCTCGGTCTCGGCTGATGCCGGCTTCGGCTCTCGGTGTTCCCGTTCCTTCTTCGGTGCGATCTTCTTCTCGGGAGCGAGCACCATGGTCATGTTCCGTCCCTCGAGCCGGGCGTACGCCTCGACCTTCGCGAGCGGGCCGAGTTGCTCGATGACCGAGTCGAGGATCTTCGAGCCGAGCTCCGGGTGCGCCATCTCGCGCCCACGGAACTGCAGGGTCACCTTCACCTTGTGGCCGTCCTGCAGGAAGTCCTGCATGTGACGGACCTTGGTGTCGAAATCGCCCTTGCCGATCTTCGGACGGAACTTCACTTCCTTGATCGACACCTGGACGGTCTTCTTGCGTGACTCCTTGGCCTTCTGGCTCTCCTCGTAACGGAACTTGCCGTAGTCCATGATCCGGCACACGGGCGGGTTGGCCATGGGCGCGACTTCGACGAGGTCGAGGTCGAGGCTTCGGGCCAGGCTGAGCGCTTCGGGAAGCGCCTTGATCCCCAGTTGAGCGCCATCGGAACCGATGAGGCGAACCTCACGGGCGCGAATGCGGTCGTTGTACCGGTGTTCTGGTGTCTGCGGCGGTGCTATGGCTGATCACTCCTGTGCAATGGGCTGTCCTCCCAGTCGGGTCCACGGTGGTCGAGGAAAAGCCGTGGACACGACGAGAACGAGCCCGGCTGCACGCAGCCGGCGATCGAACGAATCGCATCTTCAGACCCGGACGCACGTACCCGATGGTTGCCGTTGGCGGATGCCGTTGGCGTCGGAGTGGCCGGGTGGGGATCGCCTCGACAGGAGGTGACCCCACTTCGCCTCAGTTGTGGCCGATAGGGTACCAAAAGTGAGCGGCGAAACCTCGAATCACCAGGACACACCCTCAGACCAGGCGTTCGACCAGGCGTTCGACCAGGCGTTCGGGGAGTCGGACGACACCATGCTGGACACCCAGCTCGATGATGCCCGTGAGGTGTTGGAAGAGACCCGCCGCCGCCTCGCCGAGGTGCCGGCCGAGGTCGTGATCACCAACCACGTGATGGGTCTCTACGAGCTCGCTGCGATCCACCTCGGGGCCAACCCGCCCGATCTCGGTCAGGCCGCGCTCGCGATCGACGCCGTCGGCTGCCTCGTCGAGGGCCTGGGCGAGCGCATCGGCCCGGAGTTCGAGACGCTCAGCGTCGCCCTGTCGAACATCCGCCTCGCCTTCGTCCAGATCAAGAACGCCATCTGATCAGCGGTGATCACCGCTGATCAATGCGGTCGGCCGAACCGGCCGACGGGTGCGCGACGCACCCGACCGTCACGGACCTCGACCCCTTCGGCACGGAGCTGTGCTGCCTGCTCGCGCTCGTTGCCCGGCACCAGTCGACCCGCCGAGTTCACCACCCGCCACCAGGGCAGTTCGTCGTCCGGAGCCTCCGGGTCGCCATCGGAACCACCGCCGAGCGCGAGGAGCCGACCGACGAGACGGCTCAGCTTCGGATATCCGGCATCGGCGGCGATGTCGCCGTAGGTGACCACCTCGCCCTCGCGCAGCGACCGGATCACGTCGAGGATCCGCTCGTCGCGCTCGGCTCGGGCCGCCGCCCGATCGTCCACGGGCGCCACTCCCCTGCCCCGCCCGGTCAAGCCGGGCGGATCGAGCTGGCTTCCCACCGGCCGAGCTTGGCCAGCAGGTCGAACGAGACCCGGACGCCGACCTCGATCGAGCGGCTGCCGTCGGCGATCACGATGCAGTGGAACGGCAGGCGCGAACCGTCGTCGGCCTCGACCTCGCCGAGGCCGACCTGGGTGTCGAACGCCACGACGGTACCCGTGCGCGGTGCGGGGATCAGTTCGGTCATCGCAGCTCCCGGAAGTGGGTCAGGTGGTCGTGGCTCGGGTCAGGGGATGATCTTGCTGATCGGCAGTTCGAGGATGCCGGTGGCGCCGGCGTCCTTGAGCGCCGGGATCAGCCGGTTGATCTGGTTCTTGGCGACCACGGTCTCGACCGCGAAGCCGCCACGTCCGGCGAGCTCGTTCACGGTGGGGGCCTTCATCGACGGCACGAGCGCGAGGACGGCATCCAGCTGCTCGGCGCCGACGTTGAGCTTGAGCAGCACCTTGCCACGGGCGTCGAGCGTGCCGTTGAGCAGGGTCATCAGCTGTGCCATCGCGTGGCGCTTGGCCGGGTCGGCGTAGGCGTCGTTGTTCGCGACCACCTCGGTGTAGCTGACGAGGATCTCGTCGATGATCCGCAGGCCGGCGGCGCGCAGGGCACGACCGGTCTCGGTGATGTCGACGATGCAGTCGGCGATGTCGGGGATCTTCGCTTCGCTGGCTCCGTACGAGAGCCGGATGTCCGCCTCGATGCCCCGCTCGGCGAAGAACCGACGCGTGAGCTCGGGGTATTCGGTGCTGACCCGCAGCCCGTGCGGCAGATCCTCGATGCGCTGTGCCGGCGAGTCGCCGGCGACCGCCACGACGACCTTGATCGGCAACGACGTGGCCTTGGAGTACTTCAGCTCGCCGAGGCTGACGACGTCGCTCGAGGTCTCCTCCACCCAGTCGCGACCGGTGATACCGATGTCGAACAGGCCCTCGGCCACGTAGGTCGGGATCTCCTGCGGCCGCAGGATGCGCACCTCGGCGATCCGGGGATCGTCGATGGTGGCCTTGTAGTCGACCGAGGAGGAGCGGAGCACCGGGAGGTCGGCCGCATCGAACAGGTCGAGCGTCGCCTTCTCGAGCGAACCCTTGGGGAGGACGAGTCGCAGCACCCGCCTGACGCTATCGGTGTGGTCCGCGCGGCGAGGAAAGGAATTCGCCCGGGAGCGGCGCGAGCGGAGGCGCGCGACGGCGGTCAGTGGTCGGTCGGCGCGGCGTGCAGCAGGCGCAGTGCGTGCGGGAGCACGTCGAGGATCGCGCCGAGCTGCTCGACGCAGCCCTTCGGCGATCCGGGGGTGTTGCAGATGATCGCAGTGCCGCGGATGCCGGCGATCCCGCGCGACAGCCGACCGAGCGGGCTCACGAGTCGCATCGCCTCGGCCAGGCCGGGTGCCTCGCGCTCGATCACGAGCCGCGTGCCCTCGGGCGTCTGATCGCGCGGGGCGAACCCGGTGCCGCCGGTGCTGACGATCAGGCCGGCGAACCCGTCGCACATCTCGCGGAGCACCTGCGCGACGGCGTCGGTGCCGTCGGCGGTGACGCGATGGTCGACCACGTCGAAGCCCGCTCCAGTGAGCTGGGCCACCAGACCGCGGCCGCTGGCGTCGTCACGGGTGCCGTGCACCACCCCATCGCTGACGGTGAGCACCTTGGCGAGCAACGCGGACGGGGCGGGCGGGGGCGAAGCAGTGTCGCTCATGGGTCGCGACGGTATCGAACGAGGACCATGCCGTCGGTGTCGTCGTCGTGGGGCAGGACCCGCCAGCCGTGCCCGTAGGGTCGCCACGTGCCCTCCGGAGGGGTCGTGTCCACCGTGAAGCCGACCGGCACGGGATGGTCGATCGACTCGGCGGCGGTCAGCGTGCAGACGCTGTACACGAGCGTGCCACCGGGCCGGACGAGCGTCGCAGCGCTGGCCAGCAGACGGGTCTGCAGTGCGGCGAGGTCGTCGATCGTGTCCGGTGTGATGCGCCACCGCGAGTCGGCCCGGCGCCGCATGGCACCGAGCCCCGAGCACGGCGCATCGAGCAGCACCCGGTCGAAGCTGCTGTTCGCGAACGGCGGTCGGGTGCCGTCGGCACACACAGCGACCGCGTCGGCGCCCACCCGGGCGATGTTGTCGCGGATGAGCCCGCTCCGAGCCGGCGACACGTCGGCGGCAACCACGAACGCACCCGGGGTCACCGACCTCGCTGCCATCGCGGTGGCCTTGCCCCCGGGGGCGGCACACATGTCGAACACGCGCTCCCCCGGCAGGGCTCCCACGGCAGCGGCGACCCATTGCGACGAACGATCCTGGGTGTAGCCGTCGTCGCGGACCGACACCGGCGGCGCCTCGTTCATCCGGGCGAGTGCCGCACGGGCCTCCTCACCGAGCTCTGCGTGCAGACGATCGACGATCCAGTCGGGGTAGCTCAGCTCGGTGGCCTCGTCGGGCCACGTGACCTGCAGCCGCGAGATCTTGCGCAGTACGGCGTTGACGAAGCCGCGAGTGCGTTTCGGGGCGAGCGACACCGTCTCCCCCACCGCAGCATGCGGAGGGACCCCTGCGAAGACCAACTGATACGCGCCGAGCCGCAGCACGCTCCGTGTGACCGCGTCGGGCTCGCTGAGCACGAATCGGTCGATCACCGAGTCGCAGGCACGACGCATCCGGGTGGAGCCGTAGACCAACTCCGTCACGAAGGCACGATCCCGGGGCTCGAGACCCGACGATGACAGCGCCGCCGGAACGACGAGGTTGGCGTATGCGCCGTCGTTCTCGATGCGCTGCAGGAGCTGGAGAGCGAGCGCTCGGGTGCCGATCACGCCGAACAGCATGCCGTCGAGTGAGCGCGGAGCGACCGGCCGTCAGAGAGAGAACTCGATACCGTCGACGATCGTCGTCGCGACCGGCGCCTCACCTTCGAACGGCACCGCCCCATAGCGGGGATCGTTCGCCGCACTCGGTGGCAGCACGGCCGAACCGGGCGGGTCACACGGCGCCAGGGCGAGCGCCAGGTCCTGACAGACGGTGTCGCGAGTGAGGAGCCAGGCGCCGTTGTCACCGAGGACGGCACGGCCATAGCGATCGGTGAAGGTTCCGGCCGACGACTCGATGTCGTAGCGGAACCACGCCTCGGTGGGGCTCGAGAACACGAAGTCGCGGATCGTGAACGTCGCGCCGGCAGCGGCCTCGGCGTACTGGCCTGCAGCGATCGCAGCCCACGCGGACTCGATCCCGGTGCCGTCGTCGATCACCTCGAGGCGTGCGGCGATGTCCTCGGCCCGGATGGTGTCGAAGCTGTCGCGCACCGCTGCTTCGGCGGCAGCGGCATCGGCAGGCTGCTCGCCCGGCTCGGGCAACGCCGGCGGCGGCGGCTGACACGCGTCGCGGAACTCCGGCGAGTTCCAGCTCTCCATGAGGTCGGACGGTGTCACCGTCCGTGTGCCGCTCGAACGCTCGAGTTCGAGTTGCAGGTCGTCGGTGATCGGCCCCGGAACGAGCAGGACCACCACCGGGCCTGCTTCGGAGGACACCGGCACCGCCGTGTCGCTACCGGTGGGCGTCGTGAGGGTGACCGAGGTGACGTCGGCGCCGACCTGGGCCACCACGCCGAAGCGAGGGGCGCTCTCGATGTAGCCGGTTGCGAACGTACTCACGGCAAGGCCGTCCTTCGCCTCGCGGTACCAGGGTGCCCACGACACGTTGATGGAGTCGGGCGCAGCGATCGCGACCCGGAGGTTGCCGGTCGGTTGGCACCACGCAGCCGGCTCCCAGTCCTCGAACCCGGGCCATCCGCCGTACATGTCACCGTCGAACCACTGGCCGTGCACCCGGATGACGGTGCCGTCGTCGAGGGTGCGCTCGAACACGAGCGTCTGCGCGGGCTCGGCGTAGGCGTTCGGTGACCAGCTGCCCATGCCACCGCCTCCGCCCATTCCGTCGGCGGCGGCAACGGTGGCGGCCGTCGCCTCCTCGTCCGACGACGCCGGTGCCTCGGTGGCTTCCGTCGCACCGGCGTCCTCACCGGATGGTGAAGGCGATGACGAGGGTGATGTTGCCGGAGAGGTCGCGGACGGCGCCGAGGCGACCTTCGGACCCCCGTCGGGAGCCGAGATACGGCCCACGAGGAAGCCGCCGGCCGCGGCGAGGACGGCCACTGCGCCGGCGATCGCGACGAGCGGGCCACGTCCGCGCGCTGGAGGGCCCGAGGTCACCGCCACCTCGACCGCCGCCTCGTGCCGGCCTCCCCCGTTCCTGCCCGATCCCTCGTCCGTCCCGAATCCGTCAGGTGCGATCCCCGTCGTCACGTCGGCTCCCTTCGTCGTCACGATCGCGTGCCGATGGCACGCGTGCTCATGACTGAGACGTCGCCGACATCCTGTCAGGTTCCCAAGATGTCGGGAAGGACGAGACGCACACCGTTCGCGAAGTCTCGCCAGGCCATCGCGCCGCGTCCCTCTGGCTGCACCGTCATCAAGCGCAGGCCGCCCACCGTGCCGTCGGGCCGGATCTCGGCACCGATCTCGTCGGGGTGCAACAACTCGACGGCGTGCAGCTTGAGCCGCTTGCCGTGGAACGTCGTCCAGGCACCGCCGAGGCGCACCTGCCGATCGAGTTCGGCAGCACGGCGCGACCAGTCGAGCCGGCGGTCGTCGGGCGTGAGTTTGGCCGCATACGAGGGTTCGCCGGTCTGCGGTGTCGCCGGCCCGATGCCGCCGACCAACTGTTCGACCAGGAGTTCGGTGCCGACCTCGACCAGTCGGCGACGCAGCGAGTCACCGGTGGCGTCGGGCCCGATCGGTACCTCCACGCGCGCGTGCACCGGGCCCGTGTCGAGCCCCGCCTCGAGGCGCATGAGGCAGACCCCGGTCGACGGGTCGCCCGCGAGCAACGCGCGCTCGACCGGTGCCGCGCCACGCCAACGTGGCAGGAGGGAGAAGTGGAGGTTCACGAACGGCAGTTCGGCCAGGACGTTCGGCCGGATCAGGCGACCGAACGCGACCACGACCCCGAGATCGGCGCCGACATCGAGCACGGCATCGACCTCGTGCGACACGGGAATCCCCAGCCGCGTCGCCGCGACCTTCACCGGGCTGGGCGACATGTCGCCGCCGCGGCCGCGACGCGTGTCGGCACGCGTGACCACGAGCGCGACCTCGAAGCCGGCGACCACGAGCGCATCGAGGGACGGCACGGCCATCGCCGGCGTGCCGAGGTACACGAGTCGGCGAGGCCGATCGGGCAGCGCCGGCAGCGCACCGGCGGCCATTGCGGCGGATTCGGAGGTGGTCACGTCAGGTGGAGGAGGTCACTTCAGACGCAGTCGACGCTTCGGCGAGGTTGCAGGTGCAGGGGCTTGATCGACGAGGCGTCGATACTCCGCCAGCGCTTCCTTGCGCTGCTCGGGCGTCATCCGGTCGAACATGAGCACGCCGTTGAGGTGATCGATCTCGTGCTGGAAGAGGCGTCCGGCGAGCTCGCTCGCCTCGATCTCGATCGTGTTCCCGTCGATGTCGACGCCGCGCATGAGCACCTCGTTGGGGCGCAGCATCTCGACGTACAGACCCGGGATGCTGAGGCAGCCCTCGTCGTAGACCCACTCGCCACTGCTCTCGACGATCTCGGGGTTGAAGATGACCATCGGCTCGTCGTCCATGTCCCACACGAAGATCTGCTTCTGCACACCGATCTGCGGTGCGGCGAGGCCGATCCCGGAATCGCTCGTGTAGAGGGTGTCGAACATGTCGTCGACCAGGCGTGCGATCTTGCCGTCGATGTCGGTGACCTTCGCGGCCTGGGCCTTCAGCACGGGATCGCCGAAGGTACGGATCGTGTACGCCATGCGTGCAAGGCTACCGAAGCGCTCGCCGACCGGTTGCCCTGCGCGGGCACACATCGGCACGCGACGACCGGCGATCATCCGGTGGCCAAGCACGCGTCCGGCGTGCCCGACGGAACCGGGCGAACCGGATCGACAGGAGCAGCGACACCGATGGGCCAGTACTTCGACGACGACCCGACCGTGGCATCGGACCCGGTGGACGTCACGTGGTCGTTGCCCGACGGGCCGCTCGTGCTCACGACCGACCGCGGTGTGTTCGGTCACGGGCAGATCGACACCGGCACCAAGCTGCTCCTCGTCACGCTCGAGGCACCGCCGGCCACGGGCGACCTGCTCGACATCGGATGTGGCACCGGGGCGATCGCCCTCACGATGGCGCGTCGTTCCCCCGGCGCCACCGTCTGGGCGATCGACGTCAACCGGCGCGCCCGTGAGCTCTGCGCCGCCAACGCTGCACGGGCCGGGCTCGGCAACGTGCGGGTGATGGCGCCCGACGACGTGCCCGACTCGGTGCGCTTCGCGGCGATCTGGAGCAACCCGCCGATCCGCATCGGGAAAGAAGCGCTGCACGAGCTGCTCCTCCGCTGGCTCGGCCGGCTCGCACCCGGTGCTGACGCGCACCTCGTCGTGCAGAAGCACCTCGGTGCCGACTCGTTGCTGCGGTGGCTCACCGAGCACGGGCATCCGGCCGATCGGATCGCCACCGGCGCCGGCTTCCGCGTGCTGCGCGTGATCGGCAGCGAGCCGGCCGGCTGACGACACGGCGGCCGGCTGGCGACTCCCCGGCGGGCTACCGCCGCGGTGGGTCGACCTCGATGCGTAGCCGCAGGCCCTTCGGGCGCGGCGCCCCCTCGAGCACGTCGCCGAGTTCGTTCCAGTCGGCGGCACGGACGAGGAACCCCTCACCGTCGTTCGCCGCCGACGTGGCGAGACCCTCGACGTACTCCGCTGCTCCCTCGCCGCTCACGCGGGCGAGCGCGCTGAACGGCGGCAGTCCGAGTTCGCGCCGACGGCGCGCCTCGACCTTCACCAACCTGCCCGGGTCGGCGAGCAGTGCCGCCTGCAGCACCTCGTGCTCGGGCCGGAAGGTCTGCACGAGGATCCTGCCCCCGTCGCGTCGTGGGCCGACCAGACGAGCCCCGCGCACCAGCAGCGCCATCGCCTGCTCGGCGGCCCGGTAGCGCGGCGCGAGCAGCTCGGCGTCGATGTCGAGGAATACGACCACGTCGGCGTCGCGCACACGGTGCAGCACCGCCTCGGTGCCGACGTAGACGCCTGCCTCGGGGACGTCCTCGCCGTCCGCGCCGGTCACGGCGACCGCCGGCCTGGCCGCCGCGGCCTCCAGTTCCTCACGGAGTCGTGACACACCGGGCCGGACGTTGGCGAGCGCCGACGAGCCGCACTGCTGGCACACCGGTGGGCGGTCGGTGCCGCAGCGGTGGCAGTGCAGCGTGCGGTCGTCGAGCTGTTGCACGGAGGCGTCGCACCGTTCGCAGTGGAGCAACGACCGACACGACCGGCATGCCAGGAGTCGGGCCCGGCCGGGCGTGTTGTGCACGCAGACGACCCGGAGATCGGGATCACGCAGGGCCTGGATGAGGCGGCTCGTGAGCAACGACCGCTTCCACGGGTCCTCGCCACGCCGGTCGATCAGTTCGACGATCGGCCATCCCTCGCGCTCGTCTGCCACCGTCGGCCGCATCCACCTGCTGCCCGACCAGGCCAATGCGGTCACCGTGGGGCACGGCGACACCAGCACCACCGGGACGCCGGCGCGGCGACCGCGCTCGATCGCCAGATCGCGCGCGTGCCAGGTCGGCGTTCGCTCCTCCTGGAGCGCCTCGTCGTGCTCGTCGAGGACCACGATCGCCGCGAGATCCGGGACGGATGCCCAGATCGCGCTCCTGCTGCCGATGCAGACCTGTGCCGCCCCGGCCGCGGCAGCGGGCCAGGCGTCGGGCAGCACCGCGATGCCGAGGCCGGACGGGCGCAGCCGCGCTCCGAGGAGGCCGACCTCGTCCTGCGACGGATGGATCACCAGCACGCGGCCCCGTTCGGCAGCCGCGAGCACGATCGGCAGCGGGTCGTCGGTCGGCGCGATGCGCACCACTCCGCCGCCGTCCGCGAGCAACTGTCGGACACCGTCGCTCGCACCGTCGAGGGGGCGCGGCCGGGGCGGCGGCACGAACGCCAGCGCGTGCACCATCCGCGGCGGGCTGGCCGACACCAGCAGCGGTCGCAGCCGCCCCGCCGCCCAACGATGCGCTGCCCATCCGGCGAGTTCGATCACCTCGGCCGACGGTCCGTGGCCTGACCACTTCGCGATCGGCACCATTCGATCGACCGGCACGTCGGCCAACTGCTGTGCGTCGGGGACGCCGACTCGTACGACCCAACCACCGATGCGCCGGCCGTGGAGTGCGACGCGCACGAGCGAGCCCACGCGGACGTGGCCGATCAGGTCGTCGGGGACGAGGTAGTCGAAGGTCTTGTCGAGCCCGGTGACATCGGGCAGGACGGTGGCGGTGATCACCACGGGGGACACACCGTCGGACGACGGCGGCGTCTCGACCCGCGGCGCGACCAGCGGGGCCGGCGCAGCGGGTCGGGATGCGACGTCAGAGGCCGAGCTCGGCCTTGAAGGCGTCGAGGCGGCTCGTGTGCTCCCAGGTGAACTCGGGGAGGTTGCGACCGAAGTGGCCGTAGGCCGCCGTCTTCTTGAAGATCGGACGCTTCAGGTCGAGGTCGCGCACGATGGCGGCGGGGCGGAGGTCGAACACCTCGCGGACGGCCTTCACGATCGCTGCCTCGTCGACGGTGTTGGTGCCGAAGGTCTCCACGAGAATGCTGACCGGGTGGGCCATGCCGATGGCGTAGGCGACCTGCACCTCGCAGCGCGTGGCTGCCCCGGCAGCGACGACGTGCTTCGCGACCCAGCGGGCCGCGTACGCGGCCGAGCGGTCGACCTTGCTCGGGTCCTTGCCGGAGAACGCGCCACCACCGTGGCGGCCCATACCGCCGTAGGTGTCGACGATGATCTTGCGGCCGGTCAGGCCGGTGTCGCCGTGCGGGCCGCCGATGACGAACTTGCCGGTCGGGTTGATGTACACGTCGTAGGCGTCGTCGGCGAACTGCTCGGGGATGATCGGCCGGATGACCTGCTCGATGAGGTCGGGGCGGATGACGCTGTCGCGGTCGATGCCGTCGGCGTGCTGGGTGCTGATGAGCACATGGGACAGGCGCACCGGCTTGCCGTCGACGTAGTCGAAGGTGACCTGGGTCTTGCCGTCGGGGCGGAGGTACGGCACGGCGCCGGCCTTGCGGACCTCGGTGAGGCGCTCGGCGAGACGATGGGCGACCCACACCGGTGCCGGCATCAGGTCGGGGGTCTCGTCGCAGGCGTACCCGAACATCATGCCCTGGTCGCCGGCGCCCTGGCTGTTGAGGTAGTCCTCGCCCGCCTTACCGCCGCGGAGCTCCTCGCTCTGGTCGACGCCCTGGGCGATGTCGGCGCTCTGCTCGTCGATGGACACGATGACACCACAGGTGTTGCCATCGAAACCGTAGAGCGCGTTGTCGTAGCCGATGCCGTTGATGGTCTCGCGAGCGAGCTTCGGGATGTCGACGTAGGCCGAGGTGGTGATCTCACCGGCCACGACGCACAGGCCGGTCGTCAGCAGCGTCTCACACGCCACCCGGGCGTTGGGGTCCTGGGCCAGGATCGCGTCGAGCACGGCGTCGCTCACCTGGTCGGCCATCTTGTCGGGGTGGCCCTCGGTGACGCTCTCGGATGTGAAGGTGTACGTGCTCACGACGGTGAGTCTCCTGGTGATGTCGCTGATGTTGCTGGGAAGCTGCTGGGGAAGTTGCTGTGACGTGCTGCTGGACGTGACGTGATCGAACGACCGGATCGGGCGCGCCGGGCAGCTCAGACGGCCGTGTCGGTGACGGAACTGCCCTGGCCTGCACGGATCTCGCACACGATATCCAGCACGGCTCGCGCGATGGCGCGTTTGTCGGTGAGTGAAACGCTCACCGCCTCGCCGCCGGCGCGCAGGATCGTGACCGCGTTGGTGTCGTGTTGGAAGCCGACGCCGGGAGCGCTCACGTCGTTCGCGACGATCAGGTCGAGGTTCTTGCGGCGCAGTTTCGACTCGGCGTTCGCGATCAGGTCGCTGGTCTCCGCAGCGAACCCGACCAGGGTCTGTCCGACGGGCTTCACCGCGCCGAGGCCGGCGAGGATGTCGGGCGTCGGCTCGAGCACGATCTCGGGCACGCCGGCGTCCTTCTTGATCTTGCCGGTGGCGGCGACGACCGGACGGAAGTCGGCGACCGCGGCGGACATCACGACGACGTCGGCGGTGGGCGCCAGCTCCTCGAGCGCGGCCTGCATCTGCGCTGCGGTCTCGACCGGACGGATCGCAGCACCGCTCGGCACCGGGAGCTCCACGGTCGACACGAGGGTGACCCGGGCGCCGCGGCCGAGCGCCTCGGCGGCGAACGCATAGCCCTGCTTGCCGCTGCTGCGGTTGGCGACCACACGAACGGCGTCGATCGGCTCTCGCGTGCCGCCGGCGCTGACGACCACATGCAGATCGTCCATGTCTCGGGGTCCGAGCACGCGCTCGACCTCGGCGACGATGCGCTCGGGCGTCGCGAGACGACCCTTGCCGGCGTCACCGCCGGCGAGACGGCCCTCGTCGGGCTCGACGACGTGCACGCCGCGTCGGCGCAGCGTGGCGAGGTTGTCCTGCACCGCGGGGTGCTCCCACATCTCCGTGTGCATCGCCGGACAGACGATCACCGGGGCTCGCGTGGCGAGCAGGATGTTGGTGAGCAGATCGGTGGACAACCCTGCGGCGTACGCACCGAGCAGGCGCGCCGTGGCGGGCACGACGAGTACGAGATCGGCGCCCTGGCCGAGCTTGGTGTGCGGGATCGGACTGGCCTCGTCCCACAGGCTGGCCTGCACCGGTTCGCTGGCCAGCGCAGACAGGGTGGTGCGCCCGATGAAGTGCTCGGCGCCCTTGGTCATCACCGGGACGACGTGAGCCCCTGCGTCGACGAGTCGACGACACACCTCGACCGCCTTGTAGGCGGCGATGCCGCCCGTGACCCCGAGGACGATCCGCCGTCCTGACAGCACGTGAGCGTCCCTGGTCGCGCCGTCGAGCCGGTTCAGTCGGCGCTGGTGGCGCCGGACTCGGTGGCCTCGGCCTCGACGCCCTCGACAGCCTCGTCGACCTCGTCCGGGAGCTCGACGCGCTTGATCTTGTCGGCGGCGATCTCCTCGAAGCCGATGCTGAGCGGCTTGCGGGCGACCGAGCTGACCTGCGGCGGCACCATGTGGCCGAGACCGTCACCGAGCTGTGAGAAGTACGAGTTGATCTGCCGGGCGCGTCGCGCAGCGAGGGTCACCAGGCTGAACTTCGAGTCGACACGATCGAGGAGCTCCTCGATCGGCGGGTTCATCATGGTGTCGTGCGTGCGCTGCATGCTCGTGATACTCCTCGTGACCCGATCGGTGATCGGGTGTGTGATCAGGTTGGTGATCCGGCCCAAGCGGGCGATGCATCCTACCGGACGATGCGTCGTGAACGGTGACTCTCGATGATGCCGAGCATCTCGTCGACGGTACGGCCGAGATCGTCGTTGACGACGATGTGGTCGGCGAGGGCCCGTCCGATCGGCTCCTCCTCCTCGGCTTTGCGCACGCGCTGATCGACCTTCTGTTCGGGATCGCCACGCCCGCGGAGGCGGCGGGCCTGCTCGTCCCTCGACGGCGGGAGCACGAAGATCAGCACCGCGTCGGGATGGAGGGCCTTCACCTGTCGGGCGCCGTCGACCTCGATCTCGAGGACCGTGTCGCGCCCCGGCAGCGGATCGGGCGTGGGGGTGCCGTAATAGTTGCCGAGGAAGTCGGTCCACTCGAGGAACCCGCCGCGTTCGATGCGGTGCTCGAAGGCGTCCCGGCTCGTGAACACGTACGAATCGTCGGCCTCGCCAGGTCGCTGGTCGCGCGTGGTCCAACTGCGGCTGAGCCACAGCACCGGATCACGCTCGACCAGCACCTTGACGATGGTGCCCTTCCCGACGCCGCCGGGTCCGGACACGATGAAGATCAACGGTGACGACGGATCGCCACCGAGCTGATCCTCGGGAACAGCGGGCGCCCGATGGGCACCCGCGACATCCTGATGAGCCGAGGCCTCCATGACTACTGGGGGCCCCGCCGGCTCACTTGCCGAGCTGCTCGAGCAGGGAGGCCTTCTGCTGCTGGCCGAGGCCCTGGACGCGGCGGTTGTCGGCGATGCCGATCTCGTCCATGATCTTGCGGGCCTTGACCTTGCCCACGCCGGGCAGGGACTCGAGCAGCGAGACGACCTTGAGCTTGCCGATGGTGTCCTCGGTGGAGGCGAGCGCCTCGGCGAGCGAGAGCGAGCCGATCTTCAGCTTGTTCTTGACCTCGGCACGAGCGGTACGGGCTTCGGCGGCCTTCGCGAGCGCGGCGGCGCGCTGTTCGGGGGTGAGTTGCGGGGGTGTTGCCATGGCGTCCACCCTAGCCAGGGGCGTCACGCGAGTCGCGGACACCTCGCCGGTCGGTGACGCTTCTCACGTCGACCGTGCCGGGACACCATCACCCGTTCGAGCGACAGTGCACCCGGCCGGACAGCTCGGCCAGTGATCCGTGGCCGTGCTCGGCGGCCCAGCGGACCATCTCGCCCGAGATGTTCTCGGCGGCCCGTGGGTCGGCGAACGTGGCGGTGCCCACCTGCACGGCCTGCGCGCCCACCAGCATGAGCTCCATGGCGTCCCAGCCGCTGCTCACACCACCGACACCGACGATCGGCAGGTCGGGCAGCGCGGCCCGCACGTCGTGCACCACGCGGACCGCCACCGGGTGCATGCCCCGACCGGAGAGTCCTCCCCCGCCGGCGGCCAGCGCGGGCTCCAGCGTGTGCGGGTCGATGACCATCCCGAGGAGGGTGTTCACCAGGGTGACCGATTCGGCACCTGCCTCGTGCACCGCAGCGGCGACCTCGACCACCCGATCGGTGTTGGGGCTGAGCTTGGCCCACCTGGGCCGGCCACACGCCTCGGTGGCGCGCATCACCTCGGCCGACACCTCGGCGTCGTGGGCGAAGATGCCCCGGCGCCCCTCGAGGTTCGGACAGGACAGGTTCACCTCGACGGCGACGACGCCGGCAGGCGCGGACGCCATCTGTTCGGCGGCGCGCCGGTAGTCGTCGACGCTGCGTCCCCAGATGCTCGCGACCACACGTGCACCGGTGTCGAGCAGCACGGGCAGCTCGTGCGCCAGCCAGTGTTCGACCCCCGGCCCCTGCAGACCGACGGCGTTGATCATGCCGACGCCCGCCGGACTGAGTCGGGGCGACGGATTGCCGGCCCACTCGTAGGCCGCGAGGGACTTGGTCACGACGGCGCCGAGCGACGCGAGGTCCATGAACTCGGACAGCTCGGCGCCGTACCCGGCGGTGCCCGATGCGACCAACACCGGGTTGGGCAGCTCGATCGAGCCGATGCGCACACGCGTGTCGACGACGGCCGACGAGGGGCCGGCTCCGGCACGGGAGCGGCCTCGACGCGACCTACCTGGCATGGAACTCCTGCAGCGAGCGCACCGTGAGGTGATCGCTCCCCTGCTCGGCCATGCCCTGCACTGCGGCGAGCGCCGCCTCGACCGTCGTCACCGAGCTCACCCGGTGGCTGTTGGCCGCCTTGCGGATCTGCTCACCGTCGGTGCGGCCGCCGCGTCCCTGCGGGGTGTTGATCACGAACACGATCTTGTCGTCGGCGATCAGGTCGACCGCGGTGATCTCGGCGCCTTCGCTCACCTTGCCGACGACGAGGTCGACGGCCTGGTCGAAGCGGGCCAGATACTCGGCCGTGCCCTTGGTGGCGGCGATGCCGAGGCCGAGCTCGCGCAGTCGCTTGGCGACCACCAGGCCGGCCGGCTTGTCGCCATCGGCGAGCGAGAGGAACACCGTGCCCTCGCTGGGCAGCAGCGTGCCCGCTGCCAACTCGGCCTTGAAGAACGCCTTGCCGAACGTGATGTCGATGCCCATCACCTCACCGGTGGAGCGCATCTCCGGGCCGAGCGCGGTGTCGACCTCGGGGAACCGGCTGAAGGGCAGCACGGCTTCTTTCACGGCCACGTGACCGTGATCGCTCGGCGGCACCAGCAGCCCCTCGGCGCGCAGCTCGGCCAGCGTGGCGCCGAGCATGACGCGGGTGGCGACCTTGGCGAGCGGTACGCCGGTCGCCTTCGCGACGAACGGCACCGTCCGGCTGGCGCGGGGGTTGGCCTCGATGACGTACACCGTGGTGCCCGACACCGCGTACTGCACGTTGATGAGCCCGCGCACGTCGAGCGCGTTGGCGATCGACTTCGTGTACGCCTCGATCACCTCGACGACCCAGCTCGGCAGCGTCTGCGGCGGGATCGCACAGGCGGAGTCGCCCGAGTGCACGCCCGCCTCCTCGACGTGTTCCATCACACCGCCGATGAGCACCTCACCGGTGTGGTCGCGGATCGCGTCGACGTCGACCTCGGTCGCGTCCTCGAGGAACCGGTCGACGAGCACGGGGCGTTCGGCGGACAGGCCGCCTTCCTTGCCGAGGCTGCCGAAGCCGGCCAGCTCGGCCATCGCTCGGGCGAGATGGTTGCGGTCGTGGACGATCTGCATCGCCCGGCCACCGAGCACGTAGCTCGGCCGCACCAGCACCGGGAAGCCGACGGTGTCGACGATCTGCAGCGCCTGCTCGAGGTCGATCGCCGTGCCGCCGGGAGGTTGCGGGATGTGCAGTTCGTTGCACAGCGCGTTCCACTTCTCGCGGTCCTCGGCGAGGTCGATCGACGCCGGCGACGTGCCGGCGATGATCTCGCGCGGCAGCTGGCCGGAGAGCTTCAGTGGCGTCTGGCCGCCGAGCGACACGATCACCTTCGGGGCCACACCACCGCTCGCCGCCGTCTCGGCCGCGATGACGTTGAGCACGTCTTCCTTGGTGAGCGGCTCGAAGTAGAGGCGGTCGCTGGTGTCGTAGTCGGTGCTCACCGTCTCCGGGTTGCAGTTCACCATCACGGTCTCGTAGCCGGCGTCGCGCAGCGCGAACGACGCGTGCACGCAGCAGTAGTCGAACTCGATGCCCTGGCCGATGCGGTTGGGGCCGCTGCCGAGGATCACGACGCGGGGCCGATCGCTCGGACGCACCTCGTTCTCGTCCTCGTAGGTGCTGTAGTGGTACGGCGTGAGCGCCTCGAACTCTGCCGCGCAGGTGTCGACGGTCTTGTACGTGGGCACCACACCGGCCGCCTCGCGGGCCGTCCGCACGGACGTCTCGTCGACGCCCCACAGGTACGCCATCTGGGCGTCGCTGAACCCCAGACGCTTGGCCCGACGCCACGCGCCGCGGTCCATTCCCGCGAAGCCGATCTCGGCGAGCACGTGGCGTTCGTCGGTGATCATGCTCATCTGGTCGAGGAACCACGGGTCGATCCGTGTGCTCGCGTGCACGTCGTCGACGGAGACGCCGCGGCGCAGCAGTTCGCCGACCTGCTGGATGCGGTCGGGCGTGGGGATCGCCGCCTGGCCGAGCAGATCGGCGTCGCTCATCGACGCGAGCTGCTCCTCCGCCGGATCGCAGCCGAGGCCGAGGCGACCCTGTTCGAGCGAGCGCAGGCCCTTCTGCAGACTCTCGGGGAACGTGCGGCCGATGCTCATCGCCTCGCCGACGGACTGCATCTGCGTGCCGAGCACCCCGCTGGTGCCTGGCAGCTTCTCGAAGGCCCATCGGGGGATCTTGGTGACGATGTAGTCGATGCTCGGCTCGAAGCTCGCCGGCGTCATCTTCGTGATGTCGTTCGGGATCTCGTCGAGGGTGTAGCCGACGGCGAGCTTGGCGGCGATCTTCGCGATCGGGAAGCCGGTGGCCTTCGACGCGAGGGCCGAGCTGCGCGACACGCGCGGGTTCATCTCGATGACGACCTGCTCGCCGGTGGCCGGGTTGACGGCGAACTGCACGTTGCTGCCGCCGGTCTCCACGCCGACTCGGCGGATGCAGGCGAAGGCTGCATCGCGCATCTGCTGGTACTCGACGTCGGTGAGCGTCATCGCCGGGGCGACGGTGATCGAGTCGCCGGTGTGGACGCCCATCGGGTCGACGTTCTCGATCGAGCAGATGATCACGCAGTTGTCGGCGCGATCGCGCATGACCTCGAGCTCGTACTCCTTCCACCCGGCGATCGACGTCTCGATCAGGATCTCGCTGATCGGGCTCGCGGCGAGGCCGTTGGCTGCTGCGATCTCGAACTCCTCGGGTGTCGCGGCCATGCCCGTGCCACGACCACCCAGGATGTAGGCAGGACGGATGATGATCGGCAGGCCGATCTCGGCGACCACCTTCCGCGCCTCCTCCATCGTGTGCGCGGTGCCGCTGCGCGGGACGCTGAGGCCGATCTCGATCATCGCCTGCTTGAACTTCTCGCGGTCCTCGGCCGTGGCGATCGCCTCGGCGTTGGCGCCGATCATCTCGGGCGTGCCGGGCACGCCGATCAGGCCGCGCTCGAACAGCTCCATGGCCGTGTTGAGCCCGGTCTGGCCGCCCATCGTGGGCAGCACGGCATCGGGGCGTTCGCGCTCGATGATCTTCGCGACCACCTCCCAGGTGATCGGCTCGATGTAGGTGACGTCGGCGAAGTCCGGGTCGGTCATGATCGTCGCCGGGTTGGAGTTGACGAGGATCACCTTGTAGCCCTCCTCACGGAGGACGCGGCACGCCTGGGTGCCGGAGTAGTCGAACTCGCAGGCCTGACCGATGACGATCGGGCCGGAGCCGATGATGAGGATCGACTGGATGTCGGTGCGCTTGGGCATCACGCCACCCCGAGCTCGGGAGCGATCAGGTTCGAGTGGTCGGGCGTGCCGGTGGCGCCGCCCATCAGCTCGTCGAACATGCCGAACAGGTACTTCGCATCGTGTGGACCGGGCCCGGCCTCCGGGTGGTACTGCACGCTGAACGCGGGCACGCCGCGCACCCGCATCCCCTCCACCGTCTGATCGTTCAGGTTGAGGTGGGTCACGTCGGCCTTCCCGGCGATCGACGCGGGGTCGACGCAGAAGTTGTGGTTCTGACTGGTGATCTCGATCGTGCCGGTCGCCTCGTGGCGCACCGGGTGGTTGCCGCCGTGATGGCCGAAGGGCAGCTTGAAGGTCTCGCCGCCGATCGCTCGGCTGAGCAGCTGATGGCCGAGGCAGATGCCGAACACCGGCACCTCGCCGAGCAGCCCCTGGATCGCGTCGACCGCGTAGCCGACCTCGGCCGGGTCGCCCGGGCCGTTGGACAGGAACACGCCCGACGGCGACAGCGCCAACACGTCGGCGGCGGAGGTGGAGGCCGGCACGACGTGCACCCGGCCGAGACCGGCCAGGTCGCGCAGGATCGAGTGCTTGATGCCGAAGTCGTAGGCGACGATGAGCCGCTCGCCCGCGCCCACCGTGTAGGCCTGGTCGGTGGTGACCTGGGCGACGAGATCGATGCCGTCGGTGCCGGGCTCGGCGAGCGCAGCCGCACGCAGCGCAGCGAGCTCCGCGTCACTGGAGCACGGGCCGAACGCACCCGGCATCGCCCCGGTGTCGCGCAGGAGGCGGGTGAGGCGCCGGGTGTCGATGCCGCCGATGCCGGCGATGCCGTAGCGGGCGAGCATCGCGTCGAGCGACGCCTCGGCACGCTGGTTGCTGTGGCGACGGGCCATCTCCCGCACGATCACGCCGCGGCAGTACGGGCGACGGCTCTCGAAGTCGGTCGCGTTCACGCCGTAGTTGCCGATGTGGGTGGCGGTGAAGGTGATGATCTGCCCGGCGTAGCTCGGGTCGGTGATCACCTCCTGGTAGCCGGCGAGGACGGTGTTGAACACGACCTCGCCGCTCCACACCGCGCGTCCTGCGGGGTCGTGGGCGCCGAGGTGCTCACCCTCGAACACGCTGCCGTCGGCCAACACGAGTGCGGCCGGGACAACGGGTGTCGGGGGCTGAGGGGCGGGGCTCATGACGACCACCTTACCTGGATGATCATGCACTCGACTGCATGGAATTGCAGGAATGCGGGGCCTGCCGCTGCCGGCACCCCGTGACGGGGCGCCGCGATCCGGATGGGTCTCACGTGGTTCTCCTGCCGTCTGGGCCTCACGGGACCCGCTTCACGGCAGCGGTGACCCTAGCACCCGGCTGCCTGCGGCAGCTGGTTCGATCACGCTGCAGGATCCGATCACGCTGCAGGAATCAGGGTGGCGAGATCATGCTGGTCCGGCGGAACACCCGCCACCAGTCGTTCGCATCGACCATCGTGAACTCGACCGACACCTGGTCCCACACGAGCTGGTTCTCCAGCTCCAACGTCGCAGGGAGCACCACGTACTCGACCCGATCGGCCGCCGGCAGACGCTGGCCCGCCAAGGAGTCGTCGCTGCCGTAGAGCGACAACGAGAACGGGTTCGGGAACATGTAGATCTCGTGCCGCCGCGCGAGGTGGGCCGTCATCGAGTACTGCGCCGACACCACCGCGTCCTCCGGGATGCTGCGGATGATCTCCCGTGCGTCGACCGCGACCGGATGATCGGGCGCCCAGGTGTACGGAAGCTCACGGCTGAACGGCACCGCTCCCCAGGCCCACGCGGTCCACAACGACGTGCACAGCACGAGCGCCACGAGGGCAGATCGCCAGCGTTCCGCGACCTTCGACACCGCCCACACCGTCCCCATCGCGAGCGCCGGCACGGCGACGAGGGCGTAGTGGTACTGGATCTGGTACTGGTACCAGAACGTGCTCAACATGTTCGTCGCCAACACGACGAGACTGATCAGCGCGATGCCGGGCGCGCGGGCGAACACCCACGCGAACGGGACCGTCATCTGCCAGAAGTACCAGGGCCGGTCGTCGCTCCAGTAATGCTTCACCACCGCCACCGGATCGGTGAACACGGTCTTCAGGAAGCCGCCTGGGCCGCCGAACGGGACGCGCCAGGCGTTGCGTGTGGGTACGCCGATCAGGCTGCGCATCACGGCGAACATCGCGATCGCCATGAAGCTCAGCGAGCCGACGATCGACACGATGCCGATCCTGCGGTCACGCTTCACCGCGACCCACACACCGAGGGGCACGAGAACGAGCGACACGTCCTCCTTCACCAGCAACGACAGCGCGAAGAACACCACGTACATCCGCCACCTGCGCTCGACCGCCGCATAGATCGCCATGCCGAGCAGCGGAGCGAGATAGCTGTCGGGGTGGAAGTTCTCCCGGTTCGACCATCCGACCGCCGGGTGCAGCAGGTAGCACACCGCGAGCGCCACGGCGTAGACCTCGACGCCGAGCAGCTTCCGACCGAGCAGGTACACCGGCACCGCGCCGAGCGCGATGAACAGCGACTGGGTGAACATCAGCGCCCCGGCGCTCGGGAACACCCAATAGATCGGCACCAGGAACACGAGGATGAACGAGGTGTGGTCGCCCATCAGGTTCCGGCCCATGAGGGTGACGAACGGCGCGTCGAACCGGCTCATCAGCCAGACGCCCTGGTCGTAGAGGCCGAAGTCGTACGCCGAGGTCCCGAGGCCGTGGTGCACGTCGAGTGTGACGCTCGTGAAGTACGACGTGTACCCGGCGATGCAGGCGACCAGGATCCACTGCCAGATCGTCATCTCGCGGAGCGCGTCGGCGATCGACTGCGCCCTCGAGCGGATCGGGTCAGTTCGACCTGGTCGATGTGGTCGATGTGGTCGACGTGGTCGATGTGGTCGGCGCGCACGAACCGCGTCGGCCGGGCGGTGGAGCGGCTCGTCGCCGTTCGTCGCACCCGACGGGCCGACGTCAGCCGTGGTCGCGTCCATCGGGCTGAGCTGCGGGAGCAGACGGGGCGACCCCACCGGCGGGGCGCAGGACCGGGACCAACGCCGACAGGACGCCGTTCACGAACCGCCCGGAGTCGTCGGTGGAGAAGCGCTTGGCGAGCTCCACCGCCTCGTCGAGCACCACGGCGACCGGCACGTCGGGTCGACCCAGCAGCTCGAACCCTGCGATCCGCATCACCGTGAGGTCGATGAGCGGCATGCGCGTGAGGGTCCAGCCCTTGGCGTGTGCCGCGATCTCGGCATCGAGCCGCTCCTGGTGCTCGGCCACACCGATCACCAGTTCACGCGTCATCAGGTCGGGGCGCTGCACCTGCGCATCGATCGTCTCGAGCGGGCTGATGCCCTTCGAGGCCGATTCGTACAGCAGCAGCAGGGCCCGCTCGCGTGCGTCGGAGCGCTCGTCACCCTCGATGCCCACCGGGCGGGGGCGTCGTCGCCCGTCGTCAGCCATGGTCGGCGATCAGACCCGCGAGATGTATTCGCCGGAGCGGGTGTCGACGCGGAGCCGGTCGCCGATGTTGATGTGCAACGGCACCTGGACGACCTTGCCCGTCTCGAGCGTGGCTGCCTTCTTGGCGCCGCTGACGCGGTCGCCCTGGATGCCCGGCTCGGTGTCGGTGACGCTGAGCTCGACGGCGGCAGGGATCTCGACCGTGACGATGTCGCCGTTGTAGTACGCGATCTGAGCGATCGCCTGCTCGACCAAGTAGTCGGCGGCGTCGCCGAGGGCGGCGGGGGCGACGTTGGTCTGGTCGTAGCTCTCGGTGTCCATGAAGACGTACTCGTCGCCGTCGCGGTACAGGAACTGCATGTCCTTCTTGTCGAGCAGCGCCTGCTCGACACGCACGCCGGCGTTGAAGGTGCGCTCGAGGATGTTGCCGGTCTTGAGGTTGCGCAGCTTGGAGCGGACGAATGCGCTGCCCTTGCCGGGCTTGACGTGCTGGAACTCGACGACCTGGAACAGGCCGTTGTCGAGCTCGAGCGTGATCCCGTTCTTCAGGTCGTTGGTGCTGATGGCAGGCATGGATCTTCCTTGGGCGATCTCGTGAGTGCACGGCCCCCGGTGCTGGTCACCTCGACCAGATCTTCCACCCGAACGCCGCCGAAGTCACCACGATAGACGCCGGGCTCCACCGTTACGACGTCTCCCTCCTGCAAAACCCACCCGCCGGCGCTGTTGACGAAGGGGTCCTCGTGGATGAGGAGGCCCACGCCGTGCCCCGTCCCGTGGCTGAACCAGGGGCCGAATCCGGCCTGCGTGAGCCGATCGCGGCACACCGCGTCGAGTTCGGCGGTGCTCAGCCCGGGTCGGACGGCGGCGACGCCGGCAACCTGGGCGTCGAGCACGGCCTGGTACACCTCGAGCTGCAGCGCGGACGGCGGGCCGACGACGAAGGTGCGGGTCATGTCGCTGTGGTAGCCGTCGACCAGCGCGCCGACGTCGATCACCACGGTGTGGCCTTCCTCGATCACGGTGTCGGTCGGCCGGTGGTGCGGCAGGGGCGCATTCACCGGGCCGGTCGCGACGATCGTCTCGTAGCTCGGGCCCGTCGCACCGAACTCGCGCATCAGTCGCTCGAGGTCGTTGCGCACCTGGGCCTCGGTGCGACCGGACACGATCGTTGGCGCCACCTCGGCCAGGGCCAGGTCGGCGATCGCACAGGCACGCTCGATCCGGGCGATCTCGGCTGCGTCCTTGGTGCGTCGGCACGCCTCCACCAGTCCCGAGGTCGGGACCAGCTCCATCGGCAGGGTGTCGACCAGCTGGCACCACCGGGCGTGGCTCGTGTGGACCGACTCGAAGCCGAGCCGGTCGACGCCCGCCACGACCTCGGCGAGCAGCGCCAGCTGCTCCCCCGCCGTGCGCCCGACCCGGATCGACGAGCGGCATCGTCCGCCTGCGAGCTGACGCTCGGCCTGGTCGCCATAGCGACCGTCGGTCACCAGCACCACCTCGTCGGGGAGCACCACTGCGGTGCCGGCCGAGCCGGTGAACCCGGTGAGCCACCGGATGTTGGTCAGGTCGGTGACGACGAGTGCCGCCATCCCGGCGAACCGTTCGACGTCGTGCCATCCCTGGCGGACGCGACCGGCGCGCGCCGACACGTCGATCGGACGGGCGAGGTCGGGGAACGGTGCCACGGTCAGCTCCCGAGCCGCCGGGCGATCGCCTCGACGGCCAGTGCGTACCCGTGGATCCCGAGACCCATGATGCTGCCGGTGGCGACCGGGGCCACGACGCTCGTGTGGCGCCACGGCTCGCGGGCGTTCGGGTTGGAGATGTGCACCTCGAGGATCGGCCCGGCGAATGCCGACAACGCGTCGTGGATGCTCCAGGCGTAGTGGGTGAAGGCACCTGGGTTGATGATGATCGCCGCGGCACGGCCGCGGGCCGCATGGATCGCGTCGACCAGAGCGCCCTCGTGGTTCGACTGGAACGCCTCGATCTCGTGCCCGTGGGGCGCCGCCGCAGCAGTGGTTGCGGCGACGTAGTCGTCGAGCGTGGCGCTGCCGTAGATGTGCGGCTCGCGCTGGCCGAGCAGATTCAGGTTGGGCCCGTGGAGCAGGGAGATGATCGCCACGTCGACATCGTGGCACGTCGCCGTGATGTCGCCCGGCGCATTGGAACCGCGACGGTCGGGAGTGAGGACGTCAGGCCGGACGACGGCGCAGCGCGACGAGCGCCACGCCGGACGCCACCAGCGTCGCTGCGATCGCTGCCGTCGTGCCGGCACCGTTACCGGTGGACGGCAACTGCACCGGACCGGCGGCGCGGGCATCGAGCACCTCCGGGGCGACCGTCACGGGGACCGGCGGGTTCGTCACGACGACCGCGGGCCCACTGATGGTGAGGTCGGTGACCGCTGCCGTCACCGATGCCACCGTCGGCTCGGTCGACACGACCGCCGGAAGGGTCGTGGTGGTCGTGGTGGTCGACGTGGTCGTGGTCGACGTGGTCGTGGTCGTGGTCGTGGTCGAATCATCGCAGCCGTCGGCACCCGCCGGCACGAGGCCGAGGGTGAGCGCCGTGGCGGCGATCACGAGCGAACCCGCGATCGTCCAGGTGGGTCCGGCCTGGCCGATGTTCGTGGTCTGCCTGGTCTGCCTGGTCTGCCTGGTGTGTCGCATCACGGACCTCCCGCATGGTTGCCACATGGTCGCCCCCGTGGCCGCACGATGGCGGGTGGTGGGTGCTCCCACCTGTGAGTGTCGTCCCTCCCCCGGGCGTCACCCGGGCCGAAGGTCACCAGTCGCGCAGGTGTTCGGTCCCGACGGCGCGATCACCCGCGTCTCGCCCGGACGTGAGCCGCACTGCACCCAGGTCTCCCCCGAGGGGCACCGCGGGTGTCCCCCGATGGTCACCCGGATGGTGAGCAGGCGGCTCACCCGGCGCGATCAGGTCGAGGTGGACTCGAACGCCGCTCGGTCGATCCGGTAGAGGACGTGCCGGCGGCCTGCCCAGTCGGGCAGCATCGGATGGTCGAAGTCGTCGGCCACATCGCGACGCAGGCCGAGCTTCTCCATCACGCGCCGTGAGTTGGTGTTGGCGACCGTGGTGAAGCTCACGAACTCGCCGCGCGGCGGGTCGAGGTGCTCGAATCCCCAGGCCAGCGCGGCTCGTGCGGCTTCGGGTGCGTAGCCGCGACCCCACGCGTCCTTCGACAGCCGCCACCCGACTTCGATGCACGGGGTGAAGGGAGCCTGCCAGGTCGGAGACGACAGGCCGACGAATCCGATGAACCGGCCGGACTCGCGCACCTCCACCGCCCACAATCCGTACCCGCGTTGCTCCCAGCCGGCCACGAAGCGATCGACCATCTCGTCGCTCTGTGCCGCCGTCAACGTCGACGGGAAGTGCGCCATCACCTCTGGATCGGCATTCAGGGCCGCGTAGGCGGGCTTGTCGTCATCGCGCCAGCCGCGCAGCTGCAGCCGCTCGGTCCACAGCGCGGGCGTCATCGGGCCGACGAGGCCATCTCGTCGAGCGCGGCGAGCACCGATTCGGCCGGCACCTCGGGGACGACCTCCACTCCTGACGGTCCGTCGAGGACGAAGGTGAGGCTCGTCAGTGCCTTCTTGTCGCGGCTCATCAGCGACAACAACCGGGTGTGGTCCACGCCGTCGGGCAGCGAGGTCTCGAGTTCGTACGCGCCGCCCACCACGTCGAGGTGCTGTTGCACCCGGTCGTCGTCGATCCGGCCGAGCACGCGGGCGAGATGCGCCGCATAGACGAGGCCGACCGCGACCGCCTCACCGTGGGCCATCGTGTGGCCTGTCTCGATCTCGAGTGCGTGGCCGAGCGTGTGGCCGTAGTTGAGGAGCGCACGGCGTCCGCCCTCGCGCTCGTCGCCCGCCACCACCTCGGCCTTGATCTCCACGCACCTGGCGATGCGCTCGGTCTCGTCCATCGCGAGCAGGTCGTCGCCGGTGAGGAAGTGGTACTTGGCCATCTCCCCGTACCCGCAGCGGCGTTCGCGGGGCGGCAGCGTGGCGAGCGCATCGAGATCGCAGATCACGCCGCTCGGTTGCCAGAACGCGCCGACGAGATTCTTGCCACCATCGCCCGAGGAGCCGTTCGACCCCGGCAGGTTCACACCGGTCTTGCCCCCGATCGCCGCATCGACCATGCCCAACAAGGTGGTGGCCACGTGCACGACCGGGATGCCGCGGTGCCACACCGAGGCGGCGAACCCGGCGACGTCGGTGACCATGCCGCCGCCGAGACCGATGACCACGTCGTTACGGGTGAGACCGACGCGTGCGAACGACCGGCACAGCGACTCGATCGTGCCGAGGTGCTTGTGGTCCTCGCCGGTGCCGATCTGGAACACGTCGGTCGGGATGCCCGCATCGATCTCGACCGGGATGCCCGGCTGGGTGATCACCGCGGCGCGGCGTGCCGACGACGGGATGAGCGATGCGAGCTCGTGGCGGGCGCCATGACCGACGAGGACGTCGTAGGACCGCTCGGCGAGCGGGACCCGAACGGTGCGGAGCTCGTTCATCGCAGGATCGCCTCCACCACGTCGCCCACACTGCGGCCGTCGACGCTCACGATGAGATCGGCCACCTCGCGGTACAGCGGTTCACGGGTCTCGTGCATGCGCCGCAACGTACCCGCTGGGTCGGCGTCGAGGGCGGGACGGTGCCCGCCCGAGCGCACCCGCTCCACCAGCACCGCCGGGTCGGCTGCCAACCACACGACGCGGGCACCCGAGGAGCGCAGCGCCGCACGGTTCTCGTCGCGCAGCACGACCCCACCAGCTGCGGCGATGACCGTGGGTTGCGGGTCGGCGAGCGCATCGGACAAGACCTGCGCCTCGAGCGCTCGGAACGCCGGTTCACCGTCGTCGGCGAAGATCTGCCGCACGGTCCGACCGGTGCGGGCCTCGATCACCGAATCCGTGTCGACCAGACGCCGGCCGAGGCGTTCGCCGAGCGCACGGGCGACCGTCGACTTGCCAGAGCCCATGAGACCGACGAGCACGAGATGGCGATCGCCGGGCATCACGACGAGTGCAGCGACGCCTCGAAGGCCTGCGCGTTGCGGACGAACTCACGCACGCTGTCGCCGCCGAACTTGCGCTGGGCCTCGGCGGCGAGGACGAGCGCCACCATGGTCTCGGCGACGACGCCCATCGCGGGAACGGCCGTGACGTCGGTGCGCTCCTTGAAGCTCACCGTCTCCTCCTTGGTGACCACGTCGACGGTCTTCAACGTCGGTCGGTTGAGTGTGGCCAACGGCTTCATCGCCGCGCGAACCACGAGCAGCTCACCCGTGCTCATGCCGCCCTCGGTGCCGCCGGCGAGCGTGCTCTCGCGCCGGTAGTCGTTCGCATCGGCATCCCAGACGATCGGGTCGTGCGCGGCGCTGCCGCGACGGCCGGCGACCTCGAACCCGTCGCCGATCTCGACGCCCTTGACCGCCTGGATGCTCATGATGGCCTGGGCCAACGAGGCGTCGAGCTTGCGGTCCCAGTGCACATGGCTGCCCAGACCGACCGGCACGCCGTAGGCCAACACCTCGACGATGCCGCCGAGCGAGTCGCCGTCCTTCGCCGCGTCCTTGACCTCGTCGATCATCGCCTCCTCGGCGCCGGCGTCGAAGCACCGCACCGGCGACTCGTCGACCCGGTCGAGGTCGGCGAACGTGGGTCGATCGGTGGCCGTCGAACGGGCGGCGCCCATCTGGATCACGTGCGACAGGACCTGGCAGCCGAGCTCGCCGAGCAGCTTCTTGGCGAGCGCACCGGCGGCCACCCGGGCAGCGGTCTCGCGGGCGCTCGCTCGTTCGAGCACGTCGCGAGCGTCGGTGAAGCCGTACTTCTGCATCCCGACGAGGTCGGCATGACCGGGGCGCACCTGCGTGAGCGGGTCCTTGGTGACGCCGGGGGCCGGCGACATCTCCTCGTGCCACTTGTCGCTGCGGAACCACTCGCTGTTCTTGATCTCGATCGCGACCGGTGACCCGAGCGTGCGGCCGTGGCGAACGCCGCCGAGCAGGGTCAGCTCGTCCTGTTCGAACCGCTGCCGGGGGCCGCGTCCGTAGCCGAGACGACGACGGGCCATCTCGGCCTGGATCTCCTCCACCGTGATCTCGAGCCCGGCGGGGAGACCTTCGACGATGACGACGAGGGCCTGGCCGTGCGATTCGCCGGCGGTGAGGTAGCGCAACACGCCAGAGAGGTTACCGGGAGCGTGCGGCCAGCTCCCGGAGAGCTGCAGCACGCATCACCGCGGTGTCGGGCAACGCCCCGAGCCAGAGCTGCTGTTGGAGCGCCGCCTGGTGGACGAGCATCCCGAGCCCGTCGACCGTGCGCGCGCCCGCCGCCGCGGCGGCCCTCAGCAGGGCGGTCTGCAGCGGGTGGTACACCAGGTCGGCGACCACCTGCCCGGCGTGCAGGAGCGCCGGGTCGATCGGGAGCTCGTCGCTCGCCATGCCGACGGAGGTGGCGTTGACGACGATGTCGACCCCGGCGATGTCGGCCGCGATGCCGACCCGTCCGGCAGCGCCGGCGAGGGCTGCTGCGTGCTCGGCCCGGTCGATCGACCGGTTGACCACCGTGACGGACGCCGCGCCCGCACGTGCGAGCGCGTCGATCACCGCCCGGGCGGCGGCCCCGGCGCCGACGACCGCGACGGACCGCCCGGCCACCTCCACATCGGCTTCGGCCAACGACGCGACGAACCCGGCACCGTCGGTGCTGTGGCCGACGAGCAGTCCGTCGGGCGACCGCACGACGGTGTTCACGCTGTGCAACGCCGTTGCGGCGGGGTCGAGCGCATCGACGGCGTCGGCGACGGCCTCTTTGTGCGGCATCGTGACCGACAGGCCGCCGAGGCCGAGCGCTCGCATCGCGTCGAGGGCTCGAACCGCCGCACCGGGCGCCACCTCGAACGCCGCGTACACCCAGTCGACACCCGCGGCGGCGAACGCCGCGTTGTGCAGCGCCGGCGACAGACTGTGCGTCACGGGTGCCCCGATCACGGCTGCCACCGTCGTGGCGCCGGTGATCACAGCAGGCCCGCTTCGAGCGCCTTCTGCACGTTGGCCTCGTGCTCGGCGAGGGTGACGGCGAAGGCGTGGCCGCCCGCTTCGTCGGCCAGCACGTAGTACAGCCACAGGCACTGGTCCTTGCGGACCTCCTCGGGCAACTGCTGGCACTCGGGACCACCCTCGGGCGGGTTCGGGGCCGGGTTCAGCACCGCCTCGATCGAGGCGCGACCCGGATTGGCGATCGGCGTGGGCGGCAGACCGGTGTAGAGATAGGTGTTGTACGGCGTGTCGAGCGCCTTCAGTTCCGAGAACGGCCGGGTCTGGTCCTGCTGGTAGAAGAGCGTCGCATCGATCTGGAGCGGCATCGGCTCGGGCAGGCGGAGCCGGTTGAGGATCACGCGGGCGATCATCGCCCGGTCCTCGTCGACCTTCGCCTCACGTTCGACCATCGAGGCGACGATGAGCACCTGGTACGCCGTCAGTGCCTGCTCGTAGCCCTTGACGACGATGTCCTCCTGACGACCGACGCGCTCCATCAGGGCGACCATGCGCTCGATCACCTGGGCAGGCGTCTCGCCGTTGGACACCTGGTACGTGTCGGGGAACAGCAGCCCTTCGAGGCTCGTGACGCCTTCGGGCTGCCACTCCGACCGGATGCTGCCGTCGGTGGCGGCCGTGATGAAGTCGCTCATCAACAGACGTGGCATGCGTTCGCTGAGGCGTTGCGCCATCCGGTCGACCGTGAAGCCCTCGGGGAACGTGACCGAGGTGTAGGTCTGTTCCGGTGGGGTGCTGAGCACCTGCATCAGGTTGCCCATGTGGTCTCGAGGACGGAGCCGGTAGTAGCCGGGCGTGAGCTCGAGGCCGCCCTGGCGCTCCACGTACCAACGGAACACCCGGGCGTTGGTGATGAAGCCCTCGTTCTGGAGTCGCACGCTCAGCGAGTCGACCGTCTCGCCCTCGTCGACGGTGAAGTTGACCGCCGCCTCGGGATCGCCGGACGGATTGATCTGCTGCAGGTACCACCAGCCGACCGAACCGGCGACGAGCACCGTGACGAGGCTGATCGAGAGCAGCGTGTACGCCAGCCATTTGAACGGCCACCGGTTCTTGCGCGCCCGTTCGACGACGATCGCGCCGGTCGCATCAGGGTCGTCCCACGGGTCGTGCTTCCACTCCGACGCGACGCGTTTCTCGCGCGGGTCGTCGAGCTTCAGCACCACGTCAGTCGTCCCACCGGTGCGCGCCGCGGGCTTCGAGCCAGTTCTGCAGCATCACGGCGGCGGCGACCTTGTCGACCACCTTGCGGCGCGCCTGGGCGTTCATCTTGAACTCCATCAGCGCTGCGTCGGCCGTCACCGTGGTGCGGCGCTCGTCGTAGGTCTCCACCGGCACGCCGACCACGGTAGCCAACGCCTTCGCCTCGGCGATGGCAGCCTGTGCCGCCGGTCCGACCGAGCCGTTCATGTTGAGCGGCAGGCCGACGACGACGATCTCGGCCTCCTCCTCGATGACGAGCGCGGCGATCCGCCGATGATCGGCCGCCGTGTTGCCCGATCGCGGCACCATGGTGAGCGGCGACGCGATCGTGCCCGTGCGGTCGCTGACCGCGATGCCGATCCGCTTCGAGCCGAGATCGACGCCGAGCGCTCGCACCGGTGACCCGCTCAGTTGGTGGCCGCAGCCTTCGCGATGCGGAGCGCCTCGTCGATGCCGTCGGGGTTCTTGCCGCCGGCGGTGGCCACGTCGCCCTTGCCGCCACCGCCGCCGCCGACGGCCTTCGCCGCGTCCTTGATGAGTTCGCCGGCCACCTTGCCCGAGGAGGCCGTGACCGCGCTCACGAGGGACACGCCACCGCTGTCGCTGATGCCGGCGAGGACGACGATCTCGACGCCGCCCTGCTGGCGCACGGCGATGGCGAGCTCGCGCAGGTCACCCGGGCTCAGCCCGTCGATGCGCTGTACGACCACGCCGGCCTCGGCCGCGCCGGCCAACTCGCCGGCCCGGCCGGTGGCGAGCTGGGCCCGCAGCGCCTTGAGCTCGTCCTGCAGGTGCTTGATCTCGTCGAGGCGCCGCTGCACGCCGCCGACCAGGTCGTCGGTGCTGGCGCCCACGAGGCGTGCCACGTCGGTGATCACTTGCTCGTCGCGCTGCAGCAACGCGAGGGTGTTGGCGCCGGTGACCGCTTCGATGCGACGCAGGTTGGAGCCGATCGAGCTCTCGCTCACGACCTTGACGATGCCGATGTCACCGGTCGCCTTCACGTGCGTACCACCGCAGAGCTCGATCGAGCTGCCGGCCTCGAGCACACGCACGATGTCGCCGTACTTGTCACCGAAGAACGCCATCGCGCCCATCGCGAGCGCCTCGTCCTTGGTGGTCTCGAACGCACGCGCCGGGGCGTTCGACAGGGTCTCGGCGTTGACGATCGCCTCGATGCGGGCGATCTCCTCGTCGGAGACCGGGGCGTAGTGGCTGAAGTCGAAACGCAGACGATCCGGACCCACGAGCGAGCCGGCCTGCTTCACGTGCTCGCCGAGCACGATGCGCAGCGCGTGGTGCAGCAGGTGGGTGCCCGTGTGGTTCCGCCGGGTCGCGTCGCGACGCTCCACGTCGATCGTGGCGGTCGCGTTGGCGCCAGCGATCATCTCGCCGCTCAGGACCCGGGCGACATGGCGACGCAGGCCGGGCAGCGCGAACGTGGTGTCGATCACTTCGGCGATGCCGGTGTCGGCGTTGATCGTGCCGGCGTCGCCGACCTGGCCACCGCTCTCGGCGTAGAAGGGGGTGCGATTCAGGAAGATCTCGACGGTGCCCTCCTCGGCACCCGGCAGGACGGCGAGCACCGTGGCCTCGGCGGAGTCGTCGGTGTAACCGATGAACTCGGTGGTGCCGTGCTGCTCGACGACGTCGCGGTAGGCATTCATGCGCTCGTCGCCGACCGTCGCCCCCTTGCGGGCCGCCTTGGCGCGCTCGCGTTGAGCCTGCATCTCGGCGTCGAAGCCCTCGCCGTCGACGGCCACGCCGCGCTCGCTCGCGATCTCCTCGGTGAGCTCGAGGGGGAAGCCGTACGTGTCGTGGAGGGTGAACGCGGTGGTGCCCGGCAGCTTGGTGGGATTGGTGACGAGCTCGTCCTCGAGGATCGCGAGACCGGTCTTCAGCGTCTGGCGGAAGCGCTCCTCTTCGCGGGTGAGCACGCCGACGATGAAGTCGCGCTGCTTGGCGACGTCGGGGTAGGCGTTGCCCATCACGTCGATCGCGGTCTCCACGAGCGACGGCATCACGAGCTGTTCGGTGCCGAGCAGGTACGCGTAGCGCACCGCACGGCGGATGATGCGGCGCAGCACGTAGCCACGGTTCTCGTTGCTCGGGAACACGCCGTCGGCGACGAGCATCGTGCTGCTGCGGGCGTGCTCGGCGAGCACGCGCATGGCGAAACTGTCTCGGTCGTCGTAGTCGCCCGACGTGTACGACTTGCCCGTGAGGCTGCACGCCTGCTCGATGAGCGGGCGCATGAGATCGGTCTCCCACACGGCATCGACGTCCTGCAGCACGCACAGGATGCGCTCGAGACCGGCACCGGTGTCGATGGAGGGCTTGGGCAGCGGCGTGCGCGTGCCGTCGGCCGCCTGGTTGAACTGCATGAAGACCAGGTTGTAGAGCTCCATGAACCGCTCGCCCGAGGTGTCGGCGAGCGGGCCGCCCTCGGGGCCGAACGCCGGGCCGCGGTCGAAGTGGATCTCGCTGCAGGGGCCACAGGGGCCGGTCTCGCCCATCTGCCAGAAGTTGTCCTTGTCGCCGAGGCGCTGGATGCGCGACATCGGGACGCCGACCTGCTCGTGCCAGATCGCCTCGGCGTCGTCGTCGCTGTCGTGCACCGTCACCCACAGACGGTCGCCGTCGAGGCCGAAGGTGTTCGTGACGAGGTCCCACGCCCACGGGATGGCATCGCTCTTGAAGTAGTCACCGAAGCTGAAGTTGCCGAGCATCTCGAAGAACACGAGGTGACGCGAGGTGCGCCCCACGTCGTCGAGGTCGTTGTGCTTGCCACCCGCGCGAGCGCACTTCTGCGAGGTGACTGCCCGCTTGTACGGCGGGGTCTCGTCGCCCACGAAGAAGGGCTTGAACGGCACCATGCCTGCCACCGTGAACAGCAACGTCGGGTCGTGCGGGATCAGACTCGCCGACGGGACCACCTGGTGGCCACGGTCGGCGAAGAAGCCCGTGAAGGCGGAACGGAGCTCGTCGGCGGTGCGGGGGGTCGAGGGGGTGCTCATGCAGCGTCGAGCCTACCGAGGCTCTACATTCGCTGACGTGCCACTTCCTGCCGCCAGCCAGCCACTGGACACCCACGAATGGATCAGCTTCGACGACCGCACCGAGAAGCGGACCTGGATGATCGACGCCACGTTCCTCCGTTCGAGTTGGAGCTGCATCTTCGGCAGCGGGTGCAAGGGGGTGCTCGACGCCGATGCGACCGAGATGGCACAGGGCTGCTGCAGCTACGGCGCGCACTTCGTCGACGACGACGACGTCCAGACCGTCGTGCGATCGGTCGTCCGGCTCACCCCGGACGTCTGGCAGTTCGCAAAGCAGGCCAAGAAGGTCGGGTTCCTCGACACCGGCGACGACGGTGAGACGGTCACCCGGCTCGTCGACGATGCCTGCATCTTCCTGAACCGCCCCGGGTTCGACGGTGGGCCGGGCTGTGCGCTGCACCGTGCTGCCCTCGACGCCGGCGAGCGGCCCATGGACTGGAAGCCGAACGTGTGCTGGCAGCTGCCGTTGCGGCTCGACCACCAGACCGACGACCAGGGCCATGTCACCAGCACGCTGCGCGAATGGAAGCGCCGCGACTGGGGCCCGGGCGGCGACGAGTTCCACTGGTGGTGCACCGAGAGCGACGACGCGTTCGTCGCCGACGGAGGCGGGAGCGGGAGTGGCAAGGTGCCCGTGTACGAGTACCTCCGCGACGAGATCGTCGGGATGGTCGGCCAGGAGGTCTACGACCAACTGATGCCGCTGTTGACCCGTCCGAAGTGGACACCGCTCCCCCACCCCGCCGTCCGTCGGCGCTGACGCACGACGACCGTCTCGGCGGATGGTCAGAGGTGGTAGCTCAGCTGGTGGTCAGAGGTAGTAGCCCATCAGGTCGACGATCAGATGGGCGGATCCACCGCCGCCCGACGTGACCTTGAAGCGTCGCTCGGTCGTCGGCGCCGCATCGCCGAGGCGGATCACCGCGAGATTCGCCCGGATCTGTCCCGGCCCGTCCCAGTTGACGTTCGAGAACGGCGCATTCGGGTCGTAGGTCGCGTCGGCCGAGTAGGCCGAGTGATAGCCCGACGCCACCGTTCCCTCGACCGTGAGGTTCACCAGCGCCGTCGACGCGCCGGCGGGCAGCCCGCTGGCTGCGCCGCCGACGCCGGCCGCAGCGTTCACCGTCACGGTCGTCGCGTTCGCGACCTTGGCGCCGGTGAGCCGGGTGTCGAGCACGCGCACCGGCGTCGGGAACGTGACGAGCGAGCCAGCGGTCTGCTGACCGGCGAGCCGCACCCAGCGGATCGTCGAGCCCGACGGCACCGCGAACCAGAGGGTGAACTCGTCGTCCACGTACAACTCGCCGGCGGTGTGAGTGCCGGGCGCCGGCCCGACGGTGGCGGGATGGTCCGTGAGGCCTGCGGCGGTGGCCACCTGCGCCGGCGACAGGAACCGCACCTGGGTCCCGAGCGACGCCAGGGCCAATGCCGTCGGGGTGGCCGTGCCGGCGGTCGGGGTTGCGCCGTTGGCGGCGACGACGCCGTAGCCGGTGGGGACGACGGTCGAGCCGTGGACACCGTTGGCCACCTTGTCGACGGCATAGCCGCCGACACCGGCGGTGAACAGCGTCTGCAGAGGAGACGCGTCCTCGCCTCCGGACACCACGCTCGGGCCAGCGGGATAGTCGGGGCCGGCCGTGTAGTAGATCTCCGTCGGAGACGTGGCTTCGAGGGTGGTGCCCACGAGCACGGGATCACCGTCGGCCGCCGAGGCGGTTCGTGACACGACGGCCCCGCCGGCGACAGCGGCACCGCCCATCAGCGCCATCTTGCGCAACATGGAGCGCCGGCTGTCCGCAGCCCGCTCGGTGCCTGTCTCGTCGGTGCCCGTGTGGTCGGTGGTCGGTCGTACGTCGGTCATGGATGGCTCCTTGGCCCGATCCGCGGATCGGTTCGCGTCGGTGCCCGCTGTGACCCCGGTACCCGGCGGGGAACGGGACGAAACGCGAACACGCCGGACCCGTCGGGTCCGGCGTGTTCGCGATGTTCCAAGTGTTGTGTTTCGAGGTGTTGTGTTTCGAGGTGTTGTGTTCGAGGTGTTGCGTTTCGAGGTGTTGCGTGCGGCGCCGCGCCACCACCAGCTCCGTCAGACGGAGGTGGGCACCTTCTTGTTGGCCTTGCGGCGCTCCTCGAGACCCAGGTACCGCTTGCGGATCCGGATGCTCTTCGGGGTGACCTCGACCAGCTCGTCGTCGGCGATCCACTCGATCGCCGTCTCCAGCGTGTGGATCTTCGGCGCTGGCAGCTTCACCGCGTCGTCGTGGCTGTGCGTGCGGATGTTGTTCTTCTCCTTGGGCCGCACGCAGTTGACGACGAGTTCGTCCTCTCGGGCGCACTCGCCGACGACCATGCCCTCGTACACGGGCTCGCCCGGGTGCACGAAGAATCCGCCGCTGAGCTGGAGCTTGTCCATCGCGTAGCCGGTGGTGACGCCCATGCGGTCGCTCACCATCGCGCCACCACGGCTGTCTGGCATGTCGCCCGCCCACGGCATCCAGCCCAGGTGGTGCTGGTGCAGCAGGGCAGTGCCACGGGTGGCCGTCATGAGCAGCGAACGGAAGCCGATCAGGCCACGGCTCGGGCACTCGAAGGTGACGATCGTGCGGCCGGCGTCGCCGGGGCGCAGGTCGGTGACCCGGCCCTTGCGGGGAGCGAGCTCCTGGGTGACGGTACCGACGTGCTCGTCGGGGACGTCGCACACGCCGCGCTCCTGCGGCTCGAAGCGCTTGCCGTTGACTTCTTTGGTGATGACCTGTGGGCGGCTCACCTGGAGCTCGTAGCCCTCACGGCGCATCGACTCGATCAGCACCGCGAGCTGGAGCTCGCCACGGCCCGCGACCTCGATCACGTCGGGCGAACCGGTCTCGAACAGCTTGATCGACACGTTGCCGAGCAGCTCTCGCTTCAGGCGATCGATCAGGTGGCGGCTGGTGAGGTACTTGCCCTCCTTGCCCGCCATCGGGGAGGTGTTGACGCCGAAGGTCATGCGCAACACCGGCTCGTCGACGACGAGACGGGGCAGGGCCACGGGGTCCTCGACCGAGGCGATGGTGTCGCCGATCTCGACCTCGGGGAACCCGGCCATCACGAACAGGTCGCCGGCCGACAGCTCGTCGGCCTCGTTGCGGCTGACACCCTCGAAGGCCATGAGCTGGGCGAGGCGGCGCTTGAGCGGCGGCTGGCCCTCGGCGAACTCCTCCTCGAGCAGGGCGACGGTCTCGCCACGACGCATGACGCCGTTGACGACACGGCCGATGGCCAGACGGCCGAGGTACTCGCTCGCATCGAGCTGGGTGACCATGGCCTGGAGCGGCTTGGTGGCGTCGCCCTCGGGGGCCGGGATGGCATCGAGGATGGTGTCGAGCAGGGGCGACAGGTCGGCGCCCTCCTCGGGCATGCCGATGCCCTTCATCGCGCGGCCCTCGCGGGCGACGGCGGAGATGATCTCGAAGTCGATGTGCTCGTCGTCGGCGTCGAGGTCGATGAACAGCTGGTACACCTCGTCGAGGACTTCGTCGGGGCGTGCGTCCTGGCGGTCGACCTTGTTGATGATGACGATGGCCGGCAGGTTCTTGGCGAGTGCCTTCTGGAGCACGTACCGGGTCTGCGGCAGCGGGCCCTCGGCGGCGTCGACGAGCAACAGCACGCCGTCGACCATGGTGAGGGCGCGCTCGACCTCACCGCCGAAGTCGGCGTGGCCGGGCGTGTCGACCAGGTTGATCTTGGTGCCCTTCCAGGTGATGGAGGCGGCCTTTGCGAGGATGGTGATCCCGCGCTCGCGCTCCTGGTCGTTGGAGTCCATGACTCGATCGACCACCGCCTGGTGGGCGGCGAATGTTCCAGTGGCACGCAGCAGCGCGTCGACGAGCGTGGTCTTGCCGTGGTCGACGTGGGCTACGAGCGCGACGTTACGAATAGCGATGCTCATGATTCCCTGGGGGTCGGGTCTTCCTGGAGTGGGACGGTGCGCCGTGAGTGCGCGCGCGTCTGGTGGAAGTCAGTCGTCGTCGGACTCGTCGTCCGACTCGTCGTCGTCCTCGTCGAACGAGACGCCGTACTTTTCAGCAAGCGCTGCGTACTCGTCGTCTTGAGTACTCTCCCGGTGGCCATTGCCGCCGAAGCCCAGATCGAATGCGCTGGGACCTGCTTGCTTGAGCTTGCGCGCTTCTTCGAAGCGGCGGTGACGACCCTTCTTCACGGTAGGGCTCCCGAACTCTAGAGAACTGACATTGCGCCCCAGCCTATCCCCTGACCGGCTGGTTCGTCGGGGATAGTCTGGCCGCCTCGTGGGCGCACCGACGGATCCGCAGCAGCCAGATCAAGGGCCCCACCAGGTGTCGGCCACGCCGCGGAAACCCTGGTGGCGTGGCTCGGTCGTCTACCAGATCTACCCACGCAGCTTCGCCGAGGGCCGACCGGCGCCGGGCGCGACCGCCGATGGTGTCGGCGATCTCCGTGGTATCCGCGAGCATCTCGACCACGTGGAGTGGTTGGGGGTCGACGCCATCTGGCTGTCGCCGGTGTTCACCTCACCGATGGCCGACTTCGGGTACGACGTGGCCGACTACTGCGACGTCGACCCGGTCTTCGGCACCCTCACCGACCTCGACGACCTGATCGAGGCCTGCCACGCCCGGGGGCTGAAGCTGCTGCTCGACTGGGTGCCGAACCACACCAGCACGGCGCACCCGTGGTTCGTGGAGAGCCGGTCGAGCCGCACGAACCCCAAGGCCGACTGGTACGTGTGGTGCGACGAGCCGCCCAACAACTGGAAGGCGTCGTTCCCCCGGGGCGACGACGCCTGGCAGTGGGACGAGGTCCGCAGCCAGTACTACCTGCGCAGCTTCGCCGTCGAGCAAGCCGACCTCGACTGGGGCAACCCGGAGGTCGAGGCAGCGATGCTCGACACGCTGCGGTTCTGGCTCGACCGCGGCGTCGACGGGTTCCGGATGGACGTGATCCACATGATCGGCAAGGACCTGCACCGCCAGGACCCCGATGCAGCCGTGGCTCGAGCCTGGTCGCACGTGCCGTACAACGACGTCGAGGTCACCCACGAACGGCTGCGGCGCATCCGCGCCGTGCTCGACGAGTACCCCGGCGACCGGATCGCCGTCGGCGAGGTGTACCTGCTCGACGAGGCGGCCGTGGCCAGGTACTACGGCGACGGCGACGAACTCCACCTCAACTTCAACTTCTCGTTCCTGTGGGCGCCCGCCTCGCCGGCGGAGCTGCGGGCCCGGATCCGACGCACCCTCGACGTGCTCGAACCGCTCGGCGCCTGCCCCACCTGGGTGTTGTCCAACCACGACGTGCCACGTCACCGCGGTCGCCACGGTGGCGACGAGCAGGTCGCACGGATGATGGCGGTCATGCTGCTCACCCTGCCGGGCACGCCGTTCCTCTACCAGGGCGAGGAGCTGGGGATGATCGACGCCGACATCCCCGAGGACCGGGTGGTCGATCCCGGCCGGCGCGACGGGTGCCGATCGCCGATCCCGTGGACCGGCGACGACCTGCACGGCTGGTCGGCGCCGCCCTGGTTGCCCTTCGGCGCCGAGGCCCCGCACCGCAACGTGACCGCGCTGCGGGACGACCCGCACTCGATCCTGCAGCTCTACCGCGATGTCCTCCACCTGCGGCGACGCGAGAACGACCTGGTCGACGGGAGCTTCGAGCTGGTCGAGCTCGAACCGGCCGACACCGTGCTCGCCTACCGTCGCGGCGAGCGCTGGTGGGTGGTGCTGAACCTGGGCGACGAACCGGTCGCGCTCCCCGGCACCGTCGAGGTCGCGGCGGCCACCGTGCCAGGCATCGTCGGGACCCGGATCGACGCCGTCCCCGCTCGGACGGCGATCATCGCCTCCAGGTGACACAATGTCGCGCCATGGGACGAACCGTCGCGCTGCTGAACCAGAAGGGTGGTGTGGGCAAGACCACCGTCACCCTCGGACTCGCCTCGGCGGCGGCACATCGGGGTGACCGGGTGCTCGTCGTCGATCTCGACCCGCAGGCCTCGGCCACCTGGGTGCTCGGCATCGACCCGCTCGAGGCCGAACTCACCACCGCCGACGTGCTGGCCAAGACACCCGCGGCCGACGCGATCATCGAGAGCGCCTGGAGCGAGCTCATCCACCTGATCCCCGGGTCGCCGCACCTGCAGGCCCGCGAGTCCGGCACGCCGTCGCGGCTGCGCACCGCGCTCGGCAAGGTGTCGCACCACTACACGGCGATCCTGCTCGACTGCCCGCCCTCGCTCGGCAACCTCACCACGAGCGCCCTCACCGCCGCCGACCACGCCGTGATCGTGATCGAGCCGTCGTCGCTCGGCCTGCGCGGCATCGGCGCGGTCGCCGATCTCATCGACGACGTGTGGGACACCCACAACGCCGAGCTCGAGCTGAGCGGCGTCATCGTCAACCGCGTGCCGGCCGTCAGCGGCGAGGCCGACCGGCGCTACGACGAGCTCACCCGCATCGTCGGCAAGAAGGCGGTGTGGCAGCCCGTGGTGCCCCAGCGCGTGATCGTGAACCAGTCGATCGGCGAGCGCCGTTCGATCCACAGCTACGGCAGCCGCAGCGCCGACGTGTCGGCCAGCTTCGACGCCCTGTGGAACAAGCTCCGCAAGGCCATCAAGTAGCCAACCGGGCGACCGTCACTCGACGGCTGGTTCAGCTGCTGGTTCAGGTGCTGGTTCAGGTGCTGGTTCGGGTGCTGGTTCGGGTGCTGGTTCGGATGCGGCGGCGGGCGCCGTCGGGATCAGCTTCAGTCCACCCTTGCCGTCGAAGGTGAGCCCGGCCCGACCCTCGACGAGAGAACGGATGCCGTCGCCGAGCAGCTCGCCGCGCCACCCGTGCGCGAGACGGGCGTCGACGTCGCCGCGCAGCAGCGCGACGAGATCGGAGCGCGTGGCGAGCAAGGCGGTGTCGATCCGCTCGGCGCGGGCGACCTCGCTCACCCAGGCCGAGACCAGGGTGACGGCGGGCCGCAACGATCGATCGAGGTCGTCGCCGTCTGGCGAGGGCAGCTGGACGTCGCGGGTGAGCCCCTCGGCGACCGCGGCGAGGATCTCGGCGCCCATCGCGCCGCGGCTGTGCCGTTCCTCGACACCGCGGGCCTGCGAGAGTTCGGCCTGCGAACTCGGGTGCTTCTGGGCGATGCCCAAGATGGCGAGGTCGGGCAGGATCTGACGCACCGGCACGTCGACCGAGGCCGCACGCCGTTCCCGCCATGCGGCGACGGACTGGGCGACGCCACGGGCCTTGGCCTTCAACACCCGCACGTCCTTGAGCCGCAACCAGGCCTGCTCGGGATCGGTCGCGCCCGTGGGGCGGGTGCGCAGTTCCTCGCATGCGTCGAGCGCCCAGTCGAGGCGCCCGAGAGCGGTGAGCTTGGCGGTGAGCCGGTCGTGCATCTCGAGCAGGTGTGCGACGTCGCCCGCGGCGTAGTGCTGCTGGTCGGCGGTCAGCGGACGGCGCAGCCAGTCGGTGAGGCGATCACCCTTCGAGGCGGTGACCGACAGTTCGGCGTGCAACAGCGACAGCAGCGACGGCGTGCTGTACCCGGTGAATCCTGCGGCCAACTGCGTGTCGAACATGCGCTCGGGGACGGCGGCGACGCTGTGGGTGAGCACGTCGAGGTCCTGCTGGGCGGCGTGGAACACCGCGATCGACGGGGAGGCGAAGAGCCGGCGGATGGCCGTCATGTCGACGGCCAACGGGTCGACGAGCACGATCTGGTCGGCCCACCCGAGCTGCACCAGGGCGAGCTTCGGGAAGTACGTGCGCTCCCGGTGGAACTCGGTGTCGATCGCGTACCGAGGCTCGTTGCAGAGGACCTCGATGACCTCCTCGAACTCGGCTTGTGTGGCGACCCAGCGATGCGTCACGAAGGCTGATCTCCGGTGACCACCGGGTGCCCACCCTGGATCCAGGCCATCGTGCCACCGGCCACGTTCACGGTGATCACGTCCTGCTCGGCGAGGAACTCGGCAGCCCGCATCGAGCGGCCGCCGGCCTTGCAGATGACGTAGGTGACCTGGTCGGGGCCTTCGGGCCTCTCTGGACCGCGAAACACGTCGACATGATCGGGCACGGTACCGAGGGCGACGTGCACGGCGCCGGGCACGTGCCCCGACACGTACTCGTCGGTCTCGCGGACGTCGATCACCCTCGCTCCGGCCTGCAGGGCGGCGGCCAACGTGTCGACCGACACTTCCTGGATGCTCATGCGGGGCACGCTACCTGCTCACTCACCTGGTGCGACCGAGATCGGTGGGGGTGTTGACGTTCCGCACGGCCGTCGCCGACACGACGACGTCGAGGCACCGGAGGCCGTCGACCGCACGGTGGATCGCCCGCTCCCCCGCCGCGAACCGTCGGTCGAGCGCCGCGAGGGCCGAGGGCCACCAGAGCGCGCAGAGCGGCTCGGCACGGTCGGACCGGGCCATCGCGACGTCGAGGTCGAGCCGGTCGCGGTGGACGAGGAGCCGCTCGATGGTCACGGCGTCGAGCCACGGGAGATCGGTCGCGACGACGAGGGTCGGGACGGCCAGATGGCCCAGCGCGGTCAGGATCCCACCGAGCGGCCCCTCGCCGGGGAACCGGTCGGGCACGGTCGAGGCGCCGGTGCCGGCCAGCACCGCGGTCAACGACGCCGCGTCGCCGCCGACCGCGATCACGGGCGTGCACCCGGCGCCGTCGACGGCCTCGACCACGCGCCGCACCATCGCGGCGCCGTCGACCTCGACCAACGCCTTGTCGCGTCCCATCCGCCGGCTGGCCCCGCCGGTGAGGACCGCAGCGGCGACCGGCGTCTCAGTCACCCGACTCGGGGATGCCGGCCGGGTCGAGCTGCGCCATGAACAGCGCGATCCGCTCGGCCTCGTCGACCTCGCCGATCAGCGCCGCCATCTGCCCGAGGCCGCGCAACGCCCGCAGGAAGCCGCGGTTGGTGGGCTCCGACCAACGTACGTACCCCGACCCGCGCCAGCCGTTGGCGCGCAGTGCGTCGAGGCCGCGGTGGTAGCCGACCCGATACGCCGCGTAGCGCTCGATCGGGTTGCGGCCGAGGTCGCCGAGGGTGGCCCACGCCTCCAAGTACCGCGGGTACGACGCCACGACCTCGCTCACACGTGCATGGCGGACGTCGTCGGGCGCTCCGATCGCCTGCAGCAGCTCGTGGCGTTGGGCTGCGTCGGCGGGCGGGAGCACCGTGCTCGGCAGGCCGGTCGTGCTGAGGTTGACGGGTCGGCTGTCGGCGCTGTGGTCACTCATGATCGACCACGCTAGGGCCTACTGTGCTGGCCATGCTCGCTCTCACGCTCGGCAGCGCACGACACCTCGCGATTGCGATCATCATCGTGTTCGTGGTCCTCGCGGTGGTCTCGGCCACGGTGATCTCGAACGTGACCACCAAGATCGTGTCGATGCTCGTGTTCGCCGGGTTCGCTCTCGGCGTGTGGACCCAGCGGACGAACCTGTCGGACTGCGCCGAGCAGGCCAAGGCGAAGGTGACCGTCGGCGACACCAGCCCGAC
>CAUJET010000163.1 GCA_963169665.1 Actinomycetota bacterium | reverse complement strand
CCTCGGCATCGATCGACGACTTCGCGCGTGCCAGCACCAAGTGGCGGGTGCTCGTCAACTCAGCCGGCGACGATGTCGTACAGCTGCATGAACACCTCGAAGATGTCCTCACCGAAGTCGGCCGGCTGCGGGGTCAACACGGCGATGGAGATCGGTGCGTCACCGGCGAACACCTGCAACACGCCGGTGTACGGCCAGTCGACGCCGCCGCCGCCGTGACCGAGCATCGTGACGCCCTCGTAGTCGTCGACAAGCACACCGAGCGCGTACGGCCCCATGTTCGGTTCGGGCTGCGGGTCGGCCTCCATCTCCTTCACCAGAGCGGAGTCAATGGCCTGACCGCCGTAGAGCAGGTAGCCCCACCGGGCCACGTCGGCCGCATCGGCGGCCATCGAACCACCACCGACGGCGAACGAGGCGAACGACCGCGACGGCATGAACGGACCGGCCGGGTCAATGATGTCGGCGTACGGTGTCGTGCCGCCGACCGTCAACGGCGCGATCGGGGTCTCACCGCTCTGCACCCACGTGCGCTGCAGGCCGGCAGGGTCGAGCAGATCGGCACGCACCGACTCCGCGAACGTCTGCCCGGTCACCTTCGCCACGAGCTCGGCGAGCAATTGATAGTTGATGCTGTTGTACCGCGGCTCACCGCCGACGGTTCCCAACTGGGCTGCGTCCGCAGGCAGTGTGGTGAGCATCGCACTCACGGTCCACTCGCGGTCCAGGTCCGCGGCCATGACCGCTTGGTCCTGCTCGGCCGTCGTGGCGGGGAAGCCACTGCGCATCGCCAGCAACTGGCGAACCGTCGCACCCTGGGTGTCGAACGGCACCTCGATGTAGTCCGTGATCGGCTTGTCGAGATCGACCAGACCGCGCGACGACAACAGCAGCACCTCAGCCGACGTGAACGTCTTCGAGATGCTCATGATCGACAGCGCCGAATCGGCCTGCAACGCCGTGCCGGCGCCGTCGACACCCGCAGCACCTGACCACCCACCATCAGGCGTGACCACCGCCGCAGTCAACCCGACCAGATGCCCCGCGTCGACCCACTCATCGAGCGCCGCTTGCAGCTCGACCGTCGACGCACTGTCCAACGCCGCCGTTCCCGGCAGGCCCCACAACGGAGCAGAACGCGGCGGAGTCGTACTCGAGGCGACATCGCTGTCCCCATCACTGCTGCACCCCACGACCCCCAGCGATGCCACCGCAAAGGCAGCGACGGTCAACCGAGCTTGCCAGTGACGAATCATGGCAACCACCTCCCCCACCAGTGTCACGCCAGAACGCCACGGTCCGGTAGGGACGTTGGTCTCCCCACGTGCTGGGGACGATGCATCACCAAGGGCAGGACCAGCTCGCGAACTGCGTGACCACCGGAAGACGATTGTCCACGATCAATGTGACCGAACAGTACGCAACCACGATGTCTGGCACTCCGGTCCACCGCTGCCGACTGCCTCTGAGCTGAACCCAGACGCTGCCGACAACCGTTCCGGGAATGACACGTCGAGGTGCGCTGCCGGTGTCAGCCGGTGGTCGTCACTTCCCCATCGACCGTGACGGTGAGCGACTTGTCGTAGGGGTTGTACGAGACCGTGACGCGCTCCTCCCCGGTGGCATCGGCATACCTCCCGGTGCCGCCACTGAACTGATCGTCGGCAGAGTACGTCGCGCTGGGCGTGCCACCGAGTCGGGTGTGCACCTCCGAACCGGTGCCGGTGAAGCGAAGTTCGTCACCGTTATCGGTGGTGTAGACGCCGACGATGTCCGTGACGCGCTCCAGCATCCCGAACGCAGCGCAGATGGCGGTCTCGTCGATGCGGAGCGTCACGGGACCCACCCCGCTGAGCTCGCCGACGGCGTCGACGGTCACCGGGGCCCTCGAACCGACGTCTCCGCACGGCTCGGTCACCGTGCCGGTCAGCGTCCCGGCGATGGGCGTCGTGCTCGGTTTCGGGTCATTCGACGCACACGCGCTCACCATCGAGGCAATGGCGAGAACGGCCAGCGCGGCGAGGGACTCGATCGTTCGCTTGGTGTGCATTTCTGCTCCCTTCGGTCACGCCAGACGCGCCCGATGACTCCGTTGAACCACGCTGGCGGGTCAACGCGAACGTGCGCGCGGGCTCAGCCGGGTCGCCAGAGTCTTTCGTCTGAATCGGCCTTGAGATCAGCGGAGGCTCTTCACATGGCAACGGGCGCCAATCCCTGCAAAGACCTCGCAGATCGTCGCCACTCACTGCAACTGGTTCGCCGCCTCGGAAGGCTGACACCTTCGGGCCGGCCACGCAGTCGGCACAGACTGCATCACTTGGGGGTCTTCGCGTGTCTTGCCATCAGGCTCCGCTGACCTGGAGCCACCCTTGGGGCGACCGATCAGGTTCGGCGTGACGTTCCACGATCCGTACCCTGGCGATCCGAATCGAGGCGATCACCCGGCATTGAGCCACCCCATCAGAGCCGGTGATCTGCGAGTTCCCGAGGCCCCAACCCGGCGATGATCGTTCGACGCGCTCCACCGCGCTGTCCTGCCGTGGTCCGCTGCGCCGGGCGACCTGGTGAGTCGCCGCACCGAGTCTACGCACAGCGTCGGTGGCGGCTCACGGGACGACCCAGGTCAGCGCTTCGCCCGGCGAGCGCGAGTGACCTCGTAGGTGGCGAGGGCGGCCGCAGCCGAGACGTTGAGCGACGACAGGCGACCCAGCATCGGGATGCTGACGATCATGTCGCAGCGCTCACGCACGAGCCGCGACAGGCCGGCTCCCTCGGCGCCCATCACGAGACAGATGCCGTCGACCGCGAGATCGCCGATGTCGAACAGGTCCCGATCGGCCTCGTCGGCGAGACCGACGACCCAGATGCCCTGGTCCTTGATCGTGGTGAGCGCCGACGGGAGACCGGCGACCATCGCCATCGGCACGTACTCCACCGCACCCGCGGCGGACTTGGCGACCGTCGGCGTCACGTGCACCGCGCGGTGACGGGGCAGGATCACGCCCTGGACGCCGGCGCCGTCGCAGCAGCGCAACAGCGCGCCCAGGTTGCCCGGATCGGTCACCCCGTCGACAGCCACGAGGAACGGCGCCGGACGACCCGGTACGCGGCGCACGAAGTCGGCCAGCTCGGCCTCGGGCACCCCGTTCGCGTAGGCGATGATGCCCTGGGGGGCCTCGCTGCGGGCGGCGGCCTCGAGCCGCTTGCGAGCCACGTACTGCACGGGCACCCGCTCGTGCGTGGCGATCTCGAGGATGTCCTGCACGGTCTCGTTCTCGTCGAGGTCGCCGGCCACCCAGATCTCGCGCACTCGCCGGTTGCCCGCGAGCAACAACTCGCGCACGGCCTGGCGGCCTTCGATCTGCTCGCCGCCGAGGGTCTTCTCCGGCTTTCGAGGCGGCGCACCCGTGGGAGACACCTTGCCCGTGCGGCCCGCACCTCGGGAGGTGAACTTCACCGACCCACCTCGCGGACCGCCCTTTGCCCCCGCCTTCGAGCGGCTGGAGCTGCCACCACCACCGCCACCGGCGCCACCCACGGCGCCGGGACGGCCACCACTGGAACGACTCGACGAGACGCCGGCGCGCCCTGCGGCGGCCGTGCGCGCGGAGGCGGCCGCCTTGGCCTTGCCGCCCTTCCCCTTGCCGCCCTGCTTGGTGCTGCTGCCCTTGGCAGACGTTGGCTTCACGATCGCTCCTCGAGTGTTCTCGCCGTCGCCGGGCCGTCCGTCGGCCCGTGTCCGGGCGTGTCAGTCGGCGTGGATGACGGCCACCGCCCAGCCGGCGATGCCTTCACGACGTCCCAGTGTGCCGAGTCCTTCGGCTCTTCGCCCCTTCACCGTCACCGGAGCGCCCGCCGCCTCGCTGAGCAACCGCTGCATCTCGGGCTTGCGCGGCGCCAGTTTCGGGGCTTCGCAGACGATCGCACAGTCGACGTTGCCGATGGTCCAGCCCTCGGCGCGCACGAGCGCGGCGACGTGGCGGACGATCACGAGCGAGTCGACCCCCTTCCACTGCGGGTCGGTGTCGGGGAAGTGCTCGCCGATGTCGCCGAGGCCGGCGGCGCCCAACAACGCGTCGGCGACGGCATGGGCGGCGACGTCGGCATCGCTGTGCCCGACGAGGCCGCGTTCGCCCTCGAAGTGCACGCCACCGAGCACCAGTCGTCGCTCGGGATCGTCGCTGAAGCGATGGATGTCGAACCCCTGCCCCACGCGCATCTTCATCGTGCTGCTCCTGACTCCGTCGTCGCGCTCGCCTGCGTCACCGCGCGGCCAGCCTGGCCCGCGCCCAGTCGAGGTCGTCGGGATGGGTGATCTTGCGGTTGTCCGCCTCGCCCTCGACGACGACCACACGTCCGCCGACCGCCTCGACGAGGGCCGCGTCGTCGGTGCCCTCGCCGCCGGCCGCATGGGCACGCCGGAGCACGTCGGCCTCGAACGCCTGGGGGGTCTGCACCGCCCGCAGCGCCTCACGTGGCGGCGTGTCGCACACCACCCCGTCGGCGTCGACCACCTTGATCGTGTCGGTGACGGCCACGCCGGGGATCGCACCGTCGGCGCCGGCCTCGATCGCCGCGACCACACGTTCGTAGAGGTCGGGCGTGGCGAACGGTCGCGCGGCGTCGTGCACGCAGACCACGGTCGCCGTCGCGGGCACCGCGGCGAGGCCGGCGCGCACCGACTCGCTGCGCGACGCACCGCCGGCGACGACGTGCTCGAAGTAGGTCGATTCGGCGGCGACGTCGGCCGCCGGAACGACGACGACCGTGCCCTGACAGACCGAGCGGGCAACGGCGACCGAATGATCGAGGATGCGCTCGGCGCCGAGCTGCTCGTACTGCTTCGGACGACCGAACCGGGCGCCCGACCCTCCGGCGACAACGATGCACCAGACCTCGTGCCGTACGTGGCCGGCCGTGACGTCGGATGTCACGGCATCGGTGACACCATGCACGCCGCCCGCGGCCGCGACAATTGCCGGTTGGGGGATGGTCACGCGGAGCGAGGGTAGTACGGTGAGCTGCGCATGGCTCACGAGGAACTCCTTGCGTCGACCGAATTCTTCGCCGACGCGTCACCCGAGGTGATCGCCACCATCGCCGCGGCGGGCACCGAACGGCAGCTGGTGCGCGGCGACGTGCTGTTCAAGGAGGGCGACGAGGCCGACGCCCTCTACGTCGTCACCAAGGGCCGCCTCGCCATCGCCATCGCCAACCCGATCGACCATCGCGAGACCGTGGTGTCGCTGATGGAACCCGGCGACCTCTTCGGTGAGATGGCCATGCTCGACGACGGCCCGCGATCCGCGATGGCCCGCGCGCTCGAACCGTCCGGTGTGGTGTCGATCCCGTACGTGTCGGTGCTCGAGGTGTTCCGGGCGGAACCCACGATGCTCTGGGGCGTCACCCGTTTGCTCGCCAAGCGCCTCCGGGTGATGGACGAGAACCTCGCCGACAGCGTGTTCCTCGACGTCACCGGCCGCACGGCCAAGCGACTGCTCGAGCTCTCGGAGGGCGCAGACGAGTTCACGCTCCCCGTCACCCAGGAAGAGCTCGCCGGCATGGTGGGCGCCTCGCGAGAGCGCGTCAACAAGGCGATCGCGAGCTTCATCCGCCTCGGCTGGATCGACCAGCACGAGCGCCGGTACACGATCATCAAGCGCCAGAGCCTCGAGATCCGCGCCCGCTAGTCGGGCCGATCCCGACGCCCGACCCGTCGCGAGTCAGGCGTCAGGCGTCCCGCGTCATCGTCGACCAGGCACCCACCGCGCACACGACGCCGGTCACCGCCAGGAAGTACAGCCCGCCCGCCACCTGGCCGAGCGACTCCGACGTCTGGCCGGCATCGGGGTTGCCGAGGTTGATGCCCGCGTTGTACGGCAGCCACTTGAAGGGCTCATCGACCCCGGCCACGGCGAGGAGTGCACCGATGAGTCCTTCGGCGACGAGCGGCCACAGGATCAGCACCGCGACCGCGGCCGGTGTGCTGCGGATGAGCATGCCGAGTCCGAAGCCGAGCAGCGACACGATGCCGGCGAAGCAGATGATGCCGACCAGCGCCGACTTCGCGTTGCCGGCGTCTGACCAGACGACGTCGCCGCCCCGGCCGTTGAGGATCGTCGATCCGAGCCCGTAGCAGAGAGCGACCATCGCGGCCTCGACCGCGACGCCCACCACGACGGTGAGGATCGCCTTGGCGACGAGGACGCGTGACCGCTTGGGCGTGGCCGCGAAGGTGGGCCGGATGGTGTTGAAGCCGAACTCGCCGGTGATGCCCGACGCGCCGATCACGCCGAGGAGCATGCCGGTGATGACCGACGTCCCGGTGACGAGACCGATGAGGTCGCGGGCGTTCATCTCGTCGCTGTCGATGAGTACGGCCGTGAGGACGGTGATCACGAGCGGGAACGCGATCGCGATGATCGCCAGCACCGCGTTCATGCGAACGGTGCGCAGCTTGATCCATTCGCTGCGAAGGGTGTCGATCATCGAACACCTCCTGCGGTGTACTCCTGGACGCCGGCGGTCGCCTTCAGGAAGGCGTCCTCGAGCGATCCGGTCTGTTGCGACAACTCGTGGAGCGTCACCTGGTAGCGGGCGGCGAGCTCGCCGACCTCGGCTGCATTCGGGCCGTGCACCTCGATCGTCGTCTCGTCGACCGCCTGCACCGTCGCCCCGCCGGCGCGCAGCGCGTCGACGAGCGTGGTCGCACGCGGGCTCTTGACCCTCACCCAGTGGTCGCCGTAGCGGGCGACGAACTCGTCGACCGTGCACTGCTCGATGAGCTGCCCCTTGCCGATCACCACCAGCGAGGTGGCCATCAACGCCATCTCCGACAGGAGGTGACTGCTCACGAGGATGGTCTTGCCCTGGCTCGCGAGATAGACGAGCACGTCGCGGATCCACCGGATGCCCTCGGGATCGAGGCCGTTGGCCGGCTCGTCGAGGATGATCGTGTGCGGGTCGCCGAGGAGCACGCCGGCCAGGCCGAGCCGCTGCTTCATGCCGAGCGAGTAGGTCTTCACACGCTTCGTGCCGACGTCGGTGAGGCCGACCGTGGCGAGCGCTTCGTCGACGCGAGAGGTGGGCAGGCCGTTGGAGGCAGCGAGCCACCGCAGGTGGTTGCGGCCGGAGCGTCCGGGGTGCACGTACCCGGCATCGAGCAGGGCGCCCACCTGGTGGAGCGGGCGCTCGAGCTCGTGGTACGGCCGGCCACCGAAGAACGACTGGCCGGCGTCAGCACGGTCGAGGCCGAGCATGCAGCGCATCGTCGTGCTCTTGCCGGACCCGTTCGGGCCCAAGAAGCCCGTGACGCGACCTTCCTGCACCTCGAAGCTCAGGTTGGCGACGGCGAACTTGCTGCCGAAGCGTTTGACGAGCCCTTGGACGGCGATCATGCGGTCAGTCTGTCATCCGGTGCGACAACGCCACGTCGCGCCCGCACGCACGCCGAGTTCGGTCGGCCGCGGTCAGGCCGGGGTCGGGCGTCGGTCAGCCGTTCGAGGCCTGACTGGCGAGGAACGCCTTGGCGAGCACGTCGGCGGACTGGTCACCGGTCTCGAGCTTGACCAGCAGGGCGCGCAGCACGTCGGTGGTGACGAGCGCGTTGAGCTGGGTGATGACCGCGGCCACCTCCGGGGTGGCCGAGGCGGCCTGCATCAACGGCACGAACGCATCGATCGGTGCCGCGGCCTTGTCGTCCTCGAGCGGCAGGAGGCCCTCGGTCGTGATCGCGGGCTCGAGCGAGGACATGACGCCGCAGTCGACGTCGCCCGCCACCACTGCTGCCGCCACGTCGGCGTCGGTCTCGCCCGACGCGGTGAACGTGAACTCGGCCTCGTAGGCGGTGTTGAGATCGTCGAGCCCGAACGACCCGGAGGACTCGAACTCGGTCGTGCCGCCCAGCGCGACATCGGCGGCCACGCCGGCGAGGTCGCTGACCGTCTTCAACGAGTTGGCCTCCACAGCGGCGACGGAGCAGGCGACGACCTTCGTGGCCGCGGCCGAACCGATCGCGGTGACGGACTGCTCGGCGGGCAGGGCGTCGTTGATCGCGACGAGCTGCTCGTCGGCGGTCGCCGGGATGTCGGCGCCCAGACGGTCGAGGAGGGACACGGTGGTCTCGGGAACGAACTGCACGTTGCCGGCGGCGAGCGCGGCATGCAGCGCATCGAGGTCGGCCGCGGGGTCCTTGCGGCCCACGCGGACGCCGGCGTTCTCCATGCCCTGGCCGTAGATCTCGGCGAGCAGCTGGCTGAGCGGATCGCTCGTCCGGCCGACGTTCACGGTGGGCGAGACGGCGGCCACGGTGGCCTCGGTCTCGTCGTCGCCGCCGCATGCCGCGAGCGCGAGTGCGCCGACGAGCGTGAGAGCGAGTGCGCTCCGGGTGGATCTCACCGATTCCTCCTGCAATGACCTGTGGTCCGCCAGTGGACCTGCCGCCGGACCCGGACGGGACGGCGGTGTTCGACGGGGCGACATCGTAGGTGGCACGGAGCCGTTTCCGGCCGCGCCGGACGGCCTCGCACCGCTGGCCGGACGGTCAGAGACCCCCGGCGAAGGTGTCGATCATCAGGCGCACGTCGTCGCCGAGCGGGTACAGGATCGGGCAGGTGCAGCCGTTGGCGACGTACTCCCCCACCTTCTCGCGCACCTCGTCGGGCTCACCCGATGCGGTGATCATCTGCACGATGTCGTCGGGCACGAGCTTGCTGGCGGCGACCACCTGGTCGTGCGTCGCCGGCCAGGTGAGCACCTTGCCGATCTCGTCGAGCAGCTCCTGGGGCACGCCGGAGGCCTTCATGATGTGCGGCTGCTGGCCGAGGTACTGGGTGACGAGCAGGCGGGCGCCGTCGAGGGCGGCCTTGCGGTCGGTGTCGACGCTGCAGACGACGAGCTGAGGGCGGTCGATCTGGTCGATCGAGCGTCCGGCCTTCGCCGCGCCGCGTTCGAGCGCCGCGATCGCGTCCTTGTTGTAGGCGGGCGAGACGAGGTAGTTGAGCACCGCACCGTCAGCGATCTCGCCGGTGAGTTCCATCATCTGCATACCCGTGGCGCCGATGTAGATGGGGACGTCCTTCGGCCGCCGCTCCTGGTGCACGTAGTCGAGCTCGACCCCGTCGAGGTGGGCGAAGACCCCGTCGAAGGTGACCGTCTCGTTGGCGAGCAGCGCACGCACCACGGTGACGACCTCGCGCATCACCGTGAGCGGACGGTCGCGGCTGATGCCGACCTTGCTGGCCAGCGGGTCCCACCATGCCCCGAGACCGCAGATCACCCGACCGGGCGCGAGGTCGTCGAGGGTCGAGAACGTGCTCGCCAGTCGGGCGGGGTTGCGGGTCCAGATGTCGATGACACCGCTGCCCACCTTGATGCGATCGGTGGTGGCGGCGAACGCCGCCATCGGCACCACGGCATCGCGCACGAGGCGGCTGTCGGCCTGCCAGACGGCGTCGAACCCCTGCTGCTCGGCGTACCGGACGAGCTCGATGCCCTCGCGGATGTCGTGGGCGTCCTGCAGGTACAGCGCGACCGGCGTCGTCGAACTCGTCATGGCCGGGATCGTAGCCGCTTGACATTTTGTCAAACAGCGGGCCCTGTCACAGGTGTGTGAACAACCGAGCGGCCTGCTCGGCGGACTTCGCCCGCACCTCGTCGAGATCGACCCGGGTGGGGCGCCCGTCGCGCAGCAGCACCTCGCCATCGCCGCTCACGACGTCGATGGCGCGGATGCCCGGCGTGAACGCGACGTGCCACGCGGAGTCGGCGTGGTCGTAGCTCCACCGCACCCGGTCGTCGCGCGCCTCGGGGAAGAAGCGGTAGCCCTCCTCGAGCCAGCCCCACACCGTGTCGGGCGACGACGTGACGTCGTGGGCGCGCAGCGCCACGTAGGCGAGGCGCATCTCCTCGAGCATGTCGGCGCCGATGCCGTCGGTGCCGAGCACCACCCGGTTGGTCCATTGAGTGGGCGACGCGTAACCGACGGCGTTGTTCATGTTGCTGCGCGGGTTGTGGGCGATCGTCCCCGGCAACGGCCGGTCGAGGTGCACACAGTGCACGATCAGCCAGTCCTCGGTGGCGAGGCGCTCGAGCCGCTCGCCGGCAGCGAGGTCGTCGACGCCCTCGGCCACGTGGATGTGCACACCGGCACCGGTTCGGGCCGCCAGATCAGCCACGGCCTCGAGCGTCGCGTCGTCACAGGTGAACGCGGCGTGCACGCCGACCATCCCCCGTCCCCCCGCACGGAGGAAGCGCTCGTTCTCCTCCAACCCGCGGCGGGCACCGTCGGGTCCGTGACGATCGGTCACCCCGTACGCACAGCTCACCCGGACGCCCACCTCGGCGCACGCCTGGGCGATCACGTCGAGGCTCCCCTCGATCGCGTTCGGGCTCTCGTGGTGGTCGATGATCGCCGTGGTGCCGCACTGCAGCGCCTCCACGGCGCCGAGCATGGCGCTCCACCGGAGCATCTCGAGATCGAGCGCGGTGTCGAGCCGCCACCACACCTGCTCGAGGATGCTGCGGAAGTCGGTCGGCTGGCGGGGCGGCGCCGGCATGCCGCGTGCGAGTGCGGAGTAGAGATGGTGGTGGCCGCAGACGAGGCCCGAAGTCGTGTCGGTCATCGGTCCCCATCGTGCCAGCATGACGAGGCATGCGCACGATGGCGTCCCCCCACCACTCGTCACCGCCGCGCCCGATCGCGTGGCACGTCACGCGATGGCGCGACGACCCGTTCAGCCGCGGGTCGTGGAGCGTCCTGCGACCGGGTGGCACCGCGGCGCACCGTCTCACGCTGGGCAACCCGATCGACGGCCGCGTGATCCTCGCCGGCGAGGCGGTCGACCGCGACCAGGCGACGATGGTCCACGGCGCGCACTCGAGCGGCCTGGCAGCAGCTCGGTGGGCGATCGACAGCGGTGCGCGCAGCGTGATCGTGGTGGGCGCGGGCATGGCCGGGCTCGCCGCTGCCCGCCATCTCAGTGACGAGGGGCGCGACGTCGTCGTCCTCGAGGCGCGTGAACGCCTCGGCGGCAGGACCCACTCCGTCGACCTCGGCGGGGTCATCGTCGATGCCGGCGCGGCCTGGGTCCAGCAGTTCCCGCGCAACCCGCTCGGCCGACTGGCGGAGTCGCTCGGCCTGCACCTCGTCCCGACCCACTTCGATCGGGCCCTCGCCGCAGCCGCCGATGGTCCCGTCGGCCCCGCGACCGCTGTCCGCGCTGCGTTCGCGGCGCTGGCGGCGGCGATCGACCGCGACGGACCGCCGCTGGGCGACCAGGTGCGCCGCCACCTCGACGGACTCGCTCCCGAGGAGCGGCGCCTCGCGCAGTTCGCGATCGAGGGCGAACTGCTGCTCGAGTCGGGGTCGCGGCTCGAGGACGTGTCGCCCCACATGCTCGACGAGGACGGCGCGGCGCCCGGTGACCCGTGGCTGCCCGGCGGGTATCGGCAACTCGTCGACCATCTCGCTGCCGGGCTCGACGTCCGCCGGAACACCGTCGTGCGTCGCATCGAGTGGGACCTCGACGGCGTGAGCGTCGACTGGCTCGCGGCAGATCGTTGCATCTGCACCGTCCCGATCGGCGCCCTCGATGCGATCACCTTCTCCCCCGGGCTCCCGGCCGGACACCGGGAGGCGCTGTCGCACCTCGGCATGGCGGCGTTCGAGAAGGCGGTCCTGCAGTTCGACGAACGATGGTGGCCGGTCTCGCCCAGTGGCTACCTCCGCTGGTACGACAGCCCGCCGAGTTGGACCGAGTGGCTCGACCTCACCGACGTCGTCGGCACCCCCACGATCGCCGGTCTCGTCGCTGCCGATGCCGTCGCCGAGCACCACGACGGACGCAGCGACGAGGACATCGCACTCGCGGCCACCGCCGCACTCGCGACCTGGGCGGCAGCGGTCGAGGCGGACCCGGCGCTCAGTCGGTGACGCAGACGGCGGCGAGGCTGGCGATCGCCGTCGTGCGGCGCGGCGTGCGCACCTCGTTGTCGTCGAGACCGTTCGTGCAGTAGCCGAGGCTCAACCCGGTGATGGGATCGCCCCACGCGATCTGCCCCTTCGCACCGTTGTGGCCGATCGTGCCCGGCGAGACCGTGCGGCCCATGCCGCGGAGGTTGCTCTTGCCGTCGGCCCCGGCCTGGATGAGGCCGAGGGTGCGATTGGCCGGCAGGCCCATCGTCCGCTCCGGCAGGGAGTTGCGCACATTGGTCCTCACGTCGTGCAGCACGTCGGGCCGCCACAACTCGCCCGGATTGTGCAGGATCGCCTGGTAGTACATCGCCAGGTCGGCGGCGCGCATCACGCCGCCGCCGCCCGGCACACCCACGCGCTGCACGTCGGGATCGTTGAAGCCGAGCAGCGCGTCGTTGGTCACCTCGCCCGGGTCGATCTCGGCGACGCCGTACACGGCGAGCATCTCCTCCGCGGTCGCCGGTTCCCCGACGAGCACCAGTTCGGCCGCCCGATGGGGCACGTCACCCAGCACACGCGTCAGCCCGGCAGGGTCGGTCACCCGCTCCTGCACGACCGTGCGGAAGTCGGTACCGCTCACCCGCTCGACGATCTCGGCGAGCACCCAGTGCGCGGACGTCGGGTGGTACTCGTAGGTCGAACCCGGGTCCCAGTTCAGGCGCCACGAGGCGAACGCCGCGGTGCGGCCGGCGCTCGTGTCGCCCTGCAGGGCCGACAGCGGTGCGCTCGGGAAGCCCGAGGTGTGCAGCATCACCTGCTCGACGGTGATCACGTCCTTGCCGTTGGTGCCGAACTCGGGGATGTAGTCGACGACCCGTCGCGACACGTCGATCGCACCGTCGCCGATGAGCGCCCACACGGCGCCGGCGACGAACGCCTTCGTGGCCGAGTACACGACGTAGCGCGTGTCATCGGTGGCGTCGCCGTAGGTCTCGGACGCGATCAGCTCACCCTCGCGTGCCAGCGCGATCTGCACGGACGGCAGCAGCCCGCTGTCCACCTCGCGTCGCGCCCGGTCGAGCAACTGCCGCACTGCCTGCTGATCGATCTTCACGTGGCACCCCCATGCCGGGGCACGTCGTGCCGGCGCGGCGCCCTCAGTCGGCGTCGTCGCTGCCCCGACGCATTGGTAGCACGTTGCGCCAAGTGCCATCGAGGTCGTGCAGCGCTGCAGCGACTGCGGGCGCGGTGGGCACGAGCCCGATCTCGCCGACACCCTTGATGCCGTACGGCGAGCGCGGCTGCGGGATCTCGAGCATCTGCACGTCGATGCGCGGGACGTCCTTCGCGCGCAGGATGCCCAGCGAACGCAGCGTCATGTTGGTGGGGAACCCGGTCTCGGGATCGGCCGGGAAGTCCTCGCTGAGCGCGTACCCGAGTCCCATGTGCACGCTGCCCTCGATCTGGCCCTCGCACAGCAGCGGGTTGACCGCCTTGCCAACATCGTGGATGGCGACGACACGCTCGATCCTGCCGGAGCTGCGATCGATCTCGACCATCTGTGCGGCGTAGCCGAACGCAGCATGGATCGTGGGGTTCGGATGATCCGGGTCGCCCAGGTGCTGTGTCCAGTCGACGAGGTGCTCGCCCTCGTAGTCGACCTCCGGCGTGCATCCGCCGGCGAGCGCTGCGTGGCACGCCTGTTGCACCGAGCCGGCCGCCATGAGCGTGCCGCGCGAGCCGGTGGTCTGGCCGAACCCGAGCTCGCGCGTGGTGTCGACGATGACATCGATCCGCTCCGGGGCGATGCCGAGTTCCTGCGCAGCGACCTGGAGGGCGACGGTGTGCACGCCCTGCCCCATCTCGGTCCACCCGTGGCGGACCTCGACGCGACCGTCGTCGCGGAACCGCACCACTGCGCGGGAGATCTCGCGGAAGCCGTTGCCGAGACCGCTGTTCTTCAGCCCGAGTCCGAGCCCGACCGCGCGCCCCTGCTCGCGAGCGGCGTCGTAGAGCGGCTTCACGGCATCGAGACACGCATCGGCACCGGCGCAGCCGTCGTCCATGATCTGACCGGGTCCCCACACCTCGCCGGGGTGGATGACGTTGCGCTTGCGGATCTCCCACCCACTGATGCCGACCTGCGCGGCCAGCCGGTCGAGCACACCTTCCATGCCGAACTGGGCCTGGTTGGCGCCGAAGCCGCGGAACGCGCCGCAGACCGGGTTGTTGGTGCGCACCGCCACGGCGTGCACGTCGATGTTCGGCACGCGGTACGGACCGCTCGCATGGCCCGCCGCCCGTTCGAGCACCTTCATGCCGACGCTGGCGTACGCACCGCTGTCGCCGATGGCCCGCACCTTCACCGCGGTGAGGTGGCCGTCGTCATCGCAGCCGGCCCAGTACTCGAGCCGGATCGGGTGGCGCTTGGAGTGCATCCGGAGGCTCTCCTCGCGCGAGAGCGTGCACTTCACCGGCCGGTCGAGCAGCCATGCCGACAGCGACGCATGGGCCTGGTTGCTCATGTCCTCCTTGCCGCCGAAGGCGCCGCCGTTGGAGACGAGGGTGACCGTGACCACGTCGTTGCCCACCGCGAGCATGCGAGCGATGTCGTTGCGGTCGTCCCACACGCCCTGGCCGCCCGAGTACACCTGCAGGTGACGCGAGGCGCCCTCCCCCATCGGGACGGCGAGGGTGCTCTCGGGTTCGAGGAAGGCGTGTTCGATGCGCTGGGTCTGGAACACCTCGTGCACGGTGTGCGCCGAGCCGGCGAGCGCAGCATCGACGTCCCCTCGCGCGTACTCGCTCGTGCTCAGCACGTTCGTCGAGGTCTGCCAGACGGCGACGGGGGCGCCGTCGGCCAACGCGGCGACCGGATCGGTGACCGGCGGGAGCACGTCGTAGGTGACGCGCACGAGCTCGGCCGCCGCACGGGCCTGCTGCCGGGTGTCGGCCACGACGACTGCGAGCACGTCGCCCGCATACGACGTGCGCCCACCGACGGGGATCATGACGGGCCAGTCCTTGTGGATGATGCCCACCATGAGTTCGCCGGGGATGTCGGCGGCGGTGTGCACTGCATGCACGCCCGGCGCCGCGAGGGCATCGGAGGCATCGATCGCGACGATGCCGGCGCGGGCGTGCGCGGTGAGGTGCAGGGCCGCGTGGAGCATGCCGGGAACGCGGAGGTCGTCGACGTAGCCGCGATCGCCGAGGGTGAGCTCGGCGGCCTCGTACTTGACGCCGTGGCCGCCCACGCTGCTCGCCAACGTCGGCGTCATCGCCTTGCCCTGGGCGACCGCCTCGATCGCGTCGAGCACCTTCACGTAGCCGGTGCACCGGCAGAGGTGGGCGCCGAGGTGACGCGCCATGTCGTCGCGCTGGAGGTCGGCGCCCTTCTTGTCGATCTGTGCCTTGGCCCGCATGACGATGCCCGGGATGCAGAAACCGCACTGCAGGCCGCCGCAGGCGGCGAACGCGTCGGCGAACCGGCGCCGTTCGTCGACGTCGACCCCTTCGAGGGTGATGACGCTCTTGCCGGCCACCTTGGCGAGCGGCTGCTGACAGCTGACGACGGCCTTGCCGTCGATGTGCACCGTGCAGCACCCGCACTGCCCGCTCGGCGAGCACCCGTCCTTCGGCGACGTGACGTCGAGTTCCTCGCGCAACGCCGACAAGAGGTGCGGGTGGTCCGACCTCACCGACACCGGCACGCCGTTGACGGTGAACTGGATCGGATCGCCGGGGGGTGTCGAGTCGTTCACGTTTGACATTTTGTCAAAGGCTGGCGCGGTTTCGTTACCGCCGCTTGAACTTCTCGTTCGTCCGGCGCGGACGACCCCGCTCACCCTGACTACCCTGGCCGCCAGTGACCGTCGAGGACCCCCCAGATCTTGCACGCGAGCAGCGCACTCGCGACGCCGTGCAGCGTCTCCAGATCCTCGATACGCCGCGGGAGCGATCGTTCGACGACCTCGTGATGCTCGCCTCGCAGGTGATGAAGACGCCGATGGCGGTCATCTCGATCGTCGACGGCGACCGGCTGTGGTTCAAGGCGCAGGTCGGCATGCCCGTCGGAGAGATGCCACAGGCCGCAGCCCTGTGCGATCACCCGATGCGGCTCGACGAGATCCTGATGATCCCCGATGCCCTGCGCGACCCTGCCTACGCCGGTCATCCCACGGTGGCAGGTCCACCCCACATCCGGTCGTACGTCGGGCTGCCCGTGCACGCCCCCGACGGCACGGTGATCTCGGTGCTGGCGGTCGGCGACACCGAACCTCGGGTGTTCAGTGGTGAACAGATCTCGCTGCTCGAGGCGATCGGCCGGCAGGTCGAGCAGGTGTTCGCCCTGCGCGCCACGGCCAACGAGCGAGCGCTCGACCGTGACCATGCGCTCGCCCGCGAGGGACGGTTCCGCAGCGTGCTGCAGTCGCTCGCCAACGGCGTGATCGTCTACGACGTGAACGGCACCATCGACGACGTCAACCCGTCGACCGAGGTCATCCTCAGCGCCAGCCGCGATCAGCTCATCGGCCTCAACACGATGCACAGCGAGGCGATCCACGAAGACGGCACCGCGTTCCGAGCCGAGGACCGGCCCGTGTCGATCACGTTGAAGTACGGCATCGAGGTCCGCGACGTGGTGATGGGGCTCAACCTCGCCGACGGCGCACGCAAGTGGCTCCTCGTGAACTCCGCGCCGTTGTGGGATGCCGCCGGCCGCGGCAGCGGTGCCGTCGTCACCTTCGCCGACGTCACCGATCTGCTCACCCTCAACAACCAGCTCCAGGAATCGCTGGGCGAGCTGGCGAAGGCGGCACAGGAGCGCGCCGCCCTGCTGTCGTCGGTGTCCCACGACATCCGGGCCCCACTCGCCGCGATCCGCATGATGACCGAGATCCTCGAGGACCGCGCCGACGCGATCACCGAGACCCAGCGCAACGAGCTCATCCGCCGAGTGCGGGCCGAGGCACGACGCACCGAGGGCGTGCTGACCGACCTGGTCTCCGCCAACCGGGTGGGCACCGGGCTCGAGGCCCCACGCCGCAAGCGGATCGACCTGGAGCAGCTGATCTACGCGCGAGCCCGCGAGTTCGACGGCGCCAACCACTCCATCCGGGTCGGCGAACTGTCGGGCGACCTCACCATGTGGGCCGACGCCGCGCAGCTGGAACGCCTCATCGACAACCTCATCTCGAACGCCGTCACCCACACGCCGGCCGGCACGAAGATCGTGATCGAGGCCCGCGAGTACGACGGGCGGATCGAGCTGGCGATCGACGACGACGGGCCGGGCGTGCCCGAGGCGATGCGCGTGCGGGTGTTCTCCGCGTACGTGCGCGGTGAGCGCGCCGCCGATCGCCCCGGCACCGGGCTCGGGTTGTTCCTCGTGCAGCAGTTCGCCCAGTTCCACGGCGGCTCCGCCCGCTGCCTGGTGAGCGAGCGCGGCGGCGCGCGGTTCGTGGTGACGTTGCCGCGGCGGCCAGGTCAGATGTCGGCGGTCGGCACCGGCGAGTGACGCCGGGTTGGCGTCGGTTGGCGTCGGTTGGCGTCAGTTGGCGTCAGGGAGGAGGCCGGCTCGACGGGCGATGGCCACGGCCTCGAGCTGGGAGTGCGCCCCGAGCTTGCGGAGCACTTCTTTCACGTAGCCACGCACCGTGTGGACGCTGAGGAACAGCGCCGACGCGATCGTCGGGGTGTCGCGACCCTTGGCGAGCAGGTACAGCACCTCGATCTCACGCGGGGTGAGGCTGAGCGCCGACACGGTCTCCTCGGTGGCATCCGACGTGATGTCGATGTACGCCTCGCCGCTCATCGCGTCACGCACGGCCTGGACGATCTCGGCGATCGAGCTCTCCTTGGCCAGGAACGCCGACGCGCCCGCCAGTGCGGCGAGCTTGCGGAGGCCGCTGTCGGCGTGGCCGGTGATCATCACCAGCTTCACCTTCGGATCGGCGACCAGGATGCGGCGGATGCCCTCCACCCCGTCGACCAGTGGCAGCTGCCAGTCGATGACGACCACGTCGGGCCGCTCGGCGAGCACCTTCTGGATCGCGGTCTCCACGTCGGGCACCGAGCCGATGGACTCGAAGCCCGGCTCGATGGAGATGGCCAGGCTGAGCGCCTCGGCATAGGAGCGATGGTCGTCGATGACGAGCACTCGCAGGGTCGATGTGATCGTTGCAGTCATGGTTCAACCTTTTCCGGTGCAGATCCCGCCGGCTTCCTGCCAGCTGCATCCGGTCGTTGGTGGACGTCGAGTGCGAACTCTCCCCTGAACGCGAGAGGCACTATAACTCTGGCTCCCCCTCCTTGGGGGGCCGCCCATTTGGGGGGTCTTCATTTGGGGGATTCGGCCCGCGAGAACGGGTTCGAGGTTGGCATTTCGACCGGATGTCACTTCATCCCTCCAGCACCACGCCGCGCTGCGCGGTGATGCGGCCGTAGACCTCCGGCCGGCGGTAGCGGTCGAAATCGAACAGCGTGCCGGTGTAACGCTGGCACCAGTCGAGGTCGCACCGAGCGATCACGAGCTCGTCGTCGGTGGTGAGGGCCTGGGCGACGATCTGGCCGCTCGGCGCGACGATCATCGACTGGCCGAGCGAATCGACGCCCTCCTCGACACCGCCCTTGGCCACCCCCACCACCCAGGTGCCGTTCTGGTACGCGCCGGCCTGCATCACGAGTGCGTTGTGGAATCCCTGGAGGATGTCCTGGCTCGGATCGGGCACGTAGTGGATGGGCGTGTTGTAACCGCAGAGGATCATCTCGACGCCCTGCAGGCCCATCACGCGGTAGCTCTCCGGCCACCGCCGGTCGTTGCAGATCATCATCCCGATCCGGCCCCCGAAGGCGCGCCAGACCCCGAAGCCCTCCGGACTCGGTTCGAAGTAGTAACGCTCCGCATGCTGGAAGGGACGGTCCGGCTCGTGGTGCTCGTGGCCGGGGATGTGGGTCTTCTTGTACGTCGCCACCACCGAGCCGTCGCGCTCGACCAGGGTCTGGACGTTCCACCGGCGGACCGTGCCGTCGGCCTCGGTCTCCTTCCATGCGTAGCCGAGGCAGAACCCGATCCCCAGCCGCTTCGCCTCGTCGAACAGCACCTGCGTGTCCGCGTTCGGCATCGCGGTCTCGTACCAGTGGTCGGCCTCGGCGATGTCGTCGACGAACCAACGTGGGAAGAAGGTCGTGAGCGCCAGTTCCGGATACACGACGAGCTCGACGCCGTGCCGGTGGGCATCGTGCAGCAGCGTCACCAACCGGTCGACCACCTGGGCGCGGGTGTGATCGCGCTGGACGGGTCCGAGCTGTGCGGCGGCGACGGTGAGCAGACGAGTCATCGCCCGCGAGGTTAGGGCCACGGGCCGGTCGGCGACTGGCCTCCCGCGGGGGATCCGGCCGTCACCCCCGGGAGGCCCGGATCTCCTCGGCAGGAGGCGTCACCGGCCGATCGCGACCTGGACGAGCGTGGCCTTCCCGTCGGCGATCGACCAGCAGAGTCCGGGGCGCGGCGTCAGCGGGGGGTGCCGGGGCAGCACCACACCGAGCAGGTCCGCGTCGACATCGCTCCCCGCGCTCGCGACGACCCCGCGCCGACACCGCCGCACCTCGCCCAACCAGGTGCCGTAGGACGACCGCACCGCGTCGGCGCGGCACGCAGCGACGACGGTGAGGTCGTCGCCACGGCGGCCGACCAGGCCGAGCAGGCCTCCGTCGATGTCGGTGACCAGCTCCGCGTCGTCGACCACCAGCAGCACGGCCCGACCCTGGTCGAGCTCGCGCGTCACCTCGTCGACGGCCTCGCCGACAGCAGCGGCGAGGCCGCGGCCGGGCACCCGTCGCGGCGAGAGGACGACCTGGGCGGCCTCGGGACGCGCCTCCGACCAGCACCGTCGCAACTGGGCCAGGACCTCGCTCCGGCCGCTCCGGGCCGGTCCGATGACCAGTGCGTGGTCGCCGACCGGCACCTCGAACGAAGTCGGGGCCAGCGACGCGTGACCGAGGCCGATCACCGGGTGCCACACGCGACCGTCGAAGGTCGAACGGACGAGCTCGCGCGGATGCACCCGGTCGGGGAGCACGCGCACGGGCTCGACAGCGGGGAGGCCGACGGTGCGCGGGCGCCACCGGTCCGGCCACGGTGCGAGCTGGGCCTCGCACTGATCGGCCGCCTCCACCATCCGGCCGGGGAGCGCGGGCGGGATCGACGACGCCCGGACCCCGAACGCGGCTCCGTCGGTCGGATCGTGCAGATGGAGGATCCACCGCCGCGCACACCGCGCCACGATCGCCGGGCCGAGCCCGCTGGCGCCGTCGGCACCGAGCAGCAGCGTCACCCCCGCACGCGTCGCGAGCAGCAAGGACTCCACGAGCTCGTGCATCGAGGCACGAGCGGGCGCCTCCAGATCGCGACGCAACGCCCCGATGCCGTCGATCACGACGATCCTGCCGCCGGGCGGCGGTGCCTCCGATGCGCGCCGCAGGCCACGTTCGAGCCGTTCGTGATCGTGCAACCGGACGATGGCAGCGCAGCGAGGGTGCTCGACGAGGTCGTCCCAGCGGGTGTCACCGACGGCATCCACGACGACGAGCTCGGCGTCGCTGCGCAGCCGGCGCAGCGCAACCGACGCCAACGTGGTCGTCACGCCGCAGCCCGCCGATCCCTCCCCCAGCACGTGGCCGTCGGCCGGCGCCCAGCGCAACGGGTCGCGCCGTTGCTCGTCGGGTCGATCGACGAGCCCGAGGCCGAGCCAGCCGTCGGTCTCGTCACCGCCGTCACCGCCGTCACCGCCGTCACTGCGGTCGTCGCACCTGACGTCCAGACGGGACGGCAGTGGGTCCGTCCACGGCCGCCTCGGTGGCTCGATGGACAGGTCGGCGGCCGCTGCAGCGATCTCGTCGACCGTGCGACCGACGTCGACGACGCGTGCCGATTGGAATCCGAGCAGTTCGCCCGGGCCGAGCCTCACGACCGCACGACCGGCGGCGGATCGGCGGATCGCCGAGGGACCCGGGTCGCCCACCACGTCGATCGCCTCGGCTGCTTCGTGCAGGCGCAAGGCGATCCGCAGATCGGTGTTGGTACGGATCTCGTCGCTCACCACGCCGCTCGGGCGTTGGGTGGCGAGCACGAGGTGCACGCCCAGGCTCCTGCCCCGGCGGGCGACGTCGACGAGCGAGTGGAGCAGGTGCGGATGTTCGAGCGCCAGCGCGGCGAACTCGTCCACCACGATCACCAGCCGGGGCAACACGGGCGCATCGAGCGCGCCACGAGCCGCGGCGAGGTCGCTGCACCCGTGGGCTCGGAGCACGTGCTCGCGTGCGGTCACCTCGGCGCGCAGGCTGCGCAGTACCCGCTCGGCCAGCCGCGGCTCGAGGTCGGTGACGGTGCCCACCACGTGCGGCAACCCCGCCAGGTCGTCGAAGGTCGCACCGCCTTTGAAGTCGACGAGCACGAAGGCCAACCGGTCGGGCGGCACGCGGGCGGCCATCGAGACCACCAGCGCCCGGAGCAGTTCGCTCTTGCCCGATCCGGTGGTACCGGCCACGAGTGCGTGCGGCCCGTCGCGGACGAGGTCGATCTCCACCACGCCGTCGGCCGCCAACCCGAGGGGACCGCCCGGACGACGATCGGCCCCGGCGTCGCGCCACCGTCGGGCGATGGTGCCCCGGTCGAGGTCGCCCACCGGGGCGAGGAGCCGCTCCAGCGCGACGTCGTCGGGCAACGCCCGCGCCTCGTCGACCGGCGCCTCGGGGTCGCTCCACGGAGCCAGGGCGATCGCCATCGCCTCGGCGGCGCGGCGGCCGATGCCGACCAGCCGACCACGATCCACAGCGACGGGCTCGTCGACGTCCGCAACGTCCGCGACGTCCGGGCCCTCGGCGCTCGCCCCACCAGCGCCCTCCACGCGCAGTCCGCCGTCGGTGGCGGCGTGGACCACCGCGCCGCACATCGCCGGCACGGGGTCGCCGTCACCGACCTGCACGAGCAGTGCTGCGTCGGACCGCAGGTGCAGCAGGCGCCGCACCCCGCTCGTGCGGACCGCCACCTCGTCGACGTCGTCGGTGACCACCAGCAGATGCCGTTCCGCCGTCGCCGTCGGCCGTGATCCCCCGGCCGTGCCCGATGCCGACCACTCGGACATCAGGACGGCGACCGACGTCGCGTCGTGACCGACCAGACCAGCAGGCGTGAGCTGCACGTGGGGCAGGGCGGCCGCCCATCGCCAGCGATCCGGTTGGGACGAGACGACGAGCAACGACCAGTCGGCCGGACCTGTGGTGACGGCCAGTTGCACGACGAGCGATCGGACCACCGCGTCCGCGTGGGCGCCGGTGACGGCGACGCGAGCGCCGACGGCGAGATCGACCACGACGGGCACCGCCTCGAGCACGGCGCGCCCGCCACCGATCGCGACCGGCACCGGCCCCTCGCCCACCACGGCAGTGAACGCGTCGCCGTGCGCCGGGCGCCGCTCCCACAGCCGCATCGGTGCCCGGCTGACGCACTCGCACGCCCCGACGAGCCCTGGGTGCGCGTGTCGTCGGTGTGCCGTGACGGCCGAGCGTCGAGCTGCATGGTCGGCCGTGCGCCGTACCGCCTCCGCTGCGCCCTCCCTCGCCCGCCGTCGACGACGGCGGGCGGACCTCACGGCGCCGACCGCCCACGTGCAGATCGCCACGAGCGCACCGACGGCGCCCATGAGGGCGAGCATCGGTTGCCCGAGCGCGGTCGCGACCGCGCCACCGACGGCGAGGGTCACCAACGCCGGCAGCACGCCGGCACCCGGAATCCCGGGATCCCGGTCGACGATCCCCGAGAGGTCGTGGGGCACACCCTCGTCCGCGACGAACCGTGGAGACGGTGCGACCCGCCGGGGCCGGCGCACCAGCGGACCGCCCGGGGAACGGTGCGGCTCACCCCCGCCGGCGGTCGGGTCCGTGATCGCTGTCCGCTCGAAACGGAGCACGCTCGATCCGATCGCCAGACCCGATTCGACCTCCACCACCGGCCGGCGGCCCGCGAGCTGGCACCACGCGGGCGACGTCGGCGAGCCCGCGACGTCGTCGGCCCTCGGCAGGTCGAGTTCGAGATGGAACGGTTCGAGTCCAGGATCGTCGCAGCGGACGGCGGCGAGCGGCGACCGGCCGACGACATGGCGACCCGGCGGGAGCACGACGGACGCTCCCGCGTCGGGGCCCGTCGCCCACACCAGGCACCACGCACTGGACGGCGGGTCGCCTGGGCCCGGGTGATCGGCAGCCACATGGTCGTCGGGAACGACCTCCGGCGGCTGTCGGTGCAGGTGCCCGTGCCTGGGCATCAGGGTGCACTCGTCCCCTCCAGGGGCGAGCGTTCTCGGGAGCAGCGTCGGGGTCACGCCGGCACAGACGTGCAGCCACCAGGCGCGATCGGAAGCCGGTGAACGTCGGCGGCCCGTGCTTGACCAACTCTTGACGATTCAGCGGCGCGTCGGTGAGCCCCGCGGTGAGCATCCCGGAGAGGGCGCGGTCGCACGGTCGACGCATGTCTCGATCCACCGTGTCCTCGTCCCCCGTACCCCCGACCACCGTGTCCTCGACCAGCACGGCCCGCACGCGGCAGCCGCCGGCCGTCCATCAACTGCTCTCGCGACTGCAGCGGGAATGGGATCGACTGGCCCGCTCACCGGAGGCGCTCGCCCGGGCACGGTCCTGGTCGCTCCCGGTCACCGACTTCGAATCGCTCGACGACCTGCTGCGCCTGGCCGGCCTCGGCGCCTCGGGCACCGGACGATGCGGCGACGACGAACTGCTCGCCGCGCTCGTGGTCGAGGCCCGCCGCGACGAGCTCGCTGCTCGCGTGCTGCTGCAACGACTGTTGCCGGGTGTCGCGACGATCGTGCGGCGGCACACCGGGTTCGTCGCCCAACTCGACGCGACCGACGAGCTGCTCGCGGCCATGTGGACGGTGATTCGCACGTACCCGATCGACGAGCGGCCGGGTTACGTCGCTGCCGGACTCCTGCGCACCGCCGACTACCACGCGTTCAAGCGGCACCGTCGCCGGCTCGCGGTGTACATCCCCCGGCCGACGGCCACGTTCGACCGGGTGTGCGACGACGATGCCGTCGTGCCCGCGTCGGACGAGCTCGCCGAACTGCTGGAGCTGGCGCGACGGTCTGGCATGGATGCAGACGATCTGGAACTCGCCCGTCGACTGGGCAACGGCGAGTCGACGCTGCAGATCGCTGCGGCCCGTCAGGTGACCGATCGGACGATCCGCAACCACCGGGCCGTGGTCACCCATCGGCTGCGCGCCGTCGCGCTCGCTGCGGGGTGACGGTCCGTCGGGCGCGAGGTGTCAGACGGTCTCGCTCATGAGCCAGGCCAGGTGCTGGATCATGGGCGGGATACAACGCTCGATCACGTCGTACATGGTTCGGTACGCCTCGGGGCCCTTGCCCCACGGGTCGGCCACCTCTTCGTCGCCGGGCATGCCGTACGGGTCCCACCGGCGGAGCAGCTGGAGCTGCTCCGGTTCGACCGTGCGGTAGAAACCGCTGCGCTGGTCGATCGAGCCGCCGAGTCGGCGCAGGTCGTCGACGTTGTAGGAGTCCATCGCCACGATCAGGTCGAAGCGGGCGAAGTCGTCGGGGTGGATCAAGCGACCGATGTGGTTCACCCGGTACCCGCGCCGAGCACCCTCGGCCGTGGCCAACGGATGCGGGTGATCGCCCCGGTGGTGACCGGTGGTGCCGGCAGAGTCGAACACGATGTTCGACAGGCCTTCGGCGGCGGCCACGTGCTGGGCCACGGCGTGGGCGGCTGGGGAACGGCAATGGTTGCCCATGCACACGAACAGCACGGCTATCGGCATCGCCCCTCCCACGCCCCTGAGTATCGCAGTCCATCGTCACCCGTGAGGTCGCTGCGTGGTCAGCTTGAACAACTCTTGCCGCCGACCGTCGATCTGTGGCGGCTGGTGCGACGGTGCGTGGCGGGTTCGCAGCGAGACGCCGACGCAGCTCGCTCGGTCGACCCCCGACCGTGGCGGACGGGACGCGCCGATCGGACGCCTCAGGCGGCGCGGAACCGGCGCAGGCGGAGGCTGTTGGTGAGGACGAACACACTCGACGTCGCCATCGCCGCGCTCGCGACGACGGGTGAGAGCAGTCCCGACGCGGCGAGCGGGATGGCGGCGACGTTGTAGGCGAACGCCCAGAACAGGTTGCCCTTGATGGTCGCGAGGGTTCGACGGCTGAGTCGTACCGCGTCGGCCACCGCAGGGAGCTCGGAACGCATGAGCGTGAGGTCGCTCGCCTCGATCGCCACGTCGGTGCCCGAGCCCATGGCGATGCCGAGGTCGGCCTGAGCGAGGGCGGCCGCGTCGTTCACGCCATCGCCCACCATGGCGACCACGGCACCCCGTTCTTGGAGCGCTCGCACGACCGCGAGCTTGTCGGCCGGCAGCACGTCGGCGTGCACGTCCTCGGCGGCGATGCCGACCGATGCGGCGACCGACTCGGCGGTGGACCGGTTGTCGCCGGTGAGCAGCACCGGACGCAGCCCGAGGCCGCGGAGTGAGGCGATGCCGGCGGCGCTGCTCGGCTTCACGGTGTCGGCGAGCGCGATCGTGCCGAGCACGTCGCCGTCGGCGACCACCTCGACGACGGTGCCGGTGAAGTCGCCCGGTCCGCCCGACGCGCGGCGGACGGTGACCTGGATGCCCTCGACGACGCCGTGGGCGCCCACGCCCGGCTCGTTGCGGAACTGCTCGACGCCGACGACCTCGATGCCTGCGCTGCGAGCGTGGGCCACGACCGCCTTCGCGATCGGATGTTCGCTCGCCGCCTCCACGGCCGCTGCGAGGCGGATCATGCGCGCCTGCTCGTCGGCCTGCACGGCACGCACGGCCGCCACCTCCATCACACCGGTCGTGACGGTGCCGGTCTTGTCGAGCACCACGGTGTCGACGCGACGAGTGCTCTCGAGCACCTCCGGTCCCTTGATGAGGATGCCCATCTGTGCACCGCGGCCCGTGCCCACCAGCAACGCCGTCGGGGTGGCGAGCCCGAGTGCGCACGGACAGGCGATGATCAGCACCGCCATCGCCGGCCCCATCGCGTCCTGCAGGCTGCCGGTGCGGCCGAACCACACGCCGAGCGTGGTGACGGCCAACGCGACGACCACGGGCACGAACACCGCAGCGACGCGGTCGGCGAGGCGTTGCACGGGAGCCTTGCCGTTCTGGGCCTGCTCGACGAGCCGCGCCATCTGGGCGAGGGTCGTGTCGGCGCCCACTCGCACGGCACGGACCACCAGACGACCGTCGGTGTTGATCGTTGCTCCGGTGACCGGGTCGCCCGGGCCCACGTCGCGGGGCAGGCTCTCCCCGGTGACGAGGGACGTGTCGATGGACGACCTGCCGACGTCGACCACGCCGTCGGTGGCGATGCGTTCGCCCGGCCGGACCACGAAGCGGTCGCCGACCACGAGCGAGCCGGCCGGTACCTCGCGCTCGTCGCCCGCGGCGTCGAGCAGGCGCGCGGTGCTGGCGCCGCGCTCGAGCAACGCGCGCAGGGCACTGCCGGCACGACGCTTCGAGCGGGCCTCGAAGAACCGGCCGGCGAGGATGAGCGCAACGGTGGTGGAGGCGACCTCCAGGTAGAGGTGGTGATCGTCGCCGACCCGACCGAACAGCGACATCTCCATCGTCATGCCGTTGTCGCCGGCGGGCGTGAAGAACAACGCGTAGGTGCTCCACCCGAAGGCAGCGAGCACGCCCACCGAGACGAGGGTGTCCATGCTGGCCTCACCTTGGCGGAGGTTCTTCCACGCCGAACGATGGAACGGCCAGGCGGCCCACGTGGCGACCGGCACCGACAGCGCGAAGGCCAGCCACTGCCAGTTGCGGAACTGCAGCCCGCTCACCATCGACAGCAACAGCACCGGGAGACCGAGGACCGATGCGGCGACGAGGCGTTGCAGCAGCGGATCTGCCCACGGCGACGCGACGGTCGTCGCGCCGCCCGATGTGCCGCCCGATGCACCGTCGGCGCCGGCGGCGGCGGGCGGCGCGGGGACGTGGGCGTCGTACCCGATCGACTGCACGGTCGCGATGAGATCGTCGGCCGACAGGGCGACCGCGTCGAATTCGATCGAGGCCTTCTCCGTTGCGTAGTTGACCGTGGCCGTGACGCCGTCGAGGCGGTTGAGCTTCTTCTCGATCCGTGCTGCACACGCGGCACAGGTCATGCCGGTGACCTCGAGCTCGACGTGACCCGTCGCACCACCGCTGCGGATGCTGTCGAGCGCGGTCACGGGGCGACCTCCGACCCCGTGTCGGTGTGGGCCGTGTCGGTGTGGGCCGCGTCGCCGTGGTCCATCTCGTGTGCCGGCTCGTCGTCGACGGGGAACTGGGCGCCGACGGCGTACCCGCCACCGAACAGCACCGCGAGCGCGACCGCGAAGCCGGCGAGGCGGGTGCGGGTGCGGTTCATGGTCGTTCGGTGCTGGCGTGCCACGGGTCGGTGATGTCGGCGTGACGAGGTCGTCAGGCGACTGCTTCGAAGCCGGCCTCGTCGACCGCGGCGAAGACGGCGGCCTGGTCGAGCGCGTCGCCTTCCACGACGACGGCCTTCGTCTGCAGGTCGACATCGACCTTGGTGACGCCGGCGAGCTTGCCGATCTCGCCCTTCACGGCGGCTTCGCAGTGGCCGCAGGTCATGCCGGGGACGGTGAAGTTCAGGGTGCTCATGAGGTGCTCCTGGTGATGACGCCGGACGGGTGGTGCCGGACGGATTCGTGGTCGTGGGAGAGGTCGGGCATCGGCGGCGTCCGGTTCCGGGCACCGCCGTGGATCACGATCGCAGCAGTCGTTCGACGGCCTTGGTCGCTTCGTGCACGAGCTGAGTGGTGCGTTCGCCGTCGCCGCTGGCGGCCGCACCGGCGACGCAGTGCTGCAGATGCTCGTCGAGCAGCTGTACGCCGACTCCCTGCAGGCCCTTGCTGACCGCGGCGAGTTGGGTGAGCACGTCGATGCAGTAGGTGTCGTCCTCGATGAGGCGTTGGAGGCCACGCACCTGACCCTCGATGCGCTTGAGGCGCAGGATCAGCTGCTGCTTGTCGCCGTGATAGCCCGGTTGCACGGCTCCAACATACCTATAGGGGGTATGGGTACGCAACCAGCGGGATCAGGGTCGCTGGGTGAAGGTGGGCTTGCGCTTCTCGAGGAAGGCGGCGATGCCCTCCTGCGCGTCGGGCGTGAGGGCCGAGGAGGCCATCAGCTCGATCGCGTCGGCGTACGCCTTCGGCTGCTCGAGGTCGACCTGTGCGTAGAAGCCACGCTTGCCGAGCGCCTTCGACAACACGCTGCCACGCGTCGCCCGCCGGATGAGGTCGTCGACCGCTGCATCGAGCTGATCGTCGGGCACCGCCCGGTTGATGAGGCCCCAGTCGGCCGCCGTCGCTGCGTCGACCGGATCGCCGGTCATCGCGAGTTCGAGCGCCCGCTTGCGACCGACGTTGCGGGCGACGGCCACCAGCGGCGTGTGGCAGAACAGCCCGCCCTTGCCGCCAGGGATGGCGAAGGCCGCCGACTCGGCCGCGATCGCGAGATCGCACGTGGCGACGAGCTGGCAACCGGCGGCCGTGGCGAGCGCATGCACCTTGGCGATCACCGGCTGCGGGATGGACTGGATCGTGTCCATCATCTCGGTGCACAGCTCGAGCAGGCGACGGACGTGGGCCAGGTCGGCGCCGGCCATGTCCCCGAAGTTGTGACCCGCTGAGAACACGGGACCGTTGGCGGCCAGCACCACACCGAGGGCGTCGCTCGCCCCGACCTCGCGGAACGCCGCGACGAGTTCCGCCATCACGTCGGCGGCGAGTGCGTTGCGCTTGTCGGGACGGTTGAGCGTGATGGTCGTGATGGTGTCGTCGGTGGTGACGAGGAGGTGCTGGTAGCTCACGTCGTCAGTGTCGCGCACGACGGCGCGGCACGGTTCACCCGTCGCCGTCGGCCAGGTCGGCCAGGTCGGCACGGTCGGCACCGTCGGCACGGTCGGCTGCGTGATCACCGTGGCCGGTCGGGTCGACGCCGGCGACGCGGGCAGCGCGGCGCGGCAGCGTCGCGAGCGGACGGACGGCGGCCGAACGCCAGCCGACCCCGTGCAGCTTGCCCGGCGGCGGCCAGAGGGCATCGCGGCTGTAGGCCCACCACTCGAACGGGTTCGTGTAGTACGAGCACGACTCGACGACCTTGGCGAGCGGCTGTCGTCGACCCCGGACGAGCCAGAGCACCGTGCCAGCGACCACGCCACCAGCCGACCACGCGAGGTAGAGCACGGGATAGACCGGGCCGAACCACCGGCTCTGCCACACGTGCACGTCCTCGTGGTCGGTGATCAGCCGCCGACGACGAGGCGAGTCGACGTTGCCGGCTCCGGAGATGACGTTGCCGATCGTGAGTGCGAACCCGGGCTTCAGCGCCACGCCCCGCCGATAGACGTGCCGGTTCTGGCGCACGGTCAGCTCCGGGACCGGGCCCGGGTCACCGCGCACCGCGCCTGCGACGTGGGCGAGCAGGCCGATCGCCACCGGCGCGGTCGCCCACGTGCTGTCGAGCACGAACGCGAGCCATCCGTCGCCGCGCCGCCAGGCGTAGCTGCCCCGCCAGCCGGACACGGCCCCGTTGCAGATCGCGATCGATCCGACGACCACGCCGAGCATGGGGCTCACGAGGGCGCCGAGCGCCCACCCGAGGACGCCGCCGCCCACTGCGGTGGCGACGGACTCGGCCGCCCGGCGTGCGGCGGTGCGTCCGTCGAGCGTCTCCTGGGCCGGCCGCATCTGGGCGACCGTAGCCCGATCGCGATCAGGCGCTGAGCCGGTCGATCCACGCACCGAGGAGCTCGAACATCCGAGTCCGTGGCACCGGCGCGGCGAGCGTCAGGTCGTGCATCCCGTCCGGGATCGCCCGCACCTCCACGCGGCTCCCGAGGCGTGGAGCGAGGCGGACCATGTCCTCCACGTCGAGCACGGTGTCGGTGCGCTGGGCCTCCTCGCTCCACGCCGACGGTCGCGAGCTGCGTTCGGCGTGCAGCAGCAGGACGGGCACCGCGATCGCGAGCCCGGCTGCCACCTCGGCCTGGGCGCGGTGGATGGCACGGAACCATCCGGCTCGTGCGGGGAACCCCTCGATCGGCTTCCAGCGCAGGTCGAAGGTCCACTCGCCGTGGTGGTCGGCGTGGATGCTCTCGCCGTAAACCGGGGACAGCCCGGGCAACGTGACGTTCGGGAGGAACCGACCGGCGAACGCGAGGACGGGCTCGAGGACACGCTCCTGCCACGCCGGCAGGTTCATGTCGAGGAACGGGCTGTTCAGGAACACCCCGTCGAGGTGCTCGCGACCGGCGCCTCGATGCGCGTACAGCACGGCGACGAGACCACCGGTCGAATGGCCGTTCAGCACGAGCCGCTCGATCCCCTCCTCGTCGACGAGCAACCGGACGGCGGCGGCCGCGTCGGCCAGGTACTCGTCGACGTCGTCGGTGGTGTCGGGCGACTGGTGTGCGAGCCAGGAACGACCATGGCGGCGGAGGTCGACGGCGTACCAGCGGATGCCCCGCGCCTCGAAGAACTCGGCCAGATGCGCCTGGAAGAAGTAGTCGCCGAAGCCGTGGACGTACAGGACGGCCGCGGTGCTGCCGGCGGCGGCAGCGGGCGACGCGGCGGTGCGCACGACGACGACGTCGACCGGACCGTCGGCCGCCGCCGGCAGGGTGAGCGTGGTCTGCTCGAACCCGTCGAGCACGTCGGGCGTCCAGTCACGAGGGCTGCTCATGCCGAGCAGTCTGCCCGGTGGTCAGACCGGCGCGAGCACGGCGTCGCCGAAGTTCGCCGAGAAGCGGACACACCACACGACGACCGTGTCGTACTTCGACAGGTCGGTGCCGACCGGGATCTCGTAGTTCTGATCGCCGATGTTGCCCTTCAGGTTCCCCAGGTCGACGAAGTCGCTGACGTCGCCGGTGCTGCTGTCGACGAGGTACACGTTCAGGTCGGGTCCGTTCGACGTGGCGAACTCCTCGAACCGGAGGAAGCGCTGCCCGCTGCCGTCGCCGAGCACGAACGCCCGACCGGTCGTCTCGTGCTCACGGGACACGAACGACCCCGCCACCTCGGTCGTCACCGTCACCTCGACTGGCGCGGCCGCCGGCGCCGCCGCGGCCGGGCTGTCGAACGCGGGCAGTGCTTCGTTCACCTCGTCGTCGACGAACAGGAGGTGCACGCCGAACACGCCGAAGACGACCCAGGCGAGCAGTGCGAGCACGCCGATGCCGAGAGGGATGCTGACCTTGGTGTTGCGGAGGAACTGGCGCATGGTCACACCCAACCGCATCGGCGGCGCCGTGCATCCGCCGGCCGGCAGTGTTTCGTGAATCGTTCGAACTCCGTTCGCGGCCGGTCGGATCCGCGACCGGTCGGACGGTGATCGGCTCTGGTCAGGCCTCGCGACCGGTGGCGTCGCGCCAGCGGGCCACGTACTCCTCGACGTCCTGGGGCATGAGGCTCGTCGGCGGTCCGCTCGGGCTGCCGTAGCGGTTGAGCTTCCGGATCCGTTCGTTCAGCTCCTCCACCGCCTCGCGCACGGCCCGCTCGGACACGAACGTGTGCAGGTGCTCACGCAGTTGGTCGCGATCGCGTCGCACGGCCAGGCTCGGCGGGATCGTGGCGATCTCCTCACGACGGAGCTTGTCCTTGACCCACCAGAGTTCGTCGTGGGGACCGTCGAGTCCGGCGATCGGCTGCCCCGTGCCGGGCAGACGATCGAACTCGCCGCGGCGCATGGCCTCCTGGATCGACTGTTCGACCGCGTCCTCCCAGCGGGGGCCGAGGGGCCGTCGGCCTGGGGTCGGACCGGGCTCTGGGCGTGGCGGTCGCGTCGTCACATGGACCAGCCTAGAGATGGCCGAGGGACGACGGCCACCGCCCCGGTGGAGCACCCGTCGACACCGCTCGGCTTGCGCTCCTAGGCTCCGCGCATGCCAGGACCCGCCGTCGAGACCCTCCGCCGTTTCGGCGCCGTGGAGGACGATCAGAAGTACACCCGCCTCGTCGAACTGTTCGCGGCGGACGCCGTCTACTACGACCCGTTCTTCGGCCCGCAGCGCGGCCGGGATGCCATCCGCACCTTCATGGGCCACATGGAGGAGATGGTGCCGAGCTCCGGCGCGACGTTCCGTGACTGGCACGTGGAAGCGGATCGCGTCGTCGGATGGGCGACGTGGGTGATGGAGGTGCGCACCCCGGACGGACCGTTCGACGTGCCGGGCCAGAGCCTCTATCGGTTGAACGACGAGGGCCTCGTGACGTTCGTGACCGACTACCTCGACCCGGTCGCGTACCGCACCCTGCGCGGCGATGCGAAGCGTCCCGACCTCGTGACCGCCACCGGGTTGTCCGCGGGCGACGGCAACGCCGCGGGGCCGGCGCTCGACGTGGTGCGCCGCTTCTGGCAGATCCAGGATCAGGGTCGCTACAGCGAACTCGGCGAGCTGTTCACCGACGACGCCGTGTTCACCGATGTCGTCTACGGACGGATGGAGGGCCACGACGCGGTCGTCGGGTATCTCCAGAAGATGCAGGCCGAGATGCCGGCCCGAGGCATCCGGTTCGAACTCGCCGACGCGGCCGGCGACGAGACCGTCGCGTGGAGCCAGTGGTGGTGCCACCTGCCTGGCGGCACCGTGCCGGGCTGGACGCTGCACACCCTGCGAGGCGATCGCTTCACCCTCGACGCGGACTACTTCGACACGGTCGCGTCGCGCGAGCTCGCCCGGCCGATCTGATCCGTCGGATCGCCGCGCCGTCGTCGAGGCGCCGTCGATGCCGCCGTGCGGCACCTGTGCAGCGCCGATGCGCACGGCTCTTGTCGAGGGTCGGGTCAGCTGACATGATCGATCCGTCGACGCCGGGCCGGAGGGGAATCCCACGGCAATGGGGCGGCGTGCGACGAAGGGGGAGATCCATGTCCACTCAGCCCGGCCGCACCCGCGGTCGCTCGAGCCGGCTGCTGCTCACGACCTTGGTCGTCGGCGGACTCGTCGCCGGTGCCTGCAGCAAGAAGGACGACGAGGCAGGCGACACCGACACGCCCGCCACCACCGTCGTCGACGACACCACGACGGGCACGGAGGCGACGGCACCGCCTGCGAGCGATGGAGGCGCCGAGACCACGGTGCCCGACACCACCGCGGCGCCCGCCGCGGCGTCCGAGCCGGTGTACGGCGGCATCCTCCGGGTCAGCGGTGAGGCCGAGGCCACGAATCCGTGGACACCGTCCGCGGTGCAGTGCGACCAGTACTGCTACGTGCGTGCGGCCGCGTTCTACGACACGCTCGTGGCCCGCAACGCCGACGGCGAGTACGCCGGCGTGCTCGTCGAGAGCTACGAACCGAACGCCGACTACACGGAGTGGACCTTCAAGGTGCGCCCGGGGATCACGTTCCACGATGGCACGCCGCTCGACGGGGCTGCCGTGGTCTACAACCTGCAGGAGCACTCGACCGCCCTGCTGACGGCGAGCGCGATCACCGACTTCGGGCGCAACCCGGACGGGTCGTTCGCGATCGAACTGGTCGACGACATGACGTTCACGATCAAGACCGGCAAGGGCGGCGACCTGTCGCAGCCGCGACCGTGGGCGACGCTGCCAGCCTTCCTCGCCGGGCAGCTCGGCTTCATCGCCTCACCGACGTGGCTCGAGGCCGTCAAGGCCGGTACGGGCGATCCCACGATGGCAGTGGGCACCGGCCCGTTCGTCGTCGAGAGCTACGCCCCGCGCGAGAAGCTCGTCGTGACGCGCAACGAGAACTACTGGCGCACGGATGCCGCAGGCAACCAGCTGCCCTACCTCGACGGTGTGGAGTTCCGCGTGATCGAGGACAGCGAGACGGCGTCGGAGGCGCTGCAGAACGGTGACATCGACATCTTCGCCACCTCGGCTGCCGTCGTGATCGCCGACTTCCGCGAGCTGGCCGACGAGTTCCCGATGCCCGAGCAGGACCGGTTCGTCGAGACGAACTACACGATGATCGACCTCGACAAGCCGGGTCCGCTCCAGGACAAGCGGGTGCGCTGCGCGCTCTCGAAGGCGCTCGACCGACAGGAGCTGATCGACCTCACCGGCGGCGGCATCCTGCAGGTCGCGAACGGTCTGTTCTCCCCCGGCCAGGAGGGCTACCTCGAGGACAACGGCTTCGACACGACCCAGGACATCGAGGGTGCCCAGGCACTCCTCGACGAGTACCTGGCGGAGAACCCCGGCCCGATCGAGGTCACCTACGGCACCACCGTGACGGCGATCAACAGCCAGACCGCTCAGCTGATCAGCGACTACTGGGCCGAGATCGGGGTCGACACCAACATCGTCCAGATCCCGCAGGACCAGTACATCACCAAGGCGCTGTTCGGCGATCCCGACTACGTCATGTTCGGGTGGCGGTCGCACGGCGGCACCCTCGTCGATGCCCAGTACCTGTGGTGGCACTCGTCGACCGCGCAGCCCGACGGCGGCCTCTCGCTGAACTTCGCCCGCCTGCGCGACCCCGTGGTCGACGAGAACCTCGACGCCGCTCGCGGTGAGCCGGACCCGGCCAAGCGCCAGGAGTACGCGGCGAACATCAACAAGCGCATGGCCGAGGAGTGCCTGAACTTCCCCGGCTCGTGGACGCTGTGGGGCGTGCCCCATCAGCCGACCGTGCTCGGCGTCGGCGAGGGGACCTTCCCCGACGGCACGGAGATCGAGGACAACGGCGGCTTCTTCGACGTCGGTGGCATCTGGATCGACGAAGCCGCCTGACGAGTTCCCCGATCGTCCGCTGAGGCGCTGACGATCGGGAACGAGCCAGACAAACCGACATGACGATCGTGCCCAGGGCCACCGGTCCTGGGCACGATCGCGTCCGGGGTCGGATCCGATGCCCGATCCGGTCGTCGGGCCGACGCCAGCCTCACCTGCACCGCCTGAGCGATTGCGTACCAACCGAGGTTGCTGACAACCCCGATTGGTCCGCAATCCGAATCGATGGACGTCCCCGCAGCGAGAACCCAGAACCAACGGATGAAAAGCCGCAGCGAGAACCCAATTTGAATCGCCCTGGGATGGTTGGAGGCTCTTGACCTTGGAAACGAGGATGGAGTCATGGCATCACAGCAGTCATCGGGTCGACCGAGAACACACCGGTACACGCCGGCAGACAAGGAGCGTGCAGTGCGCGCGGTGTTCCAGCTCCGCAAGGAGTTGGGCACGGATCATGGGACGGTGAAACGGGTCGCTGATCAGACCGGGATCGGTGTCGAGTCGCTGCGCAACTGGGTGAAGCAGGCCGAGACCGACCAGGGCATCACCCCTGGGGTGACGACCGCTCAGGCGGCGCGGATCAGCGAGTTGGAGCAAGAGAACCGCGAGTTGCGGCGGGCGAACTCGATCTTGAAGTCGGCGTCGGCTTTCTTCGCGGCGGAGCTCGACCGCCCATCGAGGTGATCGTCGATTACATCGACGAGCATCGTGACGAGTTCGGAGTCGAGCCCATCTGCCGGGTGTTGCAGATGGCTCCGAGCACGTACTACGCCGCCAAGAAACGGCAACTGGCACCATCGGCGCGTGCGGTGCGTGACGCGGTGATGATGCAGATCCTGATGGTGTTGTGGGTGACCAACCGCAAGGTCTACGGCGCTCACAAACTGTGGAAGGCAGCCCGGCGTGCCGGCCACGACATCGGTCGTGACCAGGTCGCCCGTCTGATGCACCGGCTGGACATCGAGGGTGTCTCGCGGCAACGCCGCAAGGTGTTCACCACCCGCCAGGACCCCGACGCCGTGCGTGCCCCGGATCTGGTCAATCGGAACTTCACCGCCACAGCACCGAACGAGTTGTGGGTGACCGACTTGACCTATGTCCCGACCAGGACAGGGATGGCCTACGTGTGTTTCATCGTCGACGCGTTCTCGCGGATGATCGTCGGGTGGACCGCCGCCAGCCATATGCGCACCGAGATGGTCCTCGACGCGCTCGAGATGGCCCGTCGTTCACGTGGCAGCCGCCGCCTTGTCGGTCTCGTCACACACTCCGATGCGGGCAGCCAGTTCACGTCGGTGCGGTTTACCGAACGCCTCGACGAGATCGGCGCGAGACCCTCGATCGGCACCGTCGCGGACAGCTACGACAACGCGCTGGCCGAGACCACCAACGGGCTCTACAAGACCGAATGCGTCTACGGGCCCGACGCCCCAAGGCCGTGGAACGACGTCGACGAACTCGAGCTCGCCACGCTGTCATGGGTGCACTGGTTCAACCACGACCGCCTCCACGGCCACTGCGGCGACATCCCGCCGATCGAGTTCGAAGCAGCGCACTACGCTGCCCAACAGCCCACCCCGCTCGGGGTTGGAAACCAATAACCCGAGCCTCCATCAGACCCAGGGCGATTCAATCTCGCCTCTGGTGCCGCGCGGCAGGAGACGGTTCGCAAATCGCAGGATCTGTTTCGTCGAGCGATATCCCACCTCGAGTTCTCGAATCGCGATTGCGCCGTCGGCGTCGGTGATCTCGAGATCTACAGCCAGTTCCCTCCAGTCGGAGGCCGTGTAGTCAGAGCGGCGCTGGTTCATATCGCCGAAGAGGGAGACTGAGCCGCCCTGTTCGAGGACAGAGTTCAGCAGGATTCGCCACTCGAGCGGGCGAACGTCCTGCGCTTCGTCGATGATCAGGTGAGCGACTGGCCCACCTGGCACCCGGGGGTCGAGTGCCAGCGCCACGGCCGCGAGCATCGGCCCCGTGACGAGCTCGAGATAGGACTGCGGATCCGCCCCCGTTGGCACCACGTGTGCACCGAGAAAGGTGACGGTATCGGCATATTTCGCTGCGATGCGTGCCGACCGAAGCTCGTGCCAGGCGGTAAGCCCGTAGCCGGTCTTGGTCTCGATGCTCGTG
>CAUJET010000162.1 GCA_963169665.1 Actinomycetota bacterium | reverse complement strand
GTTGTGTGAACTCGGTCGAGGCTGCTGCGCCCATCCAGTCCTGCCACAGTTCCAGGTCGATCGCCATGCCGCACCAGGGGCACGTCACGGACTCGAAGTTTGCTCCAGCGTCCACAAAGACGGTCTTGCCGAAATCAACCTCATGCGCAGGTTCTCCGGAGGCACCGGCCGGCGCCAGACGAGCCAGAAGATGCACACCCCGCTGCGCTGCTTGGGCCGAGGGAACGAATGTCGGGTCGGTCGGAATGACTCGAAGCCAGTTATCGCTCAACAGACACCGACCTCGCCCACCCGTGCATCTAACACTATGTAGGTCGCCCTGTGGTGCCGGATCCGGTTTCGTAGGGTGATCGGGTTGGTCCATCTGGTCTCGTCTGATTTGCGCGCTGGAGCGTCGAACCGGCGACTCCTGATGTCTGAAAGACGGACGAGATGGTCGGCTCGGTTGGAGCGTGGTGGCCCTGTTGAGGAATTCGGGACCGGTGTTTCTGGAGCCCTGTTAGCTCGGATGGTCGGGATGTTGCGCTCTTGCTTGTGTCGTTGGAGGGCCAGCGTCAACTACGAGCTCGAGGAGATCCATGACAACGATGGGCATCGATCTGGCCGTGCGATCGGCGCACGTGGCCACCCTGACTGACGACCGGGGTCAGGTGGTGTGGACGCGGCGACGGTTCCACAACCTGCACGATGAACTGGTCGCGGTGAGCGACGCTGCGGGGCCGCCCGAGGAGTTGACGGTGGTGATGGAACCGACCCGGAACGCGTGGGTGATCGTGGCCGCGCACTTCCGGGCGATCGGCGCGAAGGTGGTGCTCGTCGCTCCGGAGCAATCGTCGGATCTGCGCCGCTACTTCACCAAGCACACCAAGAACGATCGGCTGGATTCGTTGATGTTGGCCCGGATGCCGTTGCTGCATCCCGAGGGGCTGTCACCGGCGTCCGATCTTGGTCCTGCCGACGCGTTGAAGCGTGCTGTTCGGCGACGCGTGAAGCTCGTCGAGTCGCATCTGGCGTGCCGGCAACGTCTCGACGCGATGTTGGATCTGCTTGGACCGCGTTACGCCGAAGTCCTCGGTGTTCGTGCCACGAAGACCGCGCTGCACGTCCTCGAGCACTACGGAAACCCTTACAGCATCCGCAGATTGGGTCTCCGCCGGCTCACTGACGTCGTCAAGCGCACCAGCGGCGGCCACTGGAACGAAGACCATGCCGAACGATTGCTCGCTGCAGCAAACGAAGCGATCACGTTGTGGGCTGGTGGCGGCATCGACTTCGATGAACTGGCCTGGGACCTCGCGTCCGAGGTGCGGGTGCTGCGTCAACTCGATGACGAAATCACGCGGCTCGACACCCGAATCGTCGGCCTCTACGACCGAGCCGATCCGAAAGGAATCATCCGTTCAGCACCAGGCATCGGTGACGTTCTCGCGGGCGGGATTCTCGGGCGCCTCGGCGACGCCAACCGCTTCGCCAACCTCGCCGCGATCCGTTCGTTCTCCGGGATGGTGCCCGGCGTCAATCAATCCGGCCTCAGCGAGACCAACCCCTCGATCACCAAACAGGGCGATCCGGGTCTGCGTCGCGACCTGTGGTTCGCCGCCGATCTCGCCCGACATCAAGACCCGCAACTCGCAGCCAAGTATCACCGCCTCGTCGTCGAGCGACGCCTGCATCACTTCTCCGCGGTGTGCCACATCGCCACGACGCTGCTCACTCGAATCGGCGCCTGCTGGCGCAACGACCAGCTCTACATCGTGCGAGACATCGACGGTCAACCCGTTGATCGAGAACAAGCGAAAGCAATCATCGCCGAGCGCTACAGCATCCCCGCCGAGGTCCGACGCCGAAAGCCAGTCGCGATGAGCGAGCCAACGAAACAGGAGTCGACGAATCGCTCCGCGCTGGCCCGCTCGACACCAACAATACGCGCTTGACTCCGGTTAGGAATTCAGATTGCCCTGATAGAGGATCTGATGCAAGGCGTTGACGGGTTTCCGTAGCGTCGGGGGTCTGGTCGGGTGTGTCTCATGAATGCCCTGTCGCCGTGAGGTTGGCTTTTGAGCGAAGCGACCGCCTGGCCAGATCCTGTCGCGGCGTGGCTCGAAAGAGGAACGGCATCAACCACGCATCAGGTGTGCCCGCCGTGGCGAACTCACTCCACGACGAAAGGATCACATCGATGTTCATGATCGGGATCGACCCGCACAAGGGGTCCCACACGGCGGTCGTTGTCGACCGCACCGAAGTGGTGCTCGACACGATTCGTGTCACCGCTGATCGAGATCAACGCGACCGCCTCTTGGCGTGGGCGGCACGGTTCGAGCCGCGCACCTGGGCTGTCGAAGGCGCAACCGGGATGGGTGCGATGCTGGCCCAGCAACTCGTCGCCGCGGGCGAGCACGTGGTCGATGTGCCACCGAAGTTGTCGTCACGGGTGCGGCTGCTCGAGCGCGGCAAGATCGACAAGACCGACCCGAACGATGCCCGCTCCGCGGCGATCGTGGCATGGCGCACTCCTGCTCTCAACGTCGTTGCCGGCCTCGATGAGCACCGGGTCGTGCTGCGTCTGCTCGCCGATCGCGATCATCAGATCACCGCACATCGCACCCGCACCGTCTGCCGGCTCCACGCGCTGATGTGTGTGCTCATCGAGGGCGGCACCACACGATCGTTGACCGCCACGAAAGCCGCAGAACTCCTGGAAAGCGTGACGATCACGAGCCCGGTCATCGCTCAGCGGTTGGCGACCTGCCATCAGCTGATCGACGAGATCCGCACCCTCGACCGCGCCCGTGACGACGTCCGCGAACGAACCGCCGCTGCCGTGATCGCCTCGGGCACGACCGTGACCCAGGTGTTCGGCATCGGACCGTTGATGGCCGCGGTGATCGTCGGCAGAGTCGGCGACATCCGCCGCTTCCCGAGCTCGGG
>CAUJET010000161.1 GCA_963169665.1 Actinomycetota bacterium | reverse complement strand
GACCCAGCTTGCGGACCGGACGTCCACCGTTCGCAGCCGTAGCGCCGACCGGACGCGAGTTCCCCGGGGCGACCATAGGTCGACAAGTATGCACGCTCTCGTGCCGTCGATGTTGCGTCGAGCGACCGCGTTCACCCGTTGGTGGGCGACGGGCTCAGGCGGCCGTGCGACCCCGCCGCTGCCCGATCCCGCCCGGTAGCGTCGGCGCCGATGCCGTCGTGAGCGCCTCCACCGACACCGGCGGCTCCACCGGAGCGGCCACCGCACCGGTCGCGACCGGTACCCCCGGCGGACCGGGTGGCCGAGGGCTCGGCATCGTCGCCGTCCTGATGGCCAACGTGTTCTGGTCGTTCGGTGGCGTGCTCGGCAAGTCCACCGGCGCCAGCGGCGAAGTGCTGTCGTTCTGGCGGATGTGGGTGGCGACTGCGGTGATGCTGGTCGTGTCGGTCGCGATGCGGCGGTTGCCCACATGGAACGACATCCGGCACGCCGCACCGCTCGGCGCCCTGTTCGGCCTGAACATCTGCGCCTTCTTCATCACGCTCGAGTACGTGAGCATCGCGGTCGCGTTGATCGTCGGCGCGCTCACCCCGGTGGTGGCGCTGCCGATTGCGGCGCGCTTCATGGGCGAGCAGTTGAACGCGGTGAAGATCGGCTGCGCAGTCGTCGCCGTCGGTGGCGTCGTGGTGGCGGTGCTCGCTGCGCCGAGCACCGGCGACGGCGGCAACACCGCCATCGGGTACGCCTGGGCCATCGCGTCACTGCTCGTCTGGGTGGCCTACCTGCTCCTGAGCAAGGGCGTCCGGCGGCAGGTGGAAACGGTGCAGTTCATGTGTGTGATGTCCGGCGCCGGAGCGGTCACGGTGTCGGCGATCGTGTTCGCGGTCGGCGCCGACCTCGGCGAGGTGAGCGGCACCGACTGGTGGTGGGTGGTGCTGCTCGCGATCGGCCCGGGCATTATCGGCCACGGGCTGGTCGCGTGGGCCCAGCCGCGGGTCGACTCGTCGGTGTCGTCGTTGCTCATCCAGGCCGAACCGGTCGGCGCGTCGATCGCCGCGTGGGTGTTCCTCGACGAGCGCGTGTCGTTCGTGCAGAGCGTGGCGATGCTCGTCGTCCTCGTGGCACTCGGCTACCTGGCGTCGCGCGAGGCACGCGAGGCGAACCTCGTCCTCGACGAAGCCGTCACCTGATCCCATCGCCCGTCACCGGACCCGGGACGCGACACGACCCGGGCTCCTCGCGGAGGCCCGGGCCGTGTCGTCGTGCTGTCGTGATGTGGCGTCGACGCTCAAGGCGTCAGCGGGCGATCACTCGCCGCGGACGCGCTTGATGATGTCGCTCGCGATGTTCGGCGGCACCTCCATGTACAGCGCGAACTGCATGGTGTAGGTGGCGCGACCCTGGGTGCGCGAGCGCAGGTCGGTGGAGTAGCCGAACATCTCCGACAGCGGGATCTGGGCCCGGATGACCTGGGAGTTGCCCTGGGCCTCCATGCCTTCGATGCGGCCACGGCGGCTCGACAGGTCGCCCATGACGTCACCCATGTAGACCTCGGGGGTCACGACCACGACGGCCATGATCGGCTCGAGCAGGACCGGCTTGGCCATCTCGGCGGCCTTCTTGAACGCCATCTGACCGGCGATCTTGAACGCCATTTCCGAGGAGTCGACGTCGTGGTACTGGCCGTCGACGAGCGAGGCCTTCACGTCCACCGTGGGGTAGCCGGCGAGCACGCCCGAGTCGAGGGCCTGCTGCATGCCCTGGTTGGTCGGGTTGATGTACTCACGCGGGATGCGACCGCCGCTGATCTTGTCGACGAACTCGTAGCCCTTGCCCGGGTTCGGCTCGAGGGTGATCTTCACGACGGCGAACTGACCCGAACCACCGGACTGCTTGATGTGGCGGTACTCGACCGACTCGACGGTCTTGGTGATCGTCTCGCGGTAGGCCACCTGCGGCTTGCCGACGGTGGCGTCGACGTTGAACTCGCGCATCATGCGGTCGACGAGGATCTCGAGGTGGAGCTCGCCCATGCCGGAGATGACGGTCTGGCCGGTCTCTTCGTCGGTGCGCACCCGGAAGGTCGGGTCCTCGTCGGACAGCGACTTGAGGGCCTTGCCCAGCTTGTCGGAGTCGTCCTTGGTCTTCGGCTCGATCGCCACGTGGATCACGGGCTCGGGGAAGATCATGCGCTCGAGGATGATCGGGTTGTTGCGGTCGCAGAGCGTGTCACCGGTGGTGGTGTCCTTGAAGCCGAGGCCCGCGACGATGTCGCCGGCCATGGCCACCTCGAGGTCTTCACGCTGGTTGGCGTGCATCAGCAGGATGCGGCCGAGGCGCTCCTTGCGCTCCTTGGTCGAGTTGTAGACCTCTTCGCCCTTGTTGATCGAGCCCGAGTACACACGGAAGTAGGTGAGCTTGCCGAACGGGTCGGCCACGATCTTGAACGCGAGGGCGGAGAACGGCTCGCTCTCGCTGGCCTTGCGCTCGAGGACCTCGTCCTCGTGGTTCGGCTTCACACCCGTGGTGGGCGGGATGTCGAGCGGGCTCGGCAGGAAGTCGATGACCGCGTCGAGCATCGGCTGGACGCCCTTGTTCTTGAACGCCGAGCCGCAGAGGATCGGCACGAAGTCGAACGCCAGGGTGCCCTTGCGGATCGCGCGCTTGATCTCGGCCTCGGTGAGGTCCTCGCCGGCGAGGTACTTCTCCATCAGCTCGTCGTCGCTCGTGGCGATCGTCTCGAGCAGCTCCTCGCGGTACTGGTTTGCCTCATCGATCTGGTCGGCCGGGATGTCGACCTCGTCCCACTTCGCGCCGAGCTCTTCGTCGCGCCAGATGAGGGCCTTCATCTTCACGAGGTCGATGAGGCCGGCGAAGGGCTTGTTGCTCTCGGGGCCACCGGCGCCGACGGGCAGGTGCAGCACGGCGGGCACCGCGTTGAGGCGGCTCTTCACCATGTCGACGGTGCGGTAGAAGTTCGCGCCGATGCGGTCCATCTTGTTGACGAAGCACATGCGGGGCACGTTGTACTTGTTGGCCTGACGCCACACGGTCTCGGTCTGGGGCTCGACGCCGGCGACGGAGTCGAACACGGTGACGGCGCCGTCGAGCACGCGCAGCGAGCGCTCCACCTCGATGGTGAAGTCGACGTGGCCGGGCGTGTCGATGATGTTGATGCGGTGGTTGTTCCAGATGCAGGTGGTGGCGGCCGAGGTGATCGTGATGCCTCGCTCCTGCTCCTGCGCCATGTGGTCCATGGTCGCCGCGCCGTCGTGCACCTCACCGATCTTGTAGCTCTTGCCGGTGTAGTAGAGGATGCGCTCGGTGGTGGTGGTCTTGCCGGCATCGATGTGGGCCATGATGCCGATGTTGCGGGTGCGCTCCAGGGGGAATTCGCGCTTGGCCATCGTTGGTTCTCTTTCCTCTACTTCGTCGACCGGATCTTGACCGGAATGTGACACCGGTGTGGCGTCGAGCGACACCACAGCTGCTGCGGGCGCGCAGGCCAGACCGGCCGCGGGCACAAGGGTCGATGCTACCGGCGCTCCCCGCCGGTTCCCACGCATCGCGGGCCGGTCGGTGCACCCCGTGTCAGACGCGGCGTCCCAGCTCAGAGGGTGCGTGGGCGTCGTGCCCGCACCAGCAGCAGGCCGATCATCACGAGAGCCGATCCGAAGACCAGCAGCTGCAGCGCTTCGCCGCCGGTGACGGGGAGCCTGCCGGGCGTCGGCACGCTCGACGCGGGGATGGCCGGCGTGGACGGCCGGTGGATGCCTGCGTCCCAGCTGAGGTCGCTCTCACCCGGTGTGAGCTGGGTCGCGACGGCCCGTCCGGTGGTCGGCTCGACGTCGGAGTCGGCGGCGTCGTCGGTGCCGACGTCGATGATGGTGACGGTCATGCCCAACGGCAGGTTCGACACTCCCACCGACCACGTGCCCGGCTGGAGCCCGGCGAAGCGGTAGATGCCGTCGGCGTCGGTGGTGACGCTGTCGACCGCCGTGCCCGTCGGGCCGTACAGCGACACGACCACGCCGGACACGCCCGGTTCGCCCGGATCCTGCACGCCGTCGAGGTCGATGTCCTCCCAGACCCGGTCGCCGATCGATGCCCGCTGGTACACGCCGGCGTCGATCGACGGATCGTGCTCACCGGAGGTCAGCTGCACGAGCGGTGACTGGCCCGTCACCGGATGTGCATCGGCGTCGAGCGCGTCGTCGGCGCCGATATCGCGCGCCGTGGCGGTGTAGCCGTTGGGGACGGAGAACTGCACGACGTACCCGCCGGGACGCAGCGCGTCGAAGCGGTAGAGCCCGTCGTTGTCGGTGGTCGTCGAAGCCAGGCTGGTGCCACCTGCGGTGAAGAGGCGGACCTCCACGCCGACCACGGGCGCCTCGCCGTCGTCCTGCAACCCGTCGAGGTCCTGGTCGTACCAGACGCGATCGCCGAGCGAGGCGAGCTGGTAGACGCCGAGATCCCACGTGAGGTCGTTCTCGCCGCCGTCGAGGCGGGTGGGCACGGTGCGCCTCGTGGCGACGTCGACGTCGGAATCGACGGTGTCGTCGAGGCCGGTGTCACGGTCGGTGATCATGTGCCCGGCCGGTGGCGCGAACTCGAGCAGGTAGGTGCCCGGGTTCAGTCCGGTGAAGGCATACGTGCCGGTGGTGTCGGTGGTGGTGGTCGCGACGATCACGTCGTCGGGGGTCAGCAGCCGCACGGTGACCCCGGCGATGCCGGGTTCGGAGTCGGGGGCGCCCTGGATCCCGTCGACGTCGGCGTCGAGCCACACCCGGTCACCGATGGAGGCGACGAGCGGCCGGTAGCCCGACGGGTCGTCGTCGACCGGGTTCGGCAACGAGCCGGTGGACGGCGGGACCGGCGTACCGGTGACGCTGCCGAGGTTCACGTAGTCGAGCCCGGCGAACTGTGGTGCGGCGACACCTGTCTCGGTGCAGGTGACCGACTGACCGGGCAGGAGCAGGCTCGGGCTGCCGGGCAGCACCGGGCAGCTGATCGCCCCTTCGAGATCGTCGACGACGGCGATCGCCTCGAGCGGCCAGTCGCCCGAGTTCGTGACGACGTACCGCCACACCACGCCGGCGCCCGCGTCGATCTGCGGACGGGTCGGCGCCGTGTCGGCGTCCTGGTCGTTGGTGTACTTCTTGATCGTGATCGCCGGGGTCGGCACGAAGGCGTGGGTCGGATCGCTGACCGGACCGACCGTCGTCGGCGCACTCGGGTTGCTGATGGTGTCGACGCCGGTGGCGGTGCCCGTGGTGCCGTACTGGCCTGCGACGGTGTCGGCGAGTGCGAGCGGGCCGGGCAGCACGCACCACGAGGTGGCGCCGGCGGCGAGGGTGAGGCCCTGGCACACGGGACCGCGGCGGTCGTCGACCACCTGCACGTCGGTGAGCGTCACGTTGCCCGTGTTGGTGACGGCGTAGGCCCACCACACGCCGGTGCCGTCGGGCACCACGTGGTTGGCGACCATGTCGGCGCCGCCGGGGAGGTCGGCGTCGTCGGTGCCCGTGACCGTCGGCGGGGCGACGGTCAGCAGGCCGCCGGTGGTCGCACCGGGATCGGCGAGCAGGGTGTAGGTCTTGATCGCCAGACCGGGGTCGGTGCCGAAGTGGTGCGACAGCTCGGTCACGGGGGTGAGCGCGCCGGTCGTGCCGGGCACGAGCTCGGCGTCGGCCGACAGCGTCGCCACGTTGGCGTACTGGCCGCCCGTGGCGTAGCCCGATGCCGTACACGTGAGCGAGCCGCCGACGGCGAGCGTGAACGGCTGGCCGTTGCCGGCGCCGCCTGCGTTGCAGTCGATCGAGCTCTGATCGATGCGATCGTCGGTGATCTGCGCGTTCGACAGTGCGACGTTGCCGGTGTTCGTGGCCACATAGGTCCACGTGACCGCGCCGCCCGTCGCGACGACGGGGTTGGTGCTGCCGTCACCGGGTGGGCAACCGCCCGACGGTCCGGTCGCCCCGGTCGGGGTGTCGGCGTCGCAGCCATTGGTGGCCTTCACGAGCGACATGGCGGGCGACGGCTGGAAGAGGCCGACATCGACCGACAGGTTGGAGCTCGCGTCGCTGTCGCCGTCGGTGGTTGGCTCGGTGCCGACCGCGAGCTCGACGTGACCGGCGAGTGCATTGCCGGTGACGGCCACGCCACCGTTGTTGTCGTGATCGGTGTCGTCGTTGGCGTCGCCGCCGTCGGCGACCGACGAGGTGCGCCAGCCGGACGGGACGGCCACCTGCACCCGGTACGTCGCCGGTCGCAGGTCGCCGAAACGGTAGCGACCGTCGGCATCGGTGACCGTGCCGCCGGGTGCGTCGTCGAGCGTGTCGAGCACACCGTCGGGGCCGACCTCGATCTCGGTCGTGCCGTCGGCGGCGAACAGCTGCACGGGCACGTTCGGCACGCCGGGCTCGCCGATGTCGTACGTGCCGTCGTCGTCGAGGTCGGACCACACCAGGTTGCCGACGCTCACGGGCCGCCACAGCCCGAAGTCGACGGTGTAGTTCGCGTCGTCGTCGCTGGCCGGGTCGGTGATGCCGACGGGGGTGGTGTCGGCGTCGACGATCGGCTCGGCCGTCGGGGTGAGATCGAGGGTGGCGGAGCGCACCGAGGTGCCGCCGCCGCTGTCGAGGGTGCCGTTGTCGTCGTCGTCGTCGGTGTCGAGGTCGACGTCGGGACCGGGCTCGGAGTCGCCGGCGCCGTTGCGGCCGATGGAGCTCCGGTAGCCGGCTGGGGCGACGATCTCCACCTCGTACTGGCCCGACGACAGGAGCGGGAACAAGTAGTGGCCGTCGATGTCGGTCGTGGTGGTCGCGAGCACGGCGGCTCCCTGGCGCAACACCACGGTGACGCCCGGGATGCCGGACTCGCCGACGTCGACGGTGCCGCTGTCGTCGGCGTCGTCCCACACGAGGTTGCCGATCGAGAGCGGTCGGAAGAAGCCGAAGTCGACGGTCGCGTTGGCACGCACGTCCTCGGTGCTGTCGGGGTGGCCGGGGGTCGCAGGTTCACCGGCCGGTTCGAACGAACCGAGCGTGACCGGCTTCGAGCGCACGATCGCGCCGCTGGCATCGGTGGCGCTGCCGTTGTCGTCGCCATCGGTGGCGACGACGTCCGGGTCGGGGGTCGATGCGCCCTCGTACGGACCCGTCGCCGACGTGTTCTGGCCGGTGCTCGACCGGTACCCGCCGGGCGTCACCACCTCGACGACGTAGATGCCGGTCGCCAGGTCGGTGAAGCGGTAGTAGCCACCGCTCGAGGTGGTCTGCGACGCGAGCGCAGCGCCGTCGGGCAGTCCGTTGTCGTCGGCATCCACGTACAGGCGAACGGTGACGCCGTCGATGCCCGGCTCGCCCACCTGGAACACGCCGTCGTTGTTGCGGTCGTCCCACACCATGTCGCCGAGCGCGTACCGCGAGGCGTAACCCGCGTCATAGGTGTGATCGTTCTGACCGGCGCCGCCGACGGTGATCGAGACCGCTCCCGTCGTCTCGTCGGCGTCGGAGTCGATCGCGTCGTTCGCGCCCGCGGCGTCGCGGCGCGTGATCGGTCGCGGCGTCCCGCCGATGGTGACCGACGTGGGGAACGTGATCGTGGCGGTGGCGCCCTCGGTCATCTGCGGCACACCGAACTCGACACCGGGCGCGTCGGCGAAACGACCGTCGCTGGAGAACCGGTACACCCCGAAGTTGTCGGTGATCACGGTGTAGGTACTGGATCCGATCTCGAGACTCACGGGCACACCGGGCACGACCGGCTCGCCGGCGTCCTGGACGCCGTTGCCGTTCTCGTCCGACCAGACGCGGTTGCCCACCTCGACGGGTGCCATGTCGCACAGCGCGATCAGGTCACCGAGGCCGTTGACCTTGCCGAACGTGAGCGTCTTGTCGCGATCGGGCGGGCAGCTCGCGCCAGAGCTGTCGCACTTGTCGAACAGCTGGAAGAAGCCGGTCGCGAGACCGTTGACGTTGCTGTTGCGACGGATGCCGCCCGAACGCCAGTCGCTGCCGTTGGTGGTGCTCGGGTCGAACACCGTGTGCGCGACCGTCGTGAAGCCGGGCACCTTGGCCAACCCGCCGAGCGAGATCTCCTGGTGGTTGCTTCCTGCAGCCGACGTCGTCGCGAAGGCGTCCGAGTAGAACTCCTTGCCACCGGGGCCCTGGGTGGGGGCCGTCGTCGCCGTGGTGAGCGAACCGCAGACACCGTTGTTCTCGAGCACCCACGTGGCGCCCGACGGGCAGGCGCGCAACAGGTCGCCACCGGACACGCCCTCGCCCCCACCACCGTTCGACCCTGCCGGCACGTCCTCACCGGCCTGGTCGCCGAAGCGGTCGCGGAGGCCGAGGATCAGCGAACCGTCGTCGTCGATCTCGATGTCGGCGAGCATCGGCTGGGTGTAGGCGCAGTAGGTGGGCGAGCTCGAACCGTCGAACACGTTGCGCGTGGTCCACGGGTTCCAGTCGCCGAGCGCACCGTTGGGACCGCAGCTGTTGCCCGGCCTGCCACGGGTGTACACGAGGCTCGACTCGAACAGCGGTGCCGAGGTGAACGTGGCGGTGACGGGATCGAAGCCGTACACGTACATCCGGAGGTCGTTGGCGGCGGGGCCGCTGCACACCTCGCCGACGAGCAGTTGCTCGTTGAGCAGGCCGAGTCCGAAGGGGCGAACGTCGCCGGCCGCGCAGCCGCCGGCGGCACCGGTGGCGAGCGGGATCGCGACGGGAGTGCCGACGGTGGCGGTCGCGGTGTCGACCGGGTACAGCTGGCGGTCCGCGAGATTGACGACCCAGAGCGTTGCGCCGTCGGGCGAGAGCTGGAGGTCGCCGAGGGACGTGGTGCCGACGGCGTCCCAGTGCTGGCCGTCCTGCAACCAGTCGCCCGACACCGAGTTCGGGTTCGGCGCGTAGGTGGCCCGGTCGGGCAGCGAGCCGGCGTTCGGGATGGTGGCCCACACCGACGCGCCGCCTGTCGCCGGGTCGATCGTGTAGATCGCACCCGGGCCGCCAGGGCCGAAGCCGGCGTACACCTTGGTATAGGCGGCGAGGTAGAGGGTCTTGGTCGCCCGCTGGTACTCGAGGCCGAGGACGCTGCCGACCTCTTTGTTGGTGGCGAGCACGACCGGGGTCTCGGTCGGGGTCGGTCCACCCCACAGCGATCCGCTGGCACCGTACGAGAAGGACTTGATCGCGCCGAAGTCGGCCGTCGCCCCGGCGACCGGGTCGCCGAAGGTCATGCAGCTCGTGACGAGCGTCGGGTTGTCCTGGCAGAACTCCTCGGGGCGGTTGACGCCGACGAGCACCTGGGTACCGGCGGCGGCGAACTGCACGAGTCCACCGTTGTCGGCGCCGAGCGGTCCGGGGGCGAAGCCGTCCGGGAGTGCGGTGACCTCGATGCGACAGGGCGAGCCCGGCAGGTTCGTGAGGTCGTAGCGGCCGGCACCGGCATCGATGGCGGCGACGGGCGTGGCGTAGGTCTCGCCGTCACCGGTGCCCGTCGTGGCGTCGCCGCCGTTGTCGGTGAGGCAGGTGGCGGTCACCGTCGCGCCGGGCACACCGGCGTCGACCGCTGGGTTCGTCGCGTCGCCGGCGAGATTGCGCACACCGTTCGCGTTGTGGTCCTGGAACAGCCACACGGTGATGGTGCCGCCCGCGGCGACGGGCGCCGCCTCGGTCGAGCGGAACGGCGGCGCCGTGGCGACCGCGACGCCGAGCAGCACGACCGCGGCCGAGAGCCGGACGCCCATGCGCCGCGGCGGCACGATGACGTGCGGCAGCGCCGGGTGGGCACGTCGCTCGACCCGCGTGGGCGGCTTCTCGGCGAACCGGTCGAGGGAGTGGACGACCTCGCAGTACTCGTAGAGCGCATCGCTCGACGCGTAGTCCATCGACACGAACTCGATGCCGCTGACGAGACCCTGCGGCGTGCTGCGCACGCTGCGCACCACACCGGTCGCAGCGATCGAGATGCGGTCGCGGACGCTCGGCACGTCGAAGCAGACCTGCACCTCCTGGCCCACCTCGACCGTGTCGTCGGTGATCGCCCCGGCGCCGTACGGCGTGAGGTCGACGATGGTGGCGCCCGACCCGCCGACGGTGCCGGCGAACTCGGTGACGATGCGCGGGGAGCGACGCAGCTGACGGGTGCCGTTGAGGCAGCGCATCACGTCGAGCATGACGGCGATCGACCACAGCGTGACCGCCATCAGCGCGGTGCGTTCGGCGGTCGGCATCGGCGGCAGCCAGCCAGTGAAACGATCGCTGACCGCCACCATCGGCACCACGACGGCGAGGCCGGCGAGCGTGAGGGCGATCGGCCGGTTCGACGTGAACTCGCGGAACGCGCCGTGGCGCGGTTGCATCCGCCCGGCACCGATGACCGGATCGCCGGCACCGAAGAGCGCCGACACCGACGAACCCATCGTGCTGAACGACCATCGGGCGCGATCGCCCCAGTCGAGGCGACCGAGCGATGCGCTGCGCAACGCCACCGCTTGGAGCACCATCCACGGGAGCCACAGCCCGGCGAGGCCGAGCATCGACGAACGCAGCGGGAGCTCGCCCGCCAGCAGCGCGGCGAGGAGCGCCACGACGAACAGGGCGCGGCGGATGCCCGACAGCGGACGGACGCAGGTGGCGAGCAGGGCGATCCGGTCGCGGAGCTTCAGGCCGCGTCCGAGCAGCGGGCCGTCGGTCGAGCGCAGCATGCGCAGCGCAGCGGCGGTGTCGCGACGACGTTCGAGCGACACGGCAGCGGCGGTGTTCGCGGCGTACACCGAGACGAGCACGGGATCGGCAGGAGCGACGACCTCGAGGCCGGCCTTGCGGAGCCGCATGGACAGCCGCAGTTCGACGGTGCGTCGGGGGCCCTTGGGGACGCCGACGTGCTCGACGGCCCAGCGGCGCAGCAGCACGCCGGATCCCTGGAGCACGGCGGCCCGACCGGCGGCCGGGTACAGCGCCTCGCGCTCGAAGCGCAGGAGATGGCGGCCTCGGGCGTCGTGCTCGGCCGATTCGGTCGACCAGCTGTCGACCGCGCCGCGCACGCCGGCGATGTGACCGTCGTAGGCGTGGCGCACCAGGACGTCCGCCATGTTCGGCATGGGCACGTCGCCGGCGTCGAGGATCACGAGGAACGGCGTCTTGCCGACGCGCAGCGCCATCTGCAGGCCGGTGGCATCCTCTTCCGGATCGACGTAGTACACGTCGATGCCGTGCTCGGCCGCGAGCAGGCGGACGTCCTCGCGCTCGGTGAAGGTGAGGATCGTGGTGGACGCGATGTTGTCGCCGTGGCGGAGCCCGGCCAGGGACGCGGCGATGCGGCCGAGCGGCTCGGCCTCCACGCGCACGATGACGTCGACCTTGGACGTGGCATGGGCCTGTCCGTCGGTGTGCAGCGGCTGCCGCGCGAGTGCGATCAGCAGGACGATCACGCCGAGCACGCCGAAGGCCTCGATGACGAGTACCGGCCACCCGAGCCATGCGGGCACGCCCTGGAGGGTCGCGAGGGCACGCCACCCCACGTAGGCGATGCCGGCCACGGCGGCGGCGACGCTCCACCAGCGCCGTTCGGTCACCGGCTGCTCCGTCGCCCGTCTCGCGGTGACCGGCTCACGCTCGGGCCTCGGCGCCCTGGATTCCTTCGCGGCTTTGGGTTCCCTCTCGGCTTTGGGTTCCCTCTCGGCTTTGGGTTCCTTGGCAGCCTTGGGTTCCTTCGCAGCCTTGGGTTCCTTCGCAGCCTTCGGTTCCTTCGCAGCCTTCGGTTCCTTCGGGGCCTTGGGCTCCTTGGGTGACTTCGGGACCTTCGGTGTCCGGGCGCGCGAAGAGGGGGGCTGCGCCGGTTCCCCGCTCGGCTGCGGGAAGGCCTCAGGTTCGTTCACGTCAGGTTCCACCCGTGTCGCCCCGTCGCTGCCCTGGCGCAGCATCGATCCGGCGCGAAATGCCCCCTGATATCGTCAAGTCGGACGCGGAAGGTGAGCAGATTCTTGAGTTCGGTCGCGAAATCCCTGCTCACGGCCCTGACGCTGGTCGGGGTTCCCTTGCTGCTGGCCGCCTGCGGGAGCGACGAACCCGACGAGGTCACCGTCCGACGGGTGCCCGAGCAGTACGCCACCATCCAGGACGCGGTCGACGCCGCGCATGCCGGTGACCTGGTGCTGGTCTCGCCGGGCGAGTACCACGAGGCGGTGCGGATCGACACCGAGGGGATCGTCCTGCGCGGCACCGACCGGAACCAGGTGGTGCTCGACGGGGAGGACCGCCTCGCCAACGGGATCACGGTCACGGCCGACGGTGTCGCCGTCGAGAACCTCACCGCACGGCGCTACCAGCAGAACGGGGTGCTCTTCGACGGCGCCACCGAGCCCGACGGCTCCCGCGATCCCGAGGCGGTGTACGGCAGCGGCGACGACGCCCTGGTCGGCTACCGGGTGAGCTGGGTCACGGCCCACAACAACGGGCTGTACGGCGTGTACGCGTTCGCCTCCCGCGGCGGTCTGATCGAGCAGGTGTACGCGAGCGGCCATCCCGATTCGGGCATCTACGTCGGCCAGTGCAAGCCGTGCGACGTCGTCGTACGCGACTCGGTCGCCGAGTACAACGCGATCGGCTACTACGGCACCAACGCCTCGGGCGGCGTGTACGTGATCGACTCCGTGTTCGCGCACAACCGGCTGGGGATGACGCCGAACTCGCAGAAGATGGAGCTGCTGGCACCGCAGGTCGAAACCGTGATCGCCGGCAACCTGGTGGTCGACAACGCCGAGGCGAACACGCCCGAGATCGCCGACGGGTTCTTCGGTGGCGGCATCGCGATCGGCGGCGGCACGGCCAACACGGTCGTGCGCAACCGGGTGAGCGGCCACTCGGCGTTCGGCATCGGCGTCGTGCGCCTCGGCATCTTCACGCCCGAGCGCAACACGGTGGAGGGCAACGTGCTCGACGACAATGCGCTCGACCTGCTCTACCTGCCCGATCCGACGATCGATCACTCGGGCGCGAACTGCTTCGCCGGCAACACGTTCCGCACGTCGCGACCAGACCGCATCGAGGACCTCCTGCCGTGCCCCGGGGTGCAGACCACGGTGGGCGCGGTCACGTGGGAGCAGCCGCCGCCGCCCGACGGCATCGACTACCGCGACGTGCCCGCCCCCGCCGCGCAACCGACGATGCCCGACGCGGCGACGGCGCCGTGGGCATCGGCGTCGGCCACTCCCCCGGCCGTCGACCTGGCCGCGATCGAGGTGCCCTCACGATGACGCGCCGAACCGGTTCGTCGATCGTCCGCGTCGCCGCGTCCGGCCTGCTCGGGCTCGCGGTGCTCGTCGGGTGCGGTGGCGACGACGGGCCGGCGAGCGCCGAACGACCGCTCACGTCCGAGGAGTCGGCGATGCTCGCCAACGCGCTGTTCGACAACGTCGAGCGGGGCGGCGCCACGTTCTCGCTGGCGGTGCAGGTGGGCGACGGGGCCACGATCAACCTGCAGGGCGAGGTCGACTGGCGTGCGCACCGCGGGTACGCGCAGGTGAGTGCGCGCAACACCGAGCAGGGCGTGCGCGAGGTGTTCTGGTCGGACGACGCGGTGCTCGAGTCGAGGGACGACCTGGCACCGTTGCTCGAGCAGGCGGGTCTGCCGCCGGCACCGTGGGTGGTGCGCGATCCCGATCCCGTCGGCCGACAGCTCGACCAGGCGCTCGCATTGGTGACCGCGCTCGCTGCCGAACAACGCGACAACCCGTTGCTGATCGAGCAGGAGCCGGGCTCCGCGTTCGTGCGCACCGACACGCTGCGCGACGTGCCGGTGGTGGTGCTGCGCTACGGCGAGCGCGCCGTGTATTGGTTGGCGGCTGACGACGGACGGCTGTTGCGGTTCGAGAGCGACAACGAGACGAACACCCGACCCGTGGTGTTCGACGTGATGGCGTTCTCGGACGTGACGATCGACGGACCGCCGGTCGACCAGATCGTCGATGTCGCCGATCTCGGCGAGCTCTACGACGCCGCCCTCGCCACCTGACCGCGCATCCGAGTACCAGCCGCCCGCCCGAGTGCCAGCCGCTCATGCGAGTGGTCAGGGCACCCCCGGGTGGTCCGCCGGCACTCGGATGGTCCTGCGGCACTCGGCCGGCCCGCTGACACTCGGATGGTCCGGTGACCGGCGGCGACCGGCCCGTGTGGGCGCTCGCTCGGACGGGTACGGTCGACGCCGTGTCCATCCACCCGAGCGCCCCGGGCGTGCCCGAGCCGACCCAGGGTCGAAAGGGGGACGACGCCGACCGGCCGCCGATGACCACCGGTGTCAGGTTGGCCCGGCTGTTCGCCTCGTGGGCCGCGGTGGGCATCGGCATCCCGATGATCCTGCGCGCCGAGCTCGGCGCGTCGCCGTTCGACGTGTTGAACACCGGGCTCAGCGAGGTGACCGACTGGTCGTTCGGCATCTGCTTCGTCGTCAACTCGATCGTGTTCTTCGCGGCTGGACGGGCGATGGGCGCACGGCTCGGTTGGGCCTGCATCGCCGGCACGCTGGTGATCGGGCCGCTCGTCAACCTCGTGCTCGACCTGATCCCCGAGCAGGAGGCGTTGGCGGCGCGCATCCCGCTGTTCGTCGGCGGGCTGCTGGTGATCGCGGTCGCCATCTGCCTGGTGATCCCCACCGAGCTCGGGCCTGGGCCGACCGAGGTGCTGATGCTCGGCCTGGTCGCACGAGGCATGGACGTCGTGCCCGCCCGATGGATCAGCGACGGCCTACCCGTGGTGATCGGTGCGGTGACAGGTGGCGCGTTCGGTGTGGGCACCGTCGTATGGGTGTTGGTGATGGCGCCCATGGTGAAGTACGGCCTGCGCCGCATGCACTACGTGCCACCGCGCCTCGTGGTCGTCGACATCTGAGTCGTCGACCTGGCCGGACACGCTCTGGTTGAATTGCTCGTCATGGCCTTCCCACCGGCACCTCGTGCCGCGACGCCTGCGCAGCGTCCGGCGCCCGGTCGTGTCGCGGTGTTCTTCCAGGTGCTGCTCCGGTCGATCGTCATCGCCGTCGGTGGCGGCATCGTCATCGCGGTCGGCTACGTGGTCGTCGCATGGCTCGCCGGCGAGTCCTTCGTCGGGTTCGATGGCGCGATCTCGACCAGGACCGATGACATGATCGCCGTGGTGTTCATCGCCGGCTTCATCGGCGCGGCCGTCGGCCTCGGACTCGGTGTGACGACCGGTGTGTTCCTCGGCGTGTTGGCCTCACTCGTTCTGGTGCCGTCACGTGGGCCCACCGTCACGCATTGGGTGATGCGGGTCTCAGCATCGCTGTGCGTCGTGGGTTTCTTCGACACGTTCTTCAGCGACGGTGGTCGGTTGTGGTTGGTGTTCGCCGGGGCGGGCGCCGCCGGTGCCGTCGTGCTGGCTCCGTGGTTGATGGGTTGGTACCTCAGGCGGGCGCAACCCACACCGGACGGTTGACCCGACTGTGGCGACCGCCCTCGCGACGGTCAGGTCGCGGCTGCGGTCTTCTTGATCGCGATGCGCCGCAGCGGCGGCAGCGTCGGCGGCGGCTGCTTGCGCGGCGGCAGTTCGGCCAGCAGTTGCGTGGTCGCCTCGGTGATCACCACGACGGCGCGTTCGAACGCCTCGGCGGTGGCGGCCGAGGTGCTCTGCACCCCGCTCACCTTGCGGACGTACTGACGGGCAGCGGCCTCGATCTCCTCCGGCGTCGCCCCCGGATCGAGCCCGCGCAGCGTGGTGATGTTGCGGCACATGCGACCGATCGTACGGTCCCTGCGCGCCGGCCTCAATCGGTGGCGAGGGCGATGTCGACCGTGAGGTCCTCGGCGAGCGGTTCGAGCACGTCGCGCAGGCCGGTGCGACGCCTGAACGTTCCGGTCGCGAGACCTCCCGCGCCGCGAGACGATGCGCGACCGGAACCGGGGCTCAAGCGGGAGCGACGTCGACGAAGGTGTCGTTGAAGCACGCGCCGTTCACGAGCGGATCGCCGGTGGCGGGCGTGAGCGTGTTGACGCCCCAGCCATCGCCGTGGTGGCGGAGCCACACACCCTTGCTCATCACGGCGACGCCGGGACGAGTGTCGTCGTGCACGTCGAGCGGCACCACGATCGAGCCGAGGTCGTTGAACACCCGCACCTGCTGGCCGGCGACGAGGCCACGGACTGCTGCGTCGTCGGGATGCAGCAGCACCGCCGGCGACGGACTCTGGAACTCGCCGAACATGGAGTTCACGAGCTTCGACGACGCCGGGCTGATGAGCGTCAGGGGGTGTGTCGCCACGACGGGTTCGTACCGGGGCAGGCCGTGCACGGGATCGACGAACACGGCGCGCCCGTCGAAGGGCATCGTGTCGACGAACTGGCGTCGCGGATCGTCGACCAGCCGGGGTCCGGGGTCGTCGATGACGACGTCGATGGTCGGCGGATCCCAGTCGAAGCCGAGCGCCCGTGCGAGCGCGAGGCCGGTCTCGTCGTTCGAGCGGCTCTCGCCGACGCGGTCGATCACCGGCCGGACGGGCTGCACCGAGAACGTGCCGTAGCCAGACGTGACGTCGGCGATCTCGAACGCCGTGGTGGCGGGCAGCACGACGTCGGCGTAGCGGGCGGTGTCGGTGAGCACCTGTTCGTGCACCACGGTGAACACGTCGTCGCGCGAGAACGCGGCGACGACGGCCTGCTGGTCGGGGCACATCACGACCGGGTTCGCTCCCTGCACGAACACGACGCGACACGGGTCGTCGGAGCCCGGCGCCATCCACTGACCCACTTGGTGCAGCGGCACCGTCCGGCGGTCGAGCCGCTCGAAGGTCGGCCAGCGTCGCTTCGCCCGGATCTCCGACGTGCCGGTCGAGCCGATCACGCCGCTGCCCGGCTGTCCGAAGTGTCCGCCGAGCACCGGCAGGGCGAGGATCGCCCGGCATGCCGCCCCGCCGTTGGCGTTGCGTTCCTGGCCCCAACCGAGGCGCAGCATCGACGGCCGGGTGGTGCCCCACCACTGCGAGAGCGTGGCGATGTCGTCCTCGCTGAGTCCGGTGACCTCGGCGGCTCGGGCGAGCGTCCACTCCTCGCTGTGGGCGAGGAACTCGTCGGCACCGGTCGAGTGGGCGTCGATGAAGGCTCGGTCGAGGTGGCCGTGCAGCCGCCACTGGTTCGCGATCGCGTACGCGAGGACGGTGTCGGTGCCGGGACGGATGGCGAGATGGAGGTCGGCGCGCTTGGCCATCGCCGTGCGGCGGGGGTCGATCACGACCACCTTCGCGCCGCGGGCGACGGCCTGCTGCACGAGCGGCGGGAAGTGCGTGTTCGACACGGTGGGGTTGGCACCCCAGATGACGACGAGCTGCGCGTCGACGACCTCGAGCGGGTCGGCCGAGGCCATGTCGCCGTACACGTGGTCCCATGCGGCGCCCACCGTGTGCGCGCAGATGGTGTGCTCCACGATCGTGGCGCCGAGCGCAGCGAACAACGCCTCGCTCATGCTGTTGCGCTCCACGGCGCCGGCCGACGAGTTGTACGTGAACGCCACGACCGCGTCGGCGCCTGCGGTGTCGATGGCACTGCGGATGCGATCGGCGACCGCCTCGATCACCTCGTCCCACGTGGCCTCACGGAACTCGCCGGCCCCCTTCGCCCCGGTGCGGATCAGCGGGGTCATGACCCGCTCGGGTGCGTACACGCGGCGGGCGTGCTGCTTCACCTTGGCGCAGATCCATCCGTCGGTGAGCGCGTTGCCGGGCGCTGCGTCGATGTCGGTGATGCGCCCGCGACCGGTCGCGTCGCGCGTGATGGTGACGGCGAGCGAGCAGGTGTCGGGGCAGTCGAGCGTGCACGTCGTGTGGTGCACCTCGATCGCGTCGGCGAGCTGCGGATCGATGCCGGGGTCGAGCTGCGTCATGACGCCAGTCTCCCCGATCGTCGCGACGGCGTACAGCGGGTTCGACGTCGATGTCACGATCCGAGGGGGTGTTGTCACCACCACGACCGGCTGCCACGACGGAGTTCGAGGAACGATCGGTCGATCCGTCCGGGAAGCGTTCCTGGGCGAGGTACGTTCACCCCGATGCCGTACTTCGTGAACCTCGAGCACCTGCAGGTGATCGTCCGAGCGCCCGGCGCGGCCGCGCGCGACGGCGAGGTGGAGTTGTTCCAGCCGATCGCGGAGCAGGCCGGCCTCCGCACCGGCCAACTGCTCACCGCGGAGCAGTTGGAGGCGCTGCAACGGCGATCGGTCGCCGACTACCGGGCAGCGGGCGGCGAAGTGCCGGCATTGACCGCGGCGGATCCGGCACCGCCCACGTCACGCCGGTCGTCGGCCAGGGAGCACGCACACCAGATCGCCTCCGTCGTCGAGTCGCTCGCCTGGGCGCTGATGGTGATCGGCATCCTGGTCGGGATCGTCGTGATGCTCCAGGTCCGCGACGTGTTCGACGAGTTCGGTGTCAGCCAGGAACGGCCGTACTTCGGCGAGGGACTGATGCTCGTGGTCGGTTCGGTGTTCAACTGCCTGCTCGTGGTGATGGTGGCCGCGTACATCCAGTTCCGCACCGAACCCGCACCCACCGATCGCTGAGCCGGAGAGCGGCATCAGGCATTGCGGAGGTCACGACGGTCGACCGCCCATCGAGCCGCGATCGTGGTGATCGAGGCGATGGCGAAGAGCACGAGGAACGACCACGGCGGCGTGCCTGCGACGAGGGTGGCGAGCACGTCGTAGTGCGTGAACACCGACAGCGGCTCGAGTGTCTCGAACACGCCGATGCCGGCGTCGGCGAGCGAGGTGATGAGGTAGCTGGCGACGGCCACGACTGCAGCCACCGTGATGGCGAGGCCACGGCGCCCCGTGAGCGCACCGGTGAGCGACCCGAGGCCGGTGACCGCCCACGTGAGCACCGTCACGCCGACCGATGCCCACACCATCGAGGCGATGCCCACGTCGAGGTCGACCGCACGTGCGGACACCGCGGTGGCCACGAGACCGACGGCGGCGAGCGACGAGGTGAGCACGACCACGGCGGCCGAGCGTTCGAGCACCAGGCGGCCACGGCTGATCGGCAGGGTGAACACGGTCTCGAGCAGTCCGTTCTCCTCGTCGCCCGCCATCGACGCGGCGGCGCCGATGCCGGCGATGAGGAGGAGCATCGGCATCGCGAGCGTGTACACCTGCGACGAGAGGTAGCCGACCGGCGAGAACGGATCGACGCCGTCGCCCATGCCGAACAGGGCGCGCAGGCTCTCGGGCATCTTGTCGAACATGTCATTGAGCTCGTCGCTCTGGTCGCGGAACGACGGCCAGAACGCGATGTTCAGGACCACGAACACGGTGATGCCGATGCTCCAGCCGATCAGCCAGCGTCGGCGATCGGCGAGTGCACGACGGAACACGACGGCGTTCACTCGACCACCACCTCGGCGGGAACGGTCGCGTTCGGTTCGTCACGCCCGACATGGGTGGCGCCGTAGTAGCCGAGGAACAGCTCTTCGAGATCGGGCTCGTGGCCGTGCAGGTCGAGCGGGTGCAACGGGGCGAGCGCGGCGAGCAGTGGACCTGCGGGTCCGTCGAGGACGAACTCGAGATCACCACCGGTGAGGACCGACATCGACTTCACGCCCGGCACGCGTGAGAACCGATCGAGCGGCGGTGTGTCCCCGAAGCGCACACGGAAGGTGCGGGTGAGGCGGGCGAGCAGTGCGTCGATCCGGTCCTCGGCCACCAGGCGTCCGGCGCGGAGCACGGCGACGCGGTCGGCGACGTGTTGCACTTCGTCGAGCACGTGCGACGACAGGAACACGGTGCGCCCCTCGTCGGCGGCATCGCGGGCGAGCGACCGGAACGTCTGCTGCACGAGCGGGTCGAGGCCGCCGGTCGGCTCGTCGAGTACGAGCAACCTCGGCCGATGGGCGAACGCAGCGATCATCGCGACCTTGCGCCGATTGCCGATCGACAGATCGCCCATCGGCCGGTCGAGGTCGGCGCCGAGCCGATCGGCGAGGTCGCCGGTCGCGGTGCGCAGGTCGAGTCCGCGGATGGCCGCGTGGTCGGCGAGGTAGGCGCGTCCGGTGAGGCGTGGCGGCAGGTTGACGTCGCCGGGGAGGTAGCCGATCTGTGTGCGGAGTGCCACCCCGTCGCGGCGCGGGTCGAGCCCGAGCACGGTGGCCGAACCCGATGTCGGCCTGATGAGGTCGAGCAGGAGGCGGATGGTGGTGGTCTTGCCGGCGCCGTTGGGACCGAGGAACCCGAAGACCTCGCCGGTGTGCACCTCGAGGTCGAGTTCGTCGAGCGCGAGCGAACCGCGGACGCCTGGGAAGTGCTTGGTCAAGCGGCGGGTGACGATGGCCGGGGCGTTGCGACCCGGCCCGCCCCGGAGCGGCAGGTCGTGGTCCACACCGCCACGGTACGGCGACGGTCGATCGCGGGCCACGGCACAACGTCCCGTCGCGCCGCCGGCCGACTGGTGTTGGTCGCGAGACCGATCGAGGGACTGGCCGAGCCGGGTCGTGACGCGGCAGCGCCCCACGTCCGGGGGGACGTGGGGCGCCGGCTTCCTACGGTCGCCCGCAGGCGACTGCTGCCGGCCGCCGTGGGGGCGACGGCCGGAGAACTGGGGTCAGGCCTTCACACGGGCCGAACGACGACGTGCGGCGGAGAGGCTGATCGCTCCGGCGCCGACGAGACCGGCGGCGAAGAGGGCGAGGGTGCCGGAATCGGCGCCGGTGGCCGGCATCGCCGTGGTCTGGGCGGCCAGGCTGGCGACGACGCTCGGGGGCAGGAGCACCCCGTCGATGACGTGGATGATGCCGTTGCAGTTGGCGACGTCGGTGGCGACGACGTTGACGGTGTCGTTGAGCATCACCGAGCTGCCCTCGACGGTGATGGTCACGTCCTCACCCTGCAGGGTGGTGGCCTCGTCGAGCGTGACGACCGTGGCGGCGGGCACCTCGCCGGCGACCACGTGGTAGGTGAGGATCGTGGTGAGCAGTTCGGTGTCGGCGAGCACCTGCTCGGCGGTCACGCCGAGGGCGGCGAAGGCGGCCTCGAACGCGGCGTTGGTGGGGGCGAACACCGTCGTCTTGTCGTCGTCGCAGGCGTCGAACGGACCGGTGAGATCGGCGGCGGTGAGCGCGGCGACGAGTGTGGAGAATTGCTCGTCGGCGCTCGCGTTGTCGACGATCGTGTCGGTCTCGTCGGCGCTGGCGGTGCCGGCGGCGGAGAGGGCGAACACGGCCGACATCGTGACGGCTGCAGTGATGAGACGACGCTTCATGTAGGGCTCCTTGTCGATCACGATCGCCGAGCTGCGATGCGTGGAACGACGGGAGTACGGCGACGGTGGCGTGTCCGGATGACGAGTGGCGACAGTTTCGACGCAGGTCACACGGGGGTCGGCTCGGTGGCCGTGAGGGTCAGACGGCGAGGACGACGACGGCGGCCGCGGCGGCGCACACGGCGACCGTGCGGCGAGCGGCGACCGACCGGCCGATCGACGAGCCGGTGATCGCGCCGAAGGCCTGGAGCAACACGGTGGTGAACACGAACCCGAGTACGTAGCGCACCGGCTCGGTACTGCCGCCGGAGGTGTCGCCGCCGTGACGGTACGACAACCCGTGGAGCGTGCCGCCGAGGACGGCGACCAGCGGGAGCACCGCGCTCATTCGCGGCGGCGGCGTGAACATGAGCACGACACCGACGACGAGGCCGGCGATGATCGCTCCGTCGAGGAACGGCACGTCGACACCGGCCGCTGCCGCGACGATGCCGATGAAGGTGCCCACGAGATAGGCGAACGGCCCGACCCACGGCTCGCGGCCCTGGGTGGTGGCGATGCCGGCGAGCACCCCGACGATGAGCATCAGCACGAGGTGGTTGCTGTCGAATGGATGGAGCACGCCGCTCCACCACCCTCCCAGCTCCTGCACCACTGCACCCAACATGCCGATCTCCTGTCGAACCCCGCCCCGCCACCACGTCATCGCTTCCTGCCCTGAGCGGTGACCGGTGTGCCCCACGTTCCGTGGGACATGAGAACGATAATGCACCGGCCCGCGCGAGTGGTGTCATGTTTTGCAGTTTCGTGACGTTCCACGCTCGACGTGTGTCACACAAGGACTCTTCCTGAGGATTTCCGGGTCGAATCACCATGTTCCATTGCGGTTCCATGACGTCGTGTTGACCGACCGTTGACCGGATCGAGTCCTCAGGGGGTGACGACGAGGTCCGGCATCGGCGATGGCCGTCACGCTGGGTGGCCTGTCATCGGGGAGATCCGTCGACGCCGCCGCGCTCGTCGGTGGTCCACCCAGGAGGTCGACCGCCGCCTAGTCCCGAGGCGACCATCGCGACGAGGGGTGGGCCCGATGACCCATGGCGTCATCGATGTCGATCGCACATCATGTGTTCCGGGCGCCGGACGTTCGGCGGAGTCGTCCGGCGCTACGTACTCCCCCGAGGAGCAGGCTGGTGACAGGGTCGTGGTGGGCCCTGTCACCGCCCCTCGGGTGTCCTGGCGTCCACTCGTTCCTGTGTCTCCGACGCAGTCCGTCGAGATGTCGCCCGCGACGCGACCCGAGTTCACCTCAGCTCGAGGCCCACACACTGCGTGCGGCGGCGCCGATCGTGAGGCGATGGAGATTGACGAGATCGCTCATCGACAAGTGGTTCGTGTAGCCGCCGGCCAGCACCCACGCGACCGGCAGCCGGTGTCGGGCGAACCAGGTGAACACCGTGCGCTCGCGCCGGTCGAGGGTGAGCGCGCTGATGCCGGCGACGCCGCCCTCGCACTTCTCGTGCGGGTCCATGCCGGCGTTGTACAGGACGAGATCGATCGACGCGGGGTCCTCGATGCCGTCGAGCGCGGTCTGCACGGTCTGCAGGTAGCGCGGCCCGTCGGTGAGCAGCAGCCGGGTGCGTTCGTGCGTCCCGTAGTAGTCGAACGGGTCGACGGACACGTCCACCTGCTCCACGCCGTCGAGGCCGCGGTGCCGGCGGTGACCCTCGCGTCCGTCGTGGCCGTGGATGAGGTCGGCGGTGCCGCCGCCGCAGTGGGCGTCGAGATCGAGTACGAGCACGCGTCGGGCGCCTGCGTCGAGCGCCGCACGAGCGGCGATGGCGAGCCCGTTCACCGTGCAGTAGCCCCAGCCCGATGCGTAGCGGGCGTGGTGCAGGCCGCTCGACAGCGAGCCGGCGACGGTGCGGTGTTCGAGAGCGTGCAACGCGGCGGCGATCACGCCACCCGTGCTGGCACACACCGCGCGGGCGAGGCCCTCGTCCCACCCGGGGAGGTCGTTGCTGACGGCGAGGTCGCGAGGCGATCCGGTGAGCACGGCGTCGACGTAGCCGGGCGCATGCACGCTCGTGAGGTGGTCGCGCGTGGCCGACTCCGGCATCACGAGGCGTGCGCGCCTGATGGGTTGCTGCGTCAACGATGCGGCGATCGCGTGCGCCTTGCGGGTGGTGTCGAAGGCGACCTCGGTGTCGCAGTAGAGCGGGCTGTAGTGGACGCGCACCGAGTCAGTCCGACGTGCCGTCTGGGGCGTGGCCGAGCAGGGCGGCCAGGAACGCCGGCGACAACTGGATGGGGAGCGTCATGTGACCCTCACCCTCGAGCACGCGCAGCCGAGCACCCGGCACCTGTTCGGCGATGTGGCGAGCGTGGGACACGGGCACGTTGCGGTCGTCGCTGCCGTGCCACACCAGCACGGGCACGCCGATCGACGAGAGCTCGAACCCCCACGGGTGGGCGAACATGATCATCTCATCGGCGAAGGCGCGGCTGCCCTGACGCACCGCCTCGGTCATCGACGCAGCCATCATCGCCTGCACCGCGGGGTCCTGCATGAGGACGCGGTCTGCCTCGGGCAGGTCGGGGTTCGGACCGGCGACGAAGGCCGCAGCATCGGCGCGGATGACCTCGGCCATCGCCTCGCCCATCGCGAGCACCTGATCGGGATCGGTGAGCGCGAGCTCGTTGAACATCACGTTCATCGGGTTCATGCCCTCGGTGGCGCCGGGCCAGTCGTTCGGCCCGAGGCCGCAGATGGTGCCGACCCGGGTGAGCCGATCGGCGGGCAGCATCGCCGCGCACACGAGGGCGTGCGGACCACCGCCGGAGATCCCGACGACCGAGAAGGTCTCCAGGCCGAGCGCGTCGGCGATCGTCAGCACGTCGGCCGGCCAGTCGGTGAGCCGCCGCCCGGGCTGCGGGCTCGAGTGACCGTACCCGGGCCGGTCGGGGACGATGAGGCGGGCGACGGCCGGCCGGTCGAACGGGTCGCGGTCGAGGCGAGAGCCGGGCGTGCCGTGGAACAGGAACACCGGCGGTGCGGCGGGGTCGCCGTACTCACACCAGGCGAGGGTCCGGCCGTCGGCGGTGCCGGTGGTGGAGTACGTGTCGCCGCTCATCGCCTCGACGGTAGTTCGGCCATACTGGATTCCGTGACCGACTCCCCTGCCCAGGACACTCCCGATCCGCGCTCCGGCGACGAGCCGACTGCGGAGGAGCTCGAGGCGTTCGACCTCGACCACGACGGCAAGATCTCGATCGTGGAGAGCGAGCGCGCTCGGCTCGGCATCGTGGACGCACGGTTGGAGGAGATCGCCGAGGAAGGCGGCCTCAAGGGCAAGCTCGCCGAGGGTGCCCACCACTTGCTCGACAAGCTCGACAACGACTGAACCGCGGCGCCGGGATCGGCGCCGGGTGGTGCTGTCGACACCCGGCTGACCGAGCACTGCGGCTGGTGCGACGAGCACCAGCGGCGCACGATGGGCCTCGATGAACGGTGTGCGCGGCATGAGCGGCATGGGCGACGGGTTCGACCTCGATCGCTGGGTGCACGACTGGTACGACGGCTGGAACCGCCACGACCTCGACGCGGTGATGTCGCACGTGGCGCCCGAGGTGGTGTTCCGATCGCCGACCGCCGCGCGGGTGACCGGCCACCACACCGTCCGCGGCACCGACGCCCTGCGCGAGTACTGGCGTGCGGCGCTCGAACGTCAGCCCGATCTGCACTTCACGCCGATCGAGGTGCTCACCGGTCCCGAATGGGTGTTGTTGCGCTACCGGACGCAACGGGGCGTGGCCGTCGGCGAGCTCATGGTCCTCGACGTGTCGGGCCGGATGATCGAGGGGATCGTCGCTCACGGGCAGTGACGTGGGTCGTTGCGTCCGAACGCTGCCTCCGGCGCTGCATAGGCCGCTGCAGAGTCCGACAGCGCCTGCGCCGTGGTGGGCGGACGCGGCACGGACGTCGGCCACCCGTCCCGACGGCGGTGGGCCGGCGTTGCCGCCGACGTCAGGCGCACACGTCGAGCAGGCTGGCGGTCGCTGCCGGGTGCCGCTCGAGCGACACGGTGGTGAGCGTCCCCACGCCGATGCCGCATGCGTCAGCCTCGATGTCGCCGGCGACGTAGATCCGCATGAATTCGAGGATCTCCCCGGCGACGAACTGCTGCACCTCGGGGCTGCCGGTGCGCCACATGTCGCTGTGGAGCTGGTCGGCGACGATCGATCGGAACGTGTCGCTCGTGCCGGGGTAGCGATCGAACGGCGCGAGCCGCCAGCCCGGACGCACGATCGAGTCGACCGCGTTGGAGTCGACCTCGGCGCCGCCGATGAGGTTGTACGACGGGATCGTCACGGTCGTCCACGTGTTGTCGTCGGGGCCGCGATCGAACCCGCCCATCTGGTCCGGGCCCTGCGGCGAGATCGGTGCGATCGCGTCGATGCGCTCGTCGCGGTACGTGCCGCTCGTGCTGTCGTAGGTGGCGCCGCCGACCGCGTGGCTGGTGTACGCACCGAACGAATGGCCCGTGTGGCCGACGCGGGTGAGGTCGACCGTGCCAGCGAATCCGTCGGGGAGTTCGATCGCACCGGCCGCGAGCTGATCGAGCAGGAACGTGATGTCCGCCGGGCGATCGCTGAGCTGTCCTCCCGGCGCGTCGGAGGGGAGGTGGCCGACGTGGATCGCCACGAACCCGCCGGTGGCGAACGTGGTGCCGAGGTGGGGCGCCGACAGGTGACCGCGGGCGTTGCCGGCCCCGCCGTGGCTGACGAGGATCAGCGGCACGCCGCTGTCGAGGCCGACCGGGGCGTACACGAGGTACGGGATCTGCCGATCGCGTGTCGGGTCGGTGACCGACCCCTCGAGCGTCACCACCTCGTACGTCACCGACTCGGTCGCTTCGGGTCCGCTGGTGGCGGGTGCGGTCGTGGCGGGTGCGGTCGTGGCAGGTTCGGTGGTCTGAGGTTCGGAGGGGTCGGTCGCGGCCACGTCGGTGGCGGGGGGCACCACCGACGTGGGCGACGACTCGGGCGCCGGGGACCCGGTCGACACCGGGGCCGTGACCGAGCTCACGACGGCGACGCCGCCATCGCTGTCCTGACAGCCACCGGCGACGACGGCGAACACGAGGGCGGTGACGATCGGCAGGCGACGCATGACGATGATGGTGCCGTCCACATGTGATCGATCCATGAGGCCCGTGTGGGCTCCGTCGATCGGGAACGTCAGTCGCGGATCGTGATCACCACGTTGCCGACCTTCGTGGCGGTCTCGACGAAACGGTGCGCCTCGACGATCTGCTCGAGCGGGTAGGTGCGGTCGATCACCGCCTGGAAGCGGCCGGCGGCCATCAGCCCGGCGACGAGCTCGATGTCGGGCGTCCGATAGAAGGGCACCGCGAACGGTGCTCGGCGGCCGGGGGTGCGAGCGGTGAGCAGGCCGACGATCGGATTGGTCCACAGGAACCCGAGCTCGGTGTGGAAGTAGACGCCACCCGGCGTGAGTGAGCGGCGGCACTGGCGGAAGCTGCGCTTCCCCACCGCGTCGACGATCACGTCCCACTGCCGTCCGAGGGTCGTGAAGTCGACGGCGCGGTGGTCGATGACCTCGTCGGCCCCCAGCCGCTGCAACAGCTCGAGCGTCTCGGCGGTGCACACGGCGGTGACGTGCGCGCCGCTCTCCTTGGCGAGCTGCACGGCGGCGGTGCCGATCGAACCCGACGCGCCGTACACGCAGAGCGTGCGACCGGGACCGAGCGCGGACTTCGTGAGGTAGTTGTTGGCGAGCACGACACCGTCGGGTACGGCGGCGGCCTCGACGAACGAGATGCCGTCGGGCATGGCCGCGATCGCCCCGTCGGCGCGCATCGTCATGTACTCGGCGTGTGCGCCGAAGGTCTCGATGTTCACGCCGAACACGCGGTCGCCGACGGTGAACCGGGTGACGTCGGTGCCCGTCTCCACGACGACGCCGGCGAACTCGCCGCCGGTCACCCGATGCTTCGGACCGCGCCATCCGCTGAAGGCCCGGGCGATCCAGGGTGTCCCCGAGCGATAGCCGGCGTCGGTGCGGTTCACCGTGGCGGCGTGCACCTCGACGAGCACGTCACCGGCGGCGGGCACGGGGCAGGGGACGTCGTCGAGGTGGAGCACGTCGGGTGCTCCGTACCGGTCGTACACGGCAGCGCGCATGTCAGGCTCCCCGCTTGATCGACCGCGGCCGACGGATCGGCCCGCCCTGTTGCCATGCGGCACCCGCCTCGAACAGCTCGGCCGGTTTGCCACCAGCGGCACCCGACGGAGCACGTCGTCCGGTGGGGATCACCCACCCTTGTTCGCTCGCGACGCTGCGCCGGAAGTTGGCGCTGTCGAGGTGCACGCCCCACACGGCCTCGTACACGGCTCGGAGCTCGGCGAGGGTGAAGGTGGGTCCCACGAACGCCGTGGCGATGCCCGTGACCTCGAGGTCGGTGCGCACCCGGGCGATGGCGTCGCCGATGATCCGCAGGTGGTCGAAGGCGAGCTCGATGCGGCCGGCGAGCACGTCGGCCACCGGGTGCAGCTCGGCCTCGGCCGCATCGCTGCCCGCTTCGATCGCGCCGACGTCGCGCAGCACGGCGAGGTAGCCCACGGTGACCACGTTCATGCGGGGGTCGCGCTCGGGGTCGCCGTAGGCACCGAACTGGGCGAGCAGGCTGGCCGCGTCGACACCGGTCTCCTCCGCGAGTTCGCGGCTCGCCGCGGCGTCGAGGGTCTCCGTGGGGAGCTTGAAGCCGCCGGGGATCGCCCACATGCCGGCGAACGGTTCCTGTGCTCGCCGCACGAGCAGGACGTGGAGTTCGCCGTCGACCATGGTGAGGATCACGACGTCGACCGTGACCGCGAACGCCGGGTACTGCGAGGGGTCGTACCCCAACGGCTTCACGCCTCGCACCGCTCTGGTTGTTCTTGTCGTCATGACCAGAACCTTACCGAGAGGTTCGGGTCAGATCAACCTGAACTTCTCATCCACGCGGTGCGAGTTGGATCCACGTGCCGTCGTTCAACGTGTTCGGGTCGAAGCCGGGGTCGCCGACCGCCAGGTACTCCCCCTGCTCGTTCACCCAATACGTGTCCCAGCCGAGCGGGAGCTGCACCACGCCACCGTTCACCGGGTCGTCGTACCCCTCCACCCCGCCCAGCGTTTCGCGGAAGATCTCGTTCCGACGGTCGATCGAGGCCATGCGCTCGTCGAACACCTGCTGCTGCAGCGCTTGGCTCTCCGCCCGGTACTGGGCGAGGAGCTCGCCGAACCTCACGGTGTCGGCCATCTGCTGCTGGATCCCTTGGTAGAAGAGCTGCGTCACCAGGCGGTGGTTGGCCTCCCACTCGATGGTCGTCGTCCGGCTGGCGACGACCGACGAGACCAGGCTCTCCTGCCGATCGAGCTCGCCCGCCGGCGCTCCGGCGGTGACGGCGAAGTTCACGTACCACGACACCGGATCGCTGCCCGACCAGAGCAGAGCGAAGGAGACGTCCTGCTCCCACGCGATGCCCTGTGCGTCGTACGCGTAGCGGATCTTCCACGCGCCGGCATCGCCCGGCCCGCCGAATCGAGCCAGGAAGTCATCGGCGACCGCAGGCAACTCGACGATCCCGACGACGGTGGCGTCCCGGAGATGGGACAGGCTGTCGACCATCCAGAAGTCGCGCACGAACTGGATCGGGTCGGTGATCGGCGGGACGTACGCCTTGCCCTGGTAGTTGCCACCGAAGGGCACCTCGAACCCGGGCGGCGGGGTGAAGTACATGAAGTCCTGGATGGGCAGCCAGTCGATCGTCAACCCACTGGCCGGATCGACCACCCGGGTCTGCAGGAACGCGAGGCGCGACCAGAACGGCAACCACTGCACCTCTCCGCTCGCACGCCACCCGTCGGGGACGAGCACGCTGTACGCGGCGATCCCGTTGCTGGCAGGGTCCGCAACGACGAAGGGGGAGAGCCGTACGGCTGGCGTCGTCGGGACGGCGGACGGGACGGTTCCCGGATCCGCCGAGGGGAGGACGGGCACGATCGGTTGGTTCGGCGGGAACGTCGCGTCGGGGGGCGCCGACACCGGAGGCAGCACCGGGAGTTCGAGCGACCCGGTCGTCACCGACCCCTGCGGATCGGGCTCGGACGGCACCGTGGTCGTGTCGAGCGACCGCCGGACCCGAGCCAGCTCGTCCCCGGCGTCCCCGCAGGAGGCGAGCAGGGCCGCTCCCAGCACGACCGCGGTCGCGAGCGGCCGGACGGTGCGTGCTCGCCGACGCGGGTCGGAGCCGGTCGCTCGTCGGCGGGTTTCCGTGGGTTCGATCATGGTTCGCTCCAGGTGCGGTCCGGTCGACGTTCCGTCGCCGCCGTCGCACGAGGTGCACCTTCCCGCAGCAGCGTCCGACGACCGTCCGACGGCGGCTCTGGCGCTCGGCGATCGGTCGTGCCACCGCCGAGCTGCTCCGACCCGACCGGTACGCTCCCGCGCATGCAGGTCGACACGCGTCCCAGCCGCTCCTTCGAACCGACGGCGGCTCGCACGCGCACGTCGCCCACGGGTCAGATCGCGCACGAGGCGCACCTCGCCCACTCGGCGCTGCTCGAGCGACGGTTCCTCGAAGTTCGACCCGGCGTGTGGTGCCTCGTGGGCAACGGCCTGTCGAATCAGACCTTCGTCGACGCCCCCGACGGCATCATCGCGATCGACACGGGCGAGTCAGTCGAGGAGATGACCGCCGCGCTGGCCGAGCTCCGAGCCGTGACCGATCGCCCGATCGCCGCGGTGATGTACACCCACTTCCACTACGTGGCGGGCACGACCGCGGCGACGACCGAGCGGGCCGGCCACGAGGTGCCGGTGTACGGGCACGCTCGGATCGCCGGCAACCGTTCGCGTACGGCGACCGAGATCGCACCGGCGTACAGCCGCGGCCTGGTGGAGCAGTTCGCGATCTCGCTCCCGGTGGACGGGCCGGACGGCCTGGTGAACGTCGGCCTCGGCCGCTTCTTCCGCGACCCGGCACACGCTCCGTTCACCCCTGGCTTCGTCCCGCCGTCGATCACGTTCGATGCCCCGTGCACACTCACGGTCGCCGGGATGGAGATCGAGGTGATGCCCGCCCCGTCGGATGCGGACGACTCGGTGACGTTCTGGTTCCCCACGCTCGGGGTGGCGGTGAACAACCTGGTGTGGCCGACGCTGTTCAACGTCTTCGCCATCCGCGGCGAGGAGTACCGCGATCCCCGCATCCTGCTGACCGGGCTCGACCACCTGCTGTCGCTGGGCGCGGACCATCTCGTCGGCGCCCACGGACCACCGATCAGCGGCGCAGCCGAGATCGAACAGCGGGTCCGACGCATGCGCGACGCGATCCAGTACCTGTGGGACCAGACCGTTCGGCACACCAATCGCGGGCTCACCGGTCCCGAGCTCGCCCATGCCGTCCGTCTGCCCGACCACTGCGACGACGATCACCTGACGGGCGAGTTCTACGGCGTGACCGAGCACCACGTGCGCCAGATCCGCAGCGGCCTGTTCGGGTTCTTCGACGGCGACGAGAGCCAGCTGTTCCCCCTCCCGCCCGCCGATCGCGCCGCCCGGCTCATCGCCGGGTTCGGCGGCGCCGATCGGGTCCGGCTCGAGGCGCGCACGGCGATCGACGGCGACGACCTGCGATGGGCGTTGGAGCTCAGCTCGTGGCTGGTGCGTGCCGACGGCGCCACGGCCGACGATCGAGGGCTGATGGCGACCGCGTTGCGGACCGTCGCCCAGCGGACGTCGGCGGCGAACATCCGCAGCTGGTGCCTCACCCGCGCCCTGGGTCTCGACGGGGTGATCGACATGTCGCGGCTGAGGACGCATCGCCTGCAGCGCGCCCAGGTCTCGGCCGACCCGATCGCCAGCGTGCACGTGCTCCGGGTGTTGCTCGATCCCGACGCTGCCGCCTCGCTCGACATCCGACTCGCGTGGCAGTTCACCGGCGGCGGTCGCACCGGTCTCCACCTCCGCAACTCGATCGCCTGTCCCACCGACGGAGCCGACGTCGATGCGACGATCACCTGCGATGTGAGCACCTGGGTGTCGATCGTGTGCGGGTCGGCGCCGATGTCGGCCGCGATCGAGTCGGGCACCGTGCAGATCGACGGCGACGCGAACGCCGTTCGCGGCGCGCTCGCCTGCTTCGAGTTGGCCGGGCTGCGGTCGTGAGCGAGCAGCTGCCTCGCGCCACACCACCGTTCGACGGACGAGCGGAACGGCTGATCTCCGACAGCGCACCGCGACGGCTCACCGCCCCGACGGCGCCGAAGGGTGCCCCGAACATCGTGGTGATCCTGCTCGACGACGTGGGCTTCGGATCGTGCTCCGCGTTCGGTGGGGCGGTGCCGATGCCGGCGCTCGATCGCGTCGCCGGTCGGGGGCTCCGGTACAACCAGTTCCACACCACGGCGCTCTGCTCGCCCACTCGCGCCGCCCTGCTCACTGGACGGAACCACCACTCGGTGCACATGGGTGGCATCACCGAGATCGCCAACTCGTTCCCCGGCTACGACAGCGCCATCCCGCCGGAGGCGGCCACGATCGCACAGGTGCTGCGCATGTCCGGCTACAGCACGGGATGTTTCGGCAAGTGGCACCTGACGCCCTCGTGGGAGCAGAGCCCGGCCGGCCCGTTCGATCGCTGGCCCACCGGTCTCGGCTTCGACCGCTTCTACGGCATCAACGGCGCTGAGTGCTCGCAGTACGAGCCACCGATCTACGACCAGACCACGCCGATCGCCCCGTACGTCGGCCGGCCCGACTACCACGTCACCGAGGACCTTGCAGATCAGGCGATCGCCTGGATCCAGCGCCAGCACGCATCGAGTCCCGATCGACCCTTCTTCTGCTACTTCTCGACCCCGGCGGTACACGCCCCGCACCACGTCTCGCGCGAGTGGTCCGATCGGTTCGCCGGTGCCTTCGACGACGGGTGGGACGCCCTGCGTCACTCGATCTACGAGCAGCAGTTGGCCAGGGGGGTCGTGCCACCGGCGACCGCGCTGACGCAGCGTCCCGAGCAGATCCCGGCATGGGACGACTACCCAGAGCGCTACCGCCCGGTGGCGACCCGACTGATGGAGATCTTCGCCGGGTTCCTCGCGCACACCGATGCCCAGATCGGCCGGGTGCTCGATGCGGTCGAGCAGCTGGGGCTGATGGACGACACGTTGGTGCTGTACCTCACCGGTGACAACGGTGCGTCCGCCGAGGGAACGGTGCACGGCGCCTGGAGTGCACCGAGCTTCCAGAACGGCGTGCACGAGGATCCCGAATGGTTGTTGGAGCACATCGACGACTTCGGCACGCCGGCGTGCGAGAACCACTTCAACGTCGGCTGGGCGTGGGCGCTCGACGCCCCGTTCCAGTGGATGAAGCAGGTGGCGTCGCACTTCGGGGGCACCCGCAACGGGATGGCGGTGTCGTGGCCGCGTCGCATCGCCGACGCAGGAGCGATCAGGTCGCAGTTCCATCACGTGATCGACCTCGTGCCGACCATCTACGACGTCGTCGGGATCGCTCCGCCGACGCACGTGAACGGTGTGCCGCAGATGGACCTGCACGGCACGTCGATGGCGTACACGTTCGACGACGGCCTCGCCCCGTCGACGCACGAGTCGCAGTACTTCGAGATCCTCGGCAACCGGGCGATGTACCACGACGGCTGGATCGCCTCGTGCTTCCACGGGCGTCTCCCCTGGATCCGTCTGCAGGGGCTCGACTTCGACGGTCCGCAGGAGGTCTGGGAGCTGTACCACGTGGCCGAGGACTTCAGCCAGGCCGTCGATCTCTCGGCGACCCGCCCCGAGAAGCTGGCCGAGCTGCAGGCCTTGTTCGACGAGCACGCCGTCCGGCACGGTGTGTATCCCTTGCGTGACGCGGGCTCACCTCGCCACGGCGAGTTCTCCGTCCCGCACTCGCTGGCCGGGGCCACACGAATGACCTACACCACGGCGCACGTGCGGATGCCCGAGAGCTCGGTGATCAACCTCAAGAACTGCTCGTACCGGGTGACCGCGCAGCTGCGGGTCGACGAGGGTGCGGCGCCCGTCGGTGTGATCGTGTGCCAGGGCGGCAACATGGCGGGCTGGTCGTTGTACCTGGATCAGGGCCGTCCGACGTTCCACTACAACTGGTTCGGGCACGAGCACTCGGTTGCGATGGCGTCCGCGCCGCTGGGCGCCGGCCTGCGTCAGGTCGTCGCCGAGTTCGCGTACGACGGCGGTTTCGGCCAGGGTGGCGAACTGGTGTTGTCGGTCGACGGGTCACCGGTGGCACACACGCGCATCGCCCGCACCGTGCCCATCGTGTTCTCGATGAGTGGTGAGACGTTCGACGTCGGCATCGACACGGGGGCGCCGGTGGGCCCGTATCCGCACCACTTCCCGTGCACCGCGGCGATCATCGGCGTCACGCTCGAACGGCTCGACGAGCCGTCGGCCGACGTGCTCGCCCGGATCCGGGCCGGTGAGTTCGCGGCGAGCCTGAGCACGCAGTGACCGTCCTCGCTGCTGCCGCCACTGCTGGCGTGCAGGGGCGCCGGGTCAGCTCCAATACCCGGTGACGTCGATGACGACATCGGTGGCCGCGAGGGAGAACAGGCACAGGTCGCCCTCGGCCGAGACGGCGACGGCGGCGGCATTGGGGCGGACGGCGCCGGCGCGGTAGTTGCCGGTGGAGGCGAGCGGCCGCTCGTTGCACGGCCAGACGGTGACGAAGCCCGCAGCCGACGGGTCGACGACGGTGATGTTCGCGGCCACGGCCCGTGCGCCCGCTGGTACCGCACCCACGCCCGCGGCGCGCACACGCAGCGTGTCGCCGGCGCCGAGGCGGGTGAGGCCGGGCGTGTCGCGGGTGTCGGCCAGTCGGAAGGGTGCGACCGGCGTGTAGGCGTAGCGGCCGGCGTCGCCCCACCAGCCGTTCACGTCGACCACCAGATCGACCGCGCCCAGGCTGTACGCGCACACGCGGCCGCCGGTGCCCACCTTCACCGTCACCAGGTTGGGACGGGTGTCGCCGGCGGTGACGTTGAGGTTGGAGGTGGTGGGCCGCTCGCTACCGCACGGCCAGACGGTGACGTATCCCGCGCTGGCCGGGTCGACCGCGGTGACGTTGAGCGTGACCGCCGTGGCGTCGATCGGTACGCCGTTGGTACCCGCCACGTCGACCTCGATCGTGCCACCCGGGGCCAGCCGGCGACCTGCGTCGCGGGTGTCGATCAGGCGCGCCGGCGTGAGCGGCTCGAACGCCCGCGTGGAGCCGACGAACACGCCGGTGATGTCGACGACCACGTCGGCGGTGGCCATCGAGTAGATGCACAGCGCACCGCCGCCGAGTCCGACGAGGACTGCGTTCGCGTCGACGCTGCCGCGCGTGTAGTTCACCGAGGCGGCGACCGGTCGTTCGGTGTCGCACGGCCACACGGTCAGGAAGCCGGACGATGCGGCGTCGACCGCGGTGATGTTGGCGCTGACGGCGGTGGCGGCGGCGGCGATCGCGCCGCGCCCGGCGATGGGCACCCGGAGCGTTCCGCCGGCGAGCACACGCCCGCCGAGGCCCGACCCGGCGAGCCCCTCGCGGGTGTCGGCGAGCCGTTCGGGGGTGATCGGGTCGAACCGCGAGGTCGGCACCGCGGTGGTGGTCGGCGACGGCGTCGCCGGTGCGGTCGTGGTCGTCGCGGGAGCCGTCGTCGCCGGAGCCGTCGTGGTGGGGGCGGTGGTGGAGGGCGCGGCCGTGGTGGTGGTGACCAGTGGGACGGTGCCCGGCGGGTTGTCGGTGGTGCACGGGTAGTTGTCGCTCGCTGCCCCCGCGCCGGTCACGAACGACACGCCGGTCGACCACGCCCCGAACTGCGCGTAGGAGGTGCCGTCGAAGTACTCCACACCGGCAACGCACACACGGGCAGCCTCGCCCGCGGTGAGGTTGAGCGTGCTGAGCGAGACGGTCACCTGCGAGCGGCCGCCGCCCACCGACACGGGGGTGCCGGCGACGAAGGGCACCTGTTCGCGGCTGGTGAGCAGGACCGCGTCAGCAGCGGCATCGGTGTCGAAGCCGATCACCACGTTGGCGCCGCTGGGGGTGATGGTCGGGTTGCCGAGCGCGCCCAACGGTGGCGGCAGCGCGACGAGCGTCGTGGACGTCGTGTCGCTGTACATGCCGGTCGGCGCGTGCGCGGCGGTGACGTACACGGAGTACAACACGCCCGGGTGCAGGGTGAGCTGCATCGACGTGCTGGTGGCGCTGAGGTTGTCGCGGGTGTCATAGGCGGCGATCGACGTGCGATATCCGGAGACGGTGACGAGATAGCTCGTGGCGGGATCGAGGTCGTAGGTGCCGCCCCGCACGTGCGTGGGGGCCCACGAGATGGTGGTGACACCGCCGGTGGTGCTCGATTGGACCATGCCCGGTTGGTGCAGGAAGCGGGTGACGGACACCGTCGTCGATGCTCGCGCCGAGGTTGCGCCGATCGTGTTCTCGAACCACACCTCGAGGGTGCCGTTGGTGACGAGGCCGGGGAACGGCCACGAGGCGAACCAGTTGCCCGACGACGGCGGCGACTCGGTGAGGGGCGACGAGCCGAGCGTGGTGCCGTAGAGGCTGGCCGACGCCGTCACGTTCGAGGGCGGCGCGGTGAACCAGGCGTAGATGCGTCCCTGTCCGGAGGTGGAGCTCTGCGTGCTGGCGATCACGGGCGTGGCGAGCGGGGCGGCGGGCACGGCGAGCGTCGGATCGAGCAACACGGTGCCGCCGGGGGTGGTGGCCGTCACCGACACCGCGTGGGTGCGGCCGTTCTCGAGCCCGGTGAGCGTGGTGCTCGTGCCGGCGGTGACGACGGTGGTGCCCGGCGCGCTCGTGACGGTGTAGGAGGTGGCGCCGGCGACCGAGGGCCACGACACCGTGAGCGACTGATCGCCGCTCGCCACCGAGGGAGCCGGCAGTGTGGCGTCGGCGATCGCTGATGCCATCGCGACCGCGGCGGGGGCGTTCACGTCGCCCGCGCCGTAGTACCACTCGCGTCTGAGCGACGGCTGGATCAGCGCCACGTTCGACGGCACCGACGACAGCATGAGCGCGGCCTGCAGCTGGGTCGCGTCGAGCGTCGGCTCGGCCTCGCGCATGAGGGCGACGATGCCGGCGACGACGGGCGAGGCGAACGAGGTGCCCGATCCGTTCGAGCCGAACAGTCCGTTGGTCGAGTACCAGAGCGATTCGCCTGGTGCGGCAACGGTCGTCCGCCGCCCTTTGCTCGTCCAGTACGGGCTGGCGCCGCTCGAGTTCGTGGCCGTGACGGCGACGACGTTGCCGAACGCGGCCGGGTAGGCGACGTTGTCGACGGTGGGGTCGCAGCCGACGGTGTAGGCGGTGCTGCAGCTGGAGTTGCCGGCCGCCGCGACCACCACGACACCTTCGGAGATGGCGTAGTCGATCACCTGAGCGACCGCCGCGCTGGGCGGTCCGCCGAGCGAGATGTTGACGACGGTGGCACCCTGCCCGATCACCCACAGGATGCCGCGGGCGATGTCGTCGGAGGCACACGAGCCGTCGGCGCACACCTTGGCCGAGACGATCGAGGCGCCGGGTGCGACACCGATGCCGCCGAGACCGTTGTCGCGAGTGGCGGCCGCGATGGCGGCGACGGTGTTGCCGTGTTCGAACTTGCCAGGGGCGCCGCCGGTGAAGTCGGTGGCGGCGACGAGGTTCATGTCGTCGCCCACCACGCCGGTGTCGACGATGCCGATGGTGATGCCGTCACCGGTGATGCCGTCGTCCCACACGTCGTCGACCTGGATCTCGTCGAGCTGCCATTGCAGGTTGCGGACGGGGTCGGCGGCGAGGGGGACGTAGACGGTCTGAGGGGCGACCGCGGTGTCCGGGTCGCCGTCCGCCGCCATGGCGATGTACTCCGCGCCGGTCACCCGTTCCGTACGGATCTCGGGCACCGGCGTGCTCGTGTCGACGACCACCACGTCGATCTCGTGACCGAACATCGAGTCGGCACCGGCGGCCGCTGCGGTGGTGGGCGCGACGTTGCCGATCGAGGCCGCGAGGACGGCGGCCGCGACCATGCTTCGTCGGAGGCGCGATCGGGCGGGCGGCACGTCTCATGACGGTCCGACCGAGGGGTGCCCGGTGCCGACCACCCGGCTGTCGTCACCACGCTGGGCGACGAACCAGAGCGAGTCTTGACACGTCGCCGCGCCGGTCCGCCCGTTCGAGCGGCGCGAGAACGGCGGGGTGCCGCGGGTTCAGCGCTCGAGGACGAGCGGGATGGTGGTGTCGCCGGCGGTGCCGGTGACGTCGAGGCGGGTGTCGGCGCACGTGTACGGCCCGCCGGCGAGCGGCAGGTCGACGTCGAGGCCGCCGTCGGCCTGGGCCACCCCGTCGAGGCGGACCTCGGTGAGTCCGCCGTCCTGCTGCTCGAGCGCGAGGGTCACGACGCCGTCGAACGTGCTCCACGTGCCGGATCCCGTCCAGGCGACGTCGGCCTCGCCGGGGGTCTCACCGAAGGTGAACGAGGCGGTGAAGTCGGCATCGGCGGTGACGGTGCCGTCACCGTTCATCGTGACGGTGAAGCCGCCGTCGGCGAGGGTGAGATCGGGCACCGGGAGGATCGCTGCGGCGACGAGCAGACCGATGGTCTCGACCGACACGTTCCACGACCCCACGAGGCACGGGTCGAGCTCGATCGGCGTGACGAGCGGTTCGGCGGAGGTGGTGCCCGGTGCAACATCGGTGACCGGAGCGGCGGGCGATGTCGTGGCCGGCGCCGGTTCGGTGGTGGCCGCCGACTCCTTGGCGGGCAGCACGATCGAGTCGGTGGCAGCGGCGGGGTCGTCGTCGCCACCGCAGGCGGCGAACAGCAAGGATCCGGCGAGCACGAGGGGGGCGATGCGGCGCATGCTCGTGACCCTAGGGACGACGGGCGCCGTGGGGGCGTCGCCCCGCAGAGACACGCGCCACGCCGGTCAGCGCTCGAAGGTCGCGAGCAGCTCCCGCCGAAGCAGGTGACGGTGAGGTCGAACGACGTCTGGTCGCGGGTGTGCGCGCCACCCGCCACCGACGTGACCGGCTCCATCGGTGCGCCGGGCACGGCGAAGCCGCCCTACCAGCTGCCCACGAGGCACTCGTCGAGTCCGCTGGTGGACGGCTCAGCCGGCGGGGGCCACGCCCGCCTCGAACGAGCCGGCCCGTTCGTACAGGAACCGGCCGATGTCGGCGGTTGCCGACACGACGTCGACGCGGGGAACGGCCTGCACCTGGAGGCATTGGACGAACGCGGTGGCGCAGTAGTCGTCGACGCGTTCGGCGATCGTGAACCACTCGATGCTGCGGCCGCGGACGTGCTCCCACCCGTGACCGGCGAGGATGCCGGCTGCGTCGACGACGTCCTTCACGTGCTCGCTCCCGGGCGGCAGCAGGATCGCGCCGATCTGTTGGATCGTCACGCGCAGCGAGCGCTCGAACACGATGGGGTCGGGCAGGTGCCAGCGGTAGAACGAGGCGAGGTCGGGCATGGGACCGGATCGCTCGGGCGATGCCACCACCGATGGCACGCCCTGGTACGGGGTCTGGTGTGGGCCCATGCCCCAGGCGGTTCCTGCGTAGTCCTCGAGACCGGTGCCGCACCAGGTGGGCAGCGACTCGCCGTCGAGGTACATCTTGACCTCCCCCTCGCCGTACCAGGTGAACCATGCCGGTTCGTGGAGGATGCGTACGCCGACGTTGCAGCCGAGGAAGCGGCCGGGTCCGGCGAACCCCTCGGCGATCGTGAAGTCGCGTCGCATCGTGGTCGGGTTCTCGCGCCGGAAGCTCGCGTGCAGGATGCCGGCGTCGTCGTGCACCTGGCCGAGCGTCAGATCGAGTTGGTAGTAGAGCTCGACCGGCCGGGGGCTCGCATTGTGGAACTCGACGCGCACGTGCCGGCGGAACGGCATCGGGATCCACGAGTTGTAGCCGCGGCCTTCCTGCGTGCTCTGCAGCGCCGACGCGTACGGCACGGGTCGGCCGTGCACCGCACCGAAGAAGTCGGGCAGCGGCACCGACACGCTCGGGTCGGGATGCCCGTCGTAGAAGACCTCGATCGTGATGGCCCGCAGGTGATCGGGTCGCATCGGCGGCACGGTGAGCCACACGTGGCCGATGGTGCCGGGACCGTCGAGGTCGGCGAGCACCACCCGTTCGCCGGCGGCGATCGTTCGCCGTGGAGCGCCCTTGCGCCCACCGGCCGCCGTGCCCGCGGTGGAGGCGGCGCCGGTCGGGTTCTCGAACGAGACGGTTCGCGGTCGCTGCGAGACAGGTCGGTGTGGATGGCGAACGGACCGTGGTTCACGTGGGGAACGTAGCGGTCCCCGAGCAGATGCCCGGACGACGTCACCGTCGGCGACCGCGCCTCCCCGCTGTCAGGTCTGGCCGGCCACGGTCAGACCGGCCAAATCAGACCGGAGAGGTCAGACCGGCAGGACGTCGTAGTGGCCGTCGGCGTAGTGCCGCTCGGCGCGGATGACGATGCCCTTGGCATCGAAACCGTCGAGCACCGTGACCTCGGCAGGACGCTTGTCGGGGAAGCGCGACAGCGGGAGGAACATCTCGGCGAGCTTCTCGGCGCCGGGCACGCGAGCGACGGCGCTGGAGTTCTGCGAGCTCAGCTCGATGCTCGGACGCACGGCGTCGAGCAGGCGCTGGGTGGAGATGATGAGGATGTCCTGCGCGCCGTTGTCGCGGGCGAGCTGCTTGGCGAGCAGCTTGTCCATCGGGATGCGGTTCGCGAACAAGTAGACGCGCGAGTCGAGCATCGAGACCCAGGTGTTCACGGCTTCCTCGTCGCCCATGTAGGCGGCCGGGTCGCGGCGCTTGCGCACGTACGAACCCTGCGTGGTCTCGACGACGACCGTGTCGGTCTCTCCGTCGCCGGCGGGCACCGAGACGCTCTGCAGCTGGGCGGCGGTCTTGAAACCCTCTTCGCGGATGATCTCCCAGGTGCCACCGGGAGCGACGTGCCACAGGCCTGGGCACCACTTCTTGAACTGATCAGGCGTCATGTCGACCGGAATCTCCTCGGCCGAAGCCACTTGGGTGACCCCATTCTCCCACGAACGCGGGCGTTCTCCACCAATGTCCTGGTCACAACGAGCGGCGAACCGGGTACACGGAGCTGCGGCCGGCCGACGGCGACCTGCCGCTGACATGTGGCGGACCGTTCGCGAGGCGGCGCCTGCAACACTGAGGACGTGCCCAGCCTGTCGAGCCTCGAAACCATCAGCGACCATGCGCATGCGCTCCTGCGTGAGCGCCCGCACACGCCCGACGAGTTGGTCGCGGCCCTGCAGGCAGCCGATCTGAAGCTGGGTGCCGACCCACACGATCTGCTGTTCGAGCTGCTGGCCGACGACAACGTGCCGATCGGCGACCAGTGGGTGAACCTGCCGTCGATCCTGCACGGGTCGCGCTGGTGGTTGGAGGTGCCGGCCGACGGTGGCGACTCGTTGGAGCTCGACCACGGCGTGGAGGTCATCACGTGTTGGCACTGGGAGGAGACGGCGCTGCTCGACGCGCAGGGCGACTCCATCGGTGCCGTGCACCACGAGCTGAGCGAGACCGGAGTGTGCCTCACCGGTCCGAGCGGGTGGTTGAGCGAGGTGGCAGGTGGGACGGCGATCCTCGAGTTCCGCCGCGAGGGTGTGTCGATCGCACCGGTCACCGGCATCCCGGCCGTGGACCCGGCGATGGCGTCGGCGTTCCACGCCGCGTTCGACGTGGAGGCGGAGGTGATCGACGATCCGCTCGACGGCGACGAGGACGCCGATCCGTTGTTGATCGCCGAGCACGGCATGGTGTTCGTGCAGGCGTTCGTCGATCACGGCGAGATCTTCCGCTCGGTGGTGGTGCCGCCCATGCCGGAGCTGCTGGCCGAGGCCGGCCTCGAGTCCCACGGCGACTGGATCGGTCCCGTCGGCACCGGCTGGAACGAGGTGGCTGCGGCCCGGCGTTTCCACGAGCTGCATGCGCACCACGAGCTGTCCGAGACCGACACGACGTCGGTGATGATGCTGTTGGGTGCGTGTTCGTCGGTGCTCGACGGTCGCGCCGATGCGCTCGGCGACGAGGGCGATGCGGCCGGCCAGCGCGGCAACGCGTTCGTGCTGGCGATGGCGTTGAACAGTCCCGACGTGTGCCGCGTGTTCGTGCACGAGGCGATCGAGCACGGTCGCAGTCCGCTCGATCTGTTGAAGTTCAGCGCTGTGCTGTTGGAGCACGTGGCCGATGGCCCGGGGTGCAGCGGACCCGAGGTGGTGGCGGCGGAGTGCTGGGAGATCCTCGACCGCACCGACGAGGCGATCGCCGCGCTCGAGCGTGCGGTGGCCCACGACCCACATCCGCGGGCCCACGCCATGCTGGCCGGCATCGCGGCCGACCGCGGCGACGCGCAGGAGGCGGCTCGGTTGTTGCGTGCCGGCAACGTGCGTCCCGACGATCCGCGCATCGGCGGTGCGGTGTGGGGCGAGATCGAGCCGTTCCTCGCTCGGCCGAAGACGACGGTGGGTCGCAACGATCCGTGCCCGTGCGGGTCGGGCCGGAAGTACAAGGCGTGTCATCTCGGCAAGGAGCAGTACCCGCTGCGCGATCGTGCGGCGTGGCTGTACCGCAAGGGCTGTCGTTTCGTGGGCGAGCACCTCGCGCACGAGCACGCCGAGCTGGCGATGGCGCTCGTGGACGCTGCGGGTGGTGGCGCCGAGTTGTTGTCGCAGGTGATCGACAGCGAGCTCGTGTACGACCTGACGCTCGAGGAGCTCGGCGGTTTCCGCCGATTCATCGATCGTCGCAAGGGTCTGTTGCCGAAGGACGAGCGCGAGTTGGCGGCGCTGTGGTTGTTGGCCGACCGGTCGCTGTACCGGGTGGACGATCTGGGGCCCGACTTCCTCGTGCTCACCGACGTGGTCTCCGACGACGAGGTGCGCATCACCAACGTGCGCGGCACTCGGCTCGAGCAGGGTGCGCACGTGGTGGCGCGCCTGTTGCCGGTGGGCACGGATCTCGTCTCGTACTTCGGGTACGTGCCGGTGCCGGCGCTGCTCACCCAACAGGTGCTCGACGTGCTCGCCGACGGTGAGCCGCTCGACGTGGCCGACGTGCTCGGCAAGTGCTTCGCGCCCGAGTACCAGGACGGCATCGACCCCGAGGACGTCGACGGCCTCGACGCCTGACACCGGTGGGCCGGCGGCCCGACCACCTGGTGGCACGCCGTGTCCGACTGCGTACCGTCTTCCCGGATGAAACACAGAGCTCCGTTCCGCCTGTCGCTGCTGGTGGTCGCCCTGGTGGCGGCCGGGTGTGGTGGAGGTGACGAGGGGGAGTCGGCCGACACCGAGGCCCCCGAGGTCACCGAGGCAGCGGTCGACACCACGACCGTCGACGCCGCGACAGTGCCCGCGACGACGGCGACCGAGCCGGCCGTGACCGAGCCGGCCGCGTCGACGCTGCCGGCGCCCGCTGCGTGGGACGGGCCGATGTTCGACGCTGCGATCGAACCGACCATGGAGGCCCTCGGCGCCTCGATCGGTCAGCCGTTCGATCCCGCGGTCGTGGCTCCCGAGCTGACCTTGCCAGCGCCGACGCCGCTGCCCGGCGCGGCGACGATCACCGGCGCCGGTTGGGAGTCCGAGATCGACTCGTTCGACGGTTCGTTCGAGCAGCACCACTACGTCGGTCTCGATCTCGCGACCGATCCGACGACGCTGCAGACCTGGAGTGCCGGCCCGATCGACGGTTGGCGTTCGCCGTCGTTCGCGGAGAGCGGCTCGCTGTACACGTCGCTGTTGATGGACGCCCTCGACCAGCGTCTGGTGCTGGTGCTCGACACCGATGCCGCGGCGAGCGGTTCGCCGGTGGTGAACCTCGACTGGGCACCGACGGTCGATGCGATGCGCATTCCCGACTGGCTGGCGGCGCTGCCCCGTCCCGAGGGTGGCGTGCCGTCGGAGATCGCGGTCGGACGTGGCGTGGTGAACGTCGGGTTCGCACCCGGCCTCGACGGCAACGTGTTCGTGCGCTTCGACTACGCGCCGACCGAGCTCGACCGGATGATCGCCTACTTCGAGGAGGGCGTCCTGCTCGGCGCCGGATTCACCTATGAGCCGTCGCCGTTGTCGAACACGAGCTATCGACGCGACGTGGTGATGGGCGACTGGTCGGGCGAGGTGTCGATCGGTGAGGTCACCTCGGGCGACGAGGTGATCGCGATGCAGGTGATCTGGAGCCTCACGCGAGGCGCCTGACCCATCGCGATGAGCGATGAGCGGCGGTCGCGACCCCATCTCTCATCGTCGTCGATCGGACGCGGCGTCAGACGGTCTTGACGATGAGCACGCTGCACGGGGCGCTGCGCAGCACCTCGTTGCCGACGCTGCCGAGCACGCGGCCGAGGCCTTGCATGCGCACGTTGCCCACCACGATGAGGTCGGCCTTCACTTGTTCGGCCACCTCGAGCAGCACGCGTGCCGGCGGGCCTTCGACTGCGGTGACGGTGTACTCGATGTCGGCATCGATGGAGCGCACGAACTTCTCGACGCTCTCGCGTCCGAGTTCGAGGCTGTCGAACACGAACACGTCGGTGGCGACGCCGACCCGTTCCTGGGTGACGCGCTCGACCGCGGTCACGAAGTGCACGCGGGCGCCAGTCAGCGCTGCCAGCTCCACGGCTCGTCGCGCCGCGACCTGTGAGGTGGGCGCTTCCGAGATGCCCACCACGATCTCGCGCAGTTGTCCCGATGTTCCGTCGGCAGCCATGAGTTCCCCGTCCCCGTGTGGTGAGCGGCGACGCCCCCGCCGCTCGCTGCGGATCGTACCGATCGGCCACCACCCACCCGAGCGATCCCGAACGGACCGGGCGGGCGGTCGCCCCACTCAGACGATCGTGAAGACGCCGCGCTCGAGATGTGCGGCCAGCCCGCGCGGGCCGACGACGGTCAGCGTGAGCGGCGCACGTTGGAACGTGATGTCGGGCATCGTGTTGCCGGTCGCAGCGATGACGACGTGGTCGAACGAGAGGCCCGGCACGCGATGGACGTTCTCGCAGATGATCGAGCGATCGGTGCCCTCTTCGAGGCTCACGTAGCCGATCTCACGACGGAGCCGATCGCACACGTCGGTGCTGAAGGTGATCACGATCACGGCCGGCGGCTCGTTGCCCTCTTCGTCGGTGATGCGATCGGTCGCCTCGCCCACGCGGTCTGCGAGCGAGTCGAGGTCGTTCGCCTCGACGAAGGTGACGACGGCCGTAGGAGTGGCCGGCTGTCGTTCGAGGACGTCGACCGAACCGAACGGTGCGACGAGGTGGGGTTCGGTGTGTGCTGCGGGGACCATGGTCTCGCCTCTCATCGGTTTCAGTGTTGGCACGGACTGGTCCGCTGGGCCAGGGGCAGCGCATCGATGTTCATCGCCGATCCGCAAGAGTTCAGGATCCGTTCACCGAGGCTCGGTATCGCCGCCCACGGCGGCCGGCTCACGCTCGCGCCCATCTCCATGAGCGGACCGTAGGGAACGGGTGTCACACGGATCTGCTGGCGGGGCGCTCGTGCGCGCGTCACGTCGGTTCGTGGTTCCGATCGCACCGGGGCGGGTACTCGATTCCTGTTCGGTCTCCCCCGAGGTGCGGGCCGTCGGCTGCGGCCGACGGCCTGCGACCGAACCCTCCCCCATCGAAAGGAACGTCACGTGTCGACCGACGAGAAGATCGCCAACCAGCTCATCCACACGCTCGAGAACGGCAAGATCGGCTTCGCCAAGGCAGCCGAGAAGCTCGACAGCAGCGATCGCCCCGAGGTCGCCGCGAAGTTCCGTGAGCTCTCCCAGCAGCGGGGCACGATGTCCGACGAGCTGAAGAAGATCACCACCTCCTACGGCGACGATGCCGACCAGCGCAGCACCGTGCCAGGCGCACTGCACCGCGGCTGGATGGCCGTGAAGGACGTGTTCACCGGCGACGATGCCGATGCCGTGATCGGTGCGGCAGAGACCGGCGAGGACCATGCGGTCGCCGAGTACGAGGATGCGCTCGCCAGCGACATCTCACCCGAGTTCCGTCCGCTCGTCGCCCGCCAGATGATGGCCGTGCAGGCGGGTCACGACTACGTGCGCGGCCTGCTGCCGGCGAAGGGATGATCCACATGTCCGGTCTCACCCAACTCCGTGACGGTCTCGTCGAGCGCAGCAACTCGCTGCTCGACGAGGCATCACATCTCGCCGAGCGCAGCGCACACACCGCTGCCCGTCTCGCCGAGGACCAGGCGTCGGCACTGCGTTCGTCGCTGCCGCACTCGCTTCCCCTCATGCATCGCCGCCGCACGCCGTCGTTGACGTCGTCCTCGTCGAAGGTCGGCCTGGTGGTCGTCGTCGTCGCCGTCGTCGCTGCGATGTACGTCTGGCGTTCGACGCGTCGGTCGGCCGCCACGACCGACCATCTCGACGTCGACGAAGCGACGCATCGCGAACCGAAGTTCGCCGTCGCGAGCTGACAGCGTCGCTGGGCGGCTCACCACGTGGGTCGATCGCTCGCCGGAGCTCGACTCGTCAGTGGTGGCCCCTGTGTCACGGCACAGATGGGACGTCACCTCTGTGTCGTGACACAGACGCCTGACCGGCGCTGCCGGAAGATGCACAGGTCGTCGCCGGCGGTGGCCGCGGCGCGCTGCCCTGCGCCCGGTTACCGTCGGCGGCATGTCCGAGCTCTCCGACAACACCTCCGCCAACAAGTGGATCGCGTTGACGGAGCAGAACCCCGACCACTCCAGCTGGTACGTCGAGCGGTTCAGGTCGATGGCTGCTGCCGGCGACGACCTCGAGGGTGAGGCCCGCTTCGTGGATGCGATGGTGTCCCGCCGCGCCCGAGTGCTCGATGCCGGCTGTGGCCCCGGTCGTGTCGGTGCGCATCTCGCGGCGGCCGGTCATCACGTGGTGGGCGTGGACATCGACCCGGTGTTGATCGACGCAGCGGAACACGACCATCCCGGTCCGACATGGTTGGTGGGCGATCTGGCCGAGCTCGATCTGCCGGCAAGTGGGATCGCGGAGGGGTTCGACGTGGTGGTGTGCGCCGGCAACGTGCTCACGTTCCTCGACCCGTCGACGCGCCGACCGGTGCTCGCCCGAATGGCCGCCCATCTGCGCGAGGGAGGCCGTGTCGTCACCGGGTTCGGTGCGGGTCGCGGCTACTCGTTCGAGCAGTTCTTCGACGACGTCCAGTCGGTGGGCCTCGCGCCCGATGTGTTGCTGGCCGGGTGGGACCTGCGCCCCTTCGCGGCTGACTCCGGGTTCCTCGTCGCCGTGCTGTCGGTCGCTGTGCCGGTGGGCTGATCGCAGGCGCTCAGCGCTTGCCGATGTCGAACTCGTTGCCCTCCGGGTCGCGCATGCAGATCCAGGCGAAGTCGCCGAGCTGGCCGCCCCCGACGCGTGTGGCGCCGAGCGCGACGAGCCGGTCGGCCTCGGCCTCCGGGTCGGCGACGTGGAGGTCGACGTGCATCCGGTTCTTGGTCTGCTTCGGTTCGCTCACGCCCTGCACCAGGAACATCGGGCCGGTATGGCTCACCAGCGGCACGAGCACCACGTACTGCTCGAGCCGGTCGACGCGCCGATAGCGCAGTGCTTCCGCCCAGAACTCGGCGACCGCTTCCACGTCGACGGCGTCGAGCACCATGAACAGCTCGGGCGGTTCGGTGGGTGTGGGTTCGGCCATGACCGAACCCTATGCGGGCGCGGGCGGGCCGACGCCGAGCCGACGCTCACGCCGTCCGGGGGTGGTGCAGGCAGAGGGTGGGTGGAAGACTCGTTCGCATGACGACCCAGCCGCAGTTCCGGAACCCGCCGGTGCTCACCTTCGCGACCGAGCCCGCTCGGGCGACGGGAGAGATGATGGCGTTCACGGCGCTCACCCCGCTGCTGACTCGTCTGCCGACAGGCGACGGTCGTCCGGTGATGGTGCTGCCGGGGTTCACGGCGTCGGACCAGTCGACCGCGTCGTTGCGGTACGTGCTGGCCCGGCTCGACTACTCGGTGCACGGCTGGCACCTCGGGCAGAACCTGGGCCCGTCGCAGCGGATCGTCGACGGGATGATCAACCGCTTCGAGGACATCTACCACCGTCACGGCGAGCAGCCGGTGACGTTGATCGGGTGGAGCCTCGGCGGGCTCTACTCGCGGGCGCTGGCCGCGCGGTTCCCCGAGAAGGTGCGCCACGTCATCACGCTCGGCAGCCCGTTCCGGTTGACGCGGGCGGAGGAGACGAACGTGGGTCGCTGGTTCGACCGCACCGCTCCCCTGCACGGGTTGCGCCGTCCGCACTCTGCCGACTTCCGCCGTGAGCCGTACACGGGTGTGCCGGCGGTGCCGTCGACCGCGGTGTTCACCAAGGCCGACGGCGTGGTGCCGTGGCGGTCGTGCGTCGACGTGCCGGGCCCGCGCTCGGAGAACATCGAGGTGTACGGCAGCCACTGCGGGCTCGGGTACAACCCGGCGGTGCTCGGCATCGTGGCCGATCGCCTGCGGTTGCCGTTCGGCGAGTGGCAGCCGTTCAGCCGGGCCGCCTGGCAGGTCGGCCCGTATCGCACCAAGGTGCACGTCGAGCGCTGACGAGCCGCCGTCGGTCAGGCGGCCGTGGTGATGCGGAACACCGGGTAGCCGGCGGCGATGGCGAGCAGTTCCTCGTCGGTCGCGTCGGGACCGACGCCGTCGAAGAACTGACCGACCTCCCACTTCCAGCGACGCAGGTAGGCGCGCAGGATGACGGGCTTGGCGTGGTCGGGCACCTCGTCGACCACGACGGTCTCGACCCGGCGGCCGACCCTGAGGTCGCCCTGGCCGGCGACCCGGATGTTGCGGACCCACTGGGTGATGCCGCGGGGTGCGACCAGGTAGCGCTCGCCGTCGAGGGTGAGCACGTTGACGGGCGTGGTGCGCACCTCGCCGGTGCTACGGCCCGTCACGGCGAGCACGCGTGATCCCCACATGCTGATGCCCATGCGCGTGAGGCGGGCGATCAAGGGGTTGAAGACCTTGCGGGTGAAGGCGTCGGGCTGGATGTAGCGGGCGGTGGTGTTCATGGCGACTCCTCGCGGTCGGAATCAGATCACTGATCTGTTTTGTGATCACCGTACACCCGAATCGAGTAAAGTCAAGATCAGTGATCCGTTTTGTGATCGCTGTCTGGCAGACTGCGGGGGTGAGCACCCTCCGAACCGCCCGAGACCACGCCCGCGCAGCGGTGCAGGCACAGATCCTGGCGACGGCGCGACGGCACCTCGCCGAGCACGGCCCCGGCGAGTTGTCGCTGCGAGCGGTGGCACGCGACCTCGAGCTCGTGCCGTCGGCCGTGTACCGCTACTTCGAGAACCACGACGCGCTGCTGACGGCGATGATCGTCGAGGCGTACGACGCGCTCGGCGACGAGGCCGAAGCGGCGCTCGCGGCCAGCTCGCGTCGGGCGCCGGCGGCACGGTGGGTCGCCGTGGCGAAGGCGATCAGGTCCTGGGCGGTGGCGCACCCGCACGAGTACGCGCTCCTCTACGGCACGCCGGTACCGGGCTATGCCGCACCCGACGACACGGTGGTGCCCGGTACTCGCGTGTCGCTCGCGCTCGTGCAGGTGGTGGCCGACGCCCACGCCGACGGGCTGCTGGGCGACGCTGCCGTGGCGTCGATCAGCGCGTCGTCGCGGCGCGAGATGACGAAGCTGCTCGACCGTCTCGCGCTCGAACTGCCCGCCGAGGCGATGTTCCACACGATCGCCGCCTGGACGCAGTTGTTCGGCCTGCTGAGCTTCGAGCTGTTCAGCCAGACCCGCGGGCTCGTCGAGCACCACGAACGCTTCTTCGCGGACACGGCAATGACCATGGCACGCCAGATCGGGCTGGCCGACTGACGGCGACCGGCGTCGACCGGGCCGCGGCTGGCGCGATGCCCCACGATCGGCGAGTGTGGATCGATGAGGGTTCGCAGGTCGACGTCGAAGGTGGCCATGTCGACGCTCGTCGCCGGCGTGGTCGCACTCGCCGCGTTGGCCGGGTGTGCCGGCGACACACCGGACGACGGTGACGGTGTCGGCGACGCCGACACGGGTCGTTCCGTGGTGGTGGAGGGCCTCGACCGTCCAACGCAGCTGGCGGACGGCCCCGACGGCACGGTGGTGATCGCCCAACTGGCCGGCGACGAGGGCCAAGCCGTCGGCCAGGTGCTGTCGTTCGACCCTCGATCGGGTGCACTCGACGTCGTGCTCGATGGGCTCGACAAGCCGACCGGCGTGCTCTGGCAGGACGGGGTCGTGTGGGTGATGGTGCGACGAGGGCTCGTCCGTGCCGCGTGGGACGGCTCGCAGCCCGCCGGCCGGGTGGAGGTGGTGCTCGACGACCTGCCGTTCAACGGGCGCAGCGAGGGGACGCTGACATCGCTGGGTGACGGGCGGTTCCTCTACGAGACCAGCGGGTCGATCAGCGGCGGTGAGGTGACGGCAGGCAGCGGCACGCTGTGGGCGTTCGACCCGAACACGCTGGCGAGCACGGTCGTCGCGACCGGCCTGAAGGGCGGCTACGCGCACGCGCTGTTGCGGGACGGCCGGGTGCTGGTGAGCGAGATCGGCGACGTGGCAGGTCCGCAGCCGGTGGAGGAGTTGAACGTGGTCCCGTTGCCCGGGCCGAGCGACCTCGGGTGGCCAGATTGCGCGGGCGACGAGGTGTGCGAGGGCGTGGTGTCGCCGCTCGCGACCTTCCCGCCGCAGTCGACGCCGACCGGGGTGGCCGTCGTCGGCGACTCGGCCTACGTGGCGCTGTTCGTGTCGGGCCGTGTGGTGGCCGTGCCGGTGGCCGGCGGGGAGCCGACCGTCGTCGCCGAGGGGCTGGAGGGACCGCACTCGCTGCTGGTGCGCGACGGAGCGCTGTGGCTGACCGAGCACCGCACCGGTCGTGTGCTCGAACTGACACCCGGCGACTGATCGCCTCGGACGGCGGGGCTGTGTCAGCATCTTCGGCGTGGGTCTCAACAACGACATCGCTCGCTCGCACCTGGAGACGCTCATCGAGCGCATCTCGGGGGTGGAGAAGGCGACGCCTGACGAGCAGGGCAACTACTTCATCAAGACCGAGAGCGCGGGCTTCTTCGCCCGCGTGGACGGCGACGAGATACCGGTGATCCGGGTGTTCTCGGTGGTGGCGCGCGACGTGGAGAAGACGCCGGAACTGCTGGAGTCGTTGAACGACATCAACGGGGCGTTGTCGTTCGTGCGGACGAGCTGGGCGGGTAACCAGGTGTTGATCGGCGGCGAGTCGTTGGCGCTCAGCACCGACGCGAACGAGTTCTCACAGGTGTGCCGCACGGTGGCGATGGCATCGGATCACTTCGGCCCGCAGATCGTGCAGGCCCACGGCGGCAAGCCGTTCTTCGAGCAGACCAAGGACGCCGGCTACCAGCAGGTCGATCCGGAGCATCCCGGCTACCTCTGAGCCGAGGCCGCCAGGCCGATGGTCAGGCCCGGGCGGGCAACTGGGCGCTGAGATCGGTCGCGATCGTGCGACAGGTGGTGTCGTCGAGCGAGCCGGGGGCGGCGACGAACTCGAGCAGTTTGGTGGTCCACATGGCGCGCACGCCGTCGATGTCGATCGGCTTGGCGAACCAGCGGCCGGCCGAGCCGATGAACAGCAGCACGGGGTGCACGGGCACGTCATCGAGGCCGACCTGGTCGAGCAGGGCGCGCACACCGGTGGCCTGCCAGGCGAGGTCGTCGACGAGGTTGGTCTGGTCGCGGCCGTTGACGAACAGGCGGTGGTCGACGGTGCGCCAGTTGCCGGCGTCACGCTTCTCGACCAGGCCCCAGTAGCTCTTGGTGTCGACGAGCCACACGCCAGAGGGGGCGACGATCACATGGTCGACGTCGCCGCGGGTGTTGGGCACGATGCGGCCGTGGAGCACGAACGTGTCGTGGCCGAGCCCGGCCTCGAGTTCGGCCGTGATCGAGTCGGTGCCGGTTTCAGGCGGCGCAATGGTGAGCGCAGCGGTCACCACGCCCAGGCCGTCGTCGGGGCGCTGGGGAGCGCGACGGTCGAGGGTCGGATCGGGATCGTCGGCCGTGTCGGTCGTCGATCCCACCACCAGGGCCGATGCGGGTTCTTGTTCGCCCGCGCCTCGCTCATCGGCTGCGCGCAACGGCTTGTCGTCCACCACCATGCCCCTGATATCGGCACGGCCTGACGCGTTCTTGACGAAGTTCGGCTCGTTCGTGATTCCGTTCGTGATTCCGTTCGCATGCACGCTGCATCACGGATCGGTCGGCGGACGCCCGATCGAGGGTGTGACGTGCGGATCACCGAGAAGTGCGTCCGAACCGGGTCCTGGTTTGGGCACAATCTGTGCATGGCCCTGCGACAGTCCCAGCTCGACCGACTCCGAGGCGGCAGCTTCGACGTGTTGGTGGTGGGCGGTGGCATCAACGGGGCGGTCACCTCGGCGGCGCTCGCCGGCCGTGGTGCGTCGGTGGCACTGGTGGATCGTGGCGACTTCGGCCACTTCACCAGCCAGGAGTCGTCGAACCTGGTGTGGGGTGGCTTCAAGTACCTCGAGAACTACGAGTTCCTGCTGGTGTTCAAGCTGTGCCGGTCGCGCAACCGGTTGATGAAGGCCTACCCCGACAACATCAAGGAGATCAGCTTTCTCGCGAGCCTCGACCACTCGTCGCCGTTCCCGCCGTGGTTCGCCGGTCTGGGTGCGCTCGGCTACTGGGGCATCGGCCAGTTCGGCACCCGGTACCCGCGGCTGTTGAGTGCGGAGAAGATCCGCGACGAGGAGCCGGTGATCGACACCACCGACGTGCGCGGCGGCATCGAGTACCGCGACGCGTACCTGGTCGACAACGACTCGCGGTTCGTGTTCTCGTTCGTGCGGTCGGCGCTCGAGGCGGGGGCGACGGCGGCCAACTACGTCGAGCTGGTCTCGGCCGATCGGGTGGGCGACAAGTGGGTGGCGCAGCTACGCGACGTCGACAGCGGCGAGGAGTTCACGACGTCGGCGCGGGTGATCGTGAACGCGGCCGGTCCGTTCGTCGACTCGCTGAACCAGCAGTGGGGCGTGGCCACCGATCACCGCATCGTGTACTCGAAGGGCATCCACCTGGTGGTGCCCCGGCTCACCACCGACGACCATCAGCGCGTGCTCGCGTTCTTCGACGACACGCAGCGGTTGTTCTACGTGATCCCGATGGGGATGCGGTCGGTGATCGGCACGACCGACACCCGTATGGACGAGCCGTTCAGCGAGGTGACCGACGACGACCGCAACTTCCTGCTCGAGCAGATCAACGCGCGGCTCAACCTGCGCCAGCCGCTCACCCCGGCCGACGTGATCGCCGAGCGGTGCGGTGTGCGGCCCCTGGTGGTGAAGTCGGGCGGTGGCGACCAGAAGGAGGTCGACTGGACGTCGCTGAGCCGGAAGCATGCGATCGAGGCCGACAAACGGATGCGGCTGGTGACGGTGTTCGGCGGCAAGCTCACCGACTGCTTGAACGTGGGCGAAGAGGTGGCGGCCGAGGTGGAGAAGCTGGGCGTGCCGCTCGAGCGCGACCTGAAGAACTGGTACGGCGAGCCGGCCGCGGCCACCCGCGCCGAGTTCTACCGACAGGCCAAGCTCATCCGTCTCGACTCGTTGCGCACCAAGCCCGACGTCGAGCCGTTGAGCGACCGGTTGTGGCGCCGCTACGGGCGTCGTGCGTTCACGATGCTCGAGGCGATCCGTGACGATCCGCGCATGGGCGAGGACATCATGGAGAACGCCGACTACCTGCGTGTGGAGCTGCACCAGGCGGCCACGACCGAGCTGATCACGCGGCTCGAGGACTTCATGCGTCGCCGCTCGAAGATCGAGCAGGTGGTGCGCGACGAGGACATCCGTTCGTCGGCCGGCCTCGACGAGGTGGCGAGGATCCTGTTCGGCGACGACGCCGACCGCCGCCTGAAGGAATACCTCGAGGCGTAGATCGCCGATCCACCCGAGTGCCAGCCGCCCACCCGGGTGGCGCGTGGGACTCGGAGGGCACCGGCCGACGCTCGCCCGCCGCGTTCTCAGGCGTCGCCGCTGCCGAACAGCATCGCGTTGGCGGCGGGGACGAAGCTCTCGAAGGTGCCGGTCCCGGCCCACAGCTCGAGGAACGCATCGGCGTCGGCGCCGACGTGGACGTGCAATGGCGATGACGCATCGGCGACAGCGGCGACGATCGCGGACGCCACGTCGTTGGGGTCCCCGCCGCTCTCGAGCGCCGACTTGCTGAAGTCGAGCATGAACCGGTTGACGGCCGCGTACGGCGACGCGTCGTCGAGGTCGGCGAGCAGTTGGTCGACGGTGTCGGTCAGCGCCGTGTCGTAGTAGCCGGGCTCGACGCAGACGACCCGGATGCCGAACGGCGCGACCTCGGCAGCGAGCGCCTCCGAGAGCGCGCCGACCGCATGCTTGCTCGCGGCGTAGAAGGCGTAGGCGGGAAACGCCGGGAGCCGGCCAGTGATCGAGCTCACGTTCACCACGACCCCGCTGCCCTGGGCGCGCATCGCCGGCAGGACGCGTCGGACCATGCGTACCGGTCCCCAGAAGTTGGTCTCGAACGTGGTGCGAGCCAGGGCATCGTCGAAGTCCTCGACCGGTCCCGACAGGCCGACACCGGCATTGTTGACGAGGACGTCGATGCGACCGTGACGGCCGAGCACGTCGTCGACGGCCGCAGCCACCGATGCGTCGTCGGTGACGTCGAGCGCGACGACCTCGATCGCCACGCCTGCTTCGGCTGCTGCCGCGTTCAGCGCAGCGGCCTTGGCGGTGTTGCGCATCGTTGCGACCACGGTGTCGCCTGCGGCAGCGAACGCCACTGCGGTGCGCAGGCCGATCCCCGTCGAGCATCCCGTGATGAGGACTACGGACATTCGGGCCCCTCCCCTACTGTCGCCAGTCGTTCCTGGTGTGGTGAACGGGACAGTAGCCGTCCGCCGAACCACCGATTTCCGCAGTGATGCCGACCCAGCCCGAGCCCGGTTGCAGTCACCCGGCCGAACACGTTCGAGCTCCCTGATACCTTCCCCGTTGATGGCGTCGGCGCACGGACAGCCTCATCGGGGGTCGCTCGCCGCCGCTGGTGCCGACGTCGCCGACGACGTCGTTCATGCACGCGTGATCGACCCGGAATCACGGCACGGCACGGCGACGTTCGCACGATGCACGGGAGGAGCACGATGAGCGACGAGGATCCGGACGAGTTGTTGGCTGCGGCGTATGCGCTCGACGGGCCGGAGGCGAACCGGTCGTTGTACGCGCGGTGGGCCGAGACGTACGAGAGCGGCTATGTCGCACAGCGTCGCTACGTTGCGCACGAGCAGGTGGTGGCGGTGTTCGCCCAGCATGGCGTGGCGGGGCTGAGGGACGGCGATGTGGTGGCCGACGTGGGATGCGGCACCGGGCTCGCCGGCGCGGCGCTGCGGCACCATCACCCGGTGCTCATCGACGGGCTCGACATCTCGCCGGAGATGCTGCAGCGGGCGTCGGCGAAGGAGCACGAGGGTGCGCCGGTCTACCGGTCGTTGCTCGAGGTGGATCTGACGCAGCGGTTGCCGATCGAGTCGGGCACCTATGCGGGAGCGGTGAGCGTGGGCACGTTCACCCACGGCCATGTGGGTCCGGCGTCACTCGGCGAGGTGCTGCGCATCGTGCGGCCCGGTGGTGTGGTGGCGATCGGCATCAACGCGGCCCACTTCGCAGCAGCCGGTTTCGGCGAGGCGTTCGAGCGTCTGGTGTCCGACGGACGGATCAGCGACCTGCAGCTGGTGGACGTGCCGATCTACGACGGCGCTGACATGACCGACACCAACCACTTCGCCCACGCCACGGTCTTCACCGTCGCCTGAGCGACTGATCGGACACGATCGAAGGGCGTCGTCGTCAGCGATCCGATCGGCAGCGACATTGCGCCACCCCAGGCCCGGAACCGAGTTCGACGATCGGGCGGTGGGTCAGCCGGCCCTTCCACATCACAGGCACGAGCGTGTGGTTGGCGGCTGGCGACTTCGTGCTGGCCATCAGCCGCCACGACGCCGAAGGTGTGTCGACCGCCTACTGGGATCTGTGGCGGGTGGATGACGGCGCGATCGCCGAGCACTGGGACGTGATCACCCAGATCCCGGCCGAGTCGGCCGATGCCTGGTTCGCCAGGGAGGCGTCGCCGGCATCCGCCCCGTGACGCAACCGACCGCGCCGCGGCCGCGCGGGCGTGGATCCCAGCCGGCGTTCCCGAACGGGCGTCAGACGGCACAGCTGGTGAAGGTGTTGAACACCCGCTGGTCGTAGGTGGCCGGATCGGCGACGGCGGTCACCAGCACGTCGAGGCGATCGGTCGGCGTGAACGTGGCGAGCACCGAGCGGGCGCAGGCGTCGTCGAGCTGGAGCGGCGCCACGAGGCCCGACGCCTTCACGATCATGGCGGCGTCGAAGTCGCCGACGGCCACGCACTGGGCGAAGGGCGCAAGGCCCGAGGTCACCTGGTCGACCGAGGCGGCGGTTCCGTCGGCGACGGCCTGCACATCGGCGATCACCGGCTGGGCGGCCGACTCGATGCAGCCGATGGTCGACGCGTCCGGGCTGGCCCCGAAGAGCGCGGTGTAGGTCGCGTCGACGTCGACGTTGGCGTTGCCGGCCGTCGGCTCGGCGGGTGTCGGATCGCCACCCGACTCGAACGGGTTCGACACGGACGTCTCGCCTCCGGACACCTCCTCGTCCCGCTCCTCCGCTCGCTCCTGGCGCCGCTGCTCCCGCTCGGCCGCACGAGCGTCGGCCGAATCGCCACCACCGACCAGACCGACACCGGCGATGCCGAGGGCGATCGCAACCACCCCGGCGATCCCGCCGATGGTGATCCGGCGCACGAGGGTCGACCGTGAGCGTCCCGCCGCGCCGAGCGTGTGCTGCGGGACGAGGTCGCCGGTGCGGACATCGGCGGGAGCGAAGGCGATCGGCGCAGCGGGCGTTGGCACGTGGGCGGGGATCTGCGACGGGGTGGGCAGCTGGTGGGGTGCGATGGTCGACATGGCAAGTGCTCCTCGGTGTTGGACCGGTCCGTCCGGTCGACACGACAGATGCATCGCCCCCCGATGGAGTTCCGCGCGTCGCGAAAATTTCCGACGATTCGATGGATCGGGCGCTGCCGGCACCCGCGGCGCAAGACCGGGGACGTGCTCGGAGGTCGTTGGCTAGGCTCGCTGCGCGCCGGGACGGCACCGTGCGACCGATGGAGGATCCGGAGCGTGAGCCAGGCGGAGGTGGGCGACGATCGACGCGAGAGCGGCCCGTTGGCGCGACGACTCAGCGCGCTGTGCGACGACACGCTCGCTCGGCTCCGGCCGGGCCCCGGCCGCGACATGGTCCAACAGGTGCACGCCAAGTTGCGCGCCCCGCTCACCGTCACGGTCGCGGGTGGCGTCAGCTCGGGGAAGTCGACGCTGGTGAACGCGCTGCTCGGTCAGCGGATCGCCGCCGTCGACGCGGGCGAGTGCACACGGGTGGTCACCGAGTTCCGCTTCGGCGTGCACGAACGTGCCGAGGTGGTCGGCGTGGACGGTTCGGTCGCCGTGATCGCGCTCGACCGGGGCCGGATGCCCGACCATCTCGGACGCCCGGCCGAGGAGGTCGAGCGTGTGGTCGTCCACCTGTCGAATGCGCTGCTGCGCGATCTCGCGGTCGTCGACACACCCGGTCTCAACACGGTCACCGAGTCGAACGAGGCCACGTCGGCCCGCTTCCTCGGGGTCTCCGGCCGTGAAGGTGAGCAGACCGCGAGTGCGGTCGGTCGAGCGGAGGCGCTGGTGTTCCTGCTGCCGGTGCTCCGTCAGGCGGACGCCGACGTGCTGCGCGGGTTCGCGTCGTTGCTCGGCGGATCGAGCCTGTCGTCGTCGGCGTCGGTCGCCGTGCTCAGCAAGGCCGATCGGCTCGGCAGAACCGCCGATCCGGTCACGGCTGCCCAGCCGATCGCGCGTCGGATGGCGACGGACCTTCGCGGTGTGGTGAGCGATGTCGTGCCCGTCGTGGGCCTGCTCGCCGAGACGGCGCGGGCAGCGGTGTTCACCGAGGCCGATGCACGAGCGCTCGTCGCCGTCGCTGCGGTCACCGACCCGTTCGACCGCGAGGATATGTTCCTGTCGCCCGAGGACTTCCTGCGCACCGATCTCATCGACCTCGAACCTGCCGTTCGCCGCCGCCTGTTGTCGTTGCTCGATCTGTTCGGATTGCAGGTCGCGGTGAAGGCTGTCGACGGTGGAGCTCGTTCGGCCGGAGCGATGCTGCGGGCGTTCGAACAGCGCAGCGGCTTCGAGGCGCTGCGCCGTGCGGTGATCGAACGGTTCGCCGGGCAGTCCGACGTGTTCAAGGCCAATGCCGCGGTGAGCGATCTGCGCCGCGCCTCGTACCTTCGCAACGACGCCGACAACGCGACGGTGCTGCGGGGGCTGCGAACGCCGCTCGAGCGGATCGAACTCGAGGGATCGATGCATCGGTTGCGTGTCCTGCAGGTGGGCAACGCGGTGGCCACCGGCACGGTGTCGTTGCCGGTCGGGTTGCTCGACGATGTCGCCGCGCTCGGGGCCGGCGATGACTCCGCGATGTCGCGTGCTGCCGCAGCAGAGGGCGCATCGAGATGGGGCGCGTGGGGAACCGATCCTCGGCGCAGCCCCGACGAGGCGCGGCACGCGCGGGTGATGAAGGCCGCGTTCGAGCTGCGATGGCAAGGAGCGTCACGATGACCGACGAGTCGGCAGCGCAACATTCGAACGACGCCGGACCCGACGAGATCCGGCCGGACGAGCAGCGACCCGACGAGCAACGACCGGACGAGCAACGACCGGCGGATGGTCGACCGGTCCGCAACCCGCTCACCACCCAGAGCCTTCGACTCGCCAACCGGGTGCACGAGGCCTTGCGGGCCTGGGGCCGATCCGAACTCGGCGAGCGCATCGGGGCCGAGGCAGCCGATTGGGGACGTCGGCAGCTGATCGTGGTCGCGTGTGGCGACATCAAGCGGGGCAAGAGCTCGCTCATCAATGCGCTCCTCGATCTCGACGAGCTGTTACCGGTGGATGCCGACGTGGCCACGAGCGTGCACCTCGTCGTCACCCACGGCGCCACCACTGCCATCACGGTCACGCGGCTGGGTGACGACGGCGAGCCGCAGACCGAGCCAGCCGACATCGCCGATCTCGTCGACGTCGCCTCGATGCGCGGCGACGCTTCACGACGCGAGGGCGTGGTGAGCGTGCAGGTCGAGATCGACCATCCGCTGCTCGAAGGTGGTGTGGTGCTGGTCGACACGCCAGGTGTGGGTGGGATGAGCCGCGGCCATCGCGACCTCGCCCTCGCCGCCCTGTCACGCGCCGACGTCTTGTTGTTCACCGTGTCGGCGCAGGAGCCCGTCGCGAAGTCGGAGCTGGCGTTCCTGGTCGAGGCCACCGAGCGCACGGAACGTTTGCTGATGGTGGTGACCAAGGCCGACGTCAACACCGACGAGGGCAATGCCGACATGGTCGACGAGCACCGGGCGAAGATCGGCACCTACGCCCAGCAGTTGCGCGAACAGGGAGCCGATGGCATCCCTGCGGCGACCCGTGTGGCCAAGGTGGCGAGCGCACCGATGCTGCTCACGAGCAGCTACCTGGCCACGCAGGCGCGTGCCCGCCGCGCCGCCGGTCGTGCTGAGCAGGCCGACCGCCTGCTCCAGCGCAGCGGCATCGCCCAGCTGCGCGGCTTCCTGGAGCACAGCGCAGCGCAGCGCGAGGACATCCGCGTGGCCAACCTGTTGTCGTTGTTGCGCACGCTGCTGGCCGAGGCGGCGCGCGAGCAGCAGACACGGCTCCGCGCCAGCACCGGCGACGGTGCCGTTGCCGAGGAGGTTCAGCACCTGCAGCAGGCGATGGAGGAGTTCGGATCCACATCGGCACGGTGGCGCACCACGCTCAACAACAGCATCGTCCGGCTCCAGACCAGCGCCTCGCGTCAGGTGACCCACGAGCTCAATCGGGTGAAGGAGCACTATCGCGACGTCATCGAGTCGGCGACGGATGTCGCGCTGTTGACCACGTCGTTGCCGGGCGATCTCGAGCGTTCGCTCCACGGTGCGTGGAACGAGTTGATGGACGCGATCAATCGCGACTTCCAGAGCACGCTCGGCTCGGTGCTCGACGAGTTCGGTGCCGCCGGCATGGACGCCGTGCTCGGTCGGATCGACATGCCCGACGCCCTGCGTCAGCTCGAGGGGGCCCGCGCCGCGTCGGGCAGCGACAACACGCTGCTCGAAGACGGGTTGCCGCTCGCGCTGCAGACGTTCACCTTCGCCAACATCGCCAACGCTGCCGCTGGTGCGCTCGGCCTGGCGACCGGTGGGCTCGGCCTCGTCGCGTACGGCATCGGCGCTGCCGTGGCCTATCCCATCGGGCGGATGCGACGTCAGCAGCGGGAGAAGCAACGCGCGAAGGCCGAGCATCAGCGCTACGTCGCGGAGTTGCTGTTCGGCAACGAGGGTGTGGCGAAGGAGTTCAGCACCGAACTGTCGTTGCGGATCCTCGACCTGCGCGAGCAGGTGGAGCGATACGTCGAGGAACGGCTGACGGAGCGCAAGCGCCAGCTCGACACCGAGCAGCGCGAGCTGCAATCGGTGCTCCGCGCAGAGGCCGGCAAGCGCCACGAGGTCGAGCAGACGGCACGGCGACGCATCGACGAGATCGCCAAGCTGGTCGCCGAGATCGAGCCGCTCGAGCGAGCGGTCGAGGCCCGCCTCGCGGCACCCCCACGAATTTCTCGCTGACCGCGGAACTCCGGCGGCCGTGCCCGCATCGGACGTGTCACCAACCCGCCCCGATGGGGCTGACGAAGGAGACACCCCGATGGACGACCACACCACCACCATTCCCGAGTGCTACGACGACATGTCCGACACCTCGGGCACGTTCGACACGGCGATGACGCAGACCGCGTCGATGGTCATCGACCTCGACGGCGACGGATGGTCGGAGACCATCGTCACCGACGTCACCGGCGACGGCATCGCCGACATGTACGACTGGCTCGACCCCACCACCGGCGAGCACGTGATCCTGATGGACACCGACGCCGACGGCGTGCTCGACCTGGCCGTCGCCGACACCGACGGTGACGGCGAGTTCGACACCTTGCTCGATCCGGCCACCGGTGAGGAGATCTCCGCCGATCTGCCGTTCGATCCGGCCGAGGACCCGGGTGTCGACCCGAGCTCGCCGATCGATCCGATCACGATCGACCCGGACGCGGTGATCGACGAGGACGTGCACGGCGATCCGATGGCCGAGATCCCGTACCACCAGGCGCAGGTGAGCGACAACGACTGCCTGCCCACCTCGGTGGCGATGGTCGCGACCGAGGCGCTCGGACTCGACGTGCCCCAGGCCGATCTGGTCGACCTGGCGAACGAGCTCGATCTGCTTGGTCCTGACGGCATGTCGCTCGAGGGCGGCGTGAGCCTGCTCGAGCACTACGGCCTCGAGGCCGAGGTGCAGTCGGGGTCGATGGACGACCTGCGCACCCTGCTCGACAACGGCACGCCCGTGATCATCGGGCTCGATGCCGACGACCTGTACGGCATGGGCGACGCGCCGTTCGCCGACGACTTCGCGATGGGTCACGCCGTCGTGATCACCGGCATCGACGACGAGGCCGGCGTGGTGTACATCAACGATCCCGGCTTCCCCGACGGTGCCGGCGTCGCCGTGCCGATCGAGGACTTCGAGGATGCGTGGATCGACGGCGACAACACGATGATCGTGGTCGACGCAGATCCGGTGACGCCAGAGGGCGAGAGCTCCGACGACCAGGCGCCCGAGACGAACGAGACGAGCGACGTCGTCGAAGGTGCGGCCGCAGGCGCTTCGGCTGCCACCGGGACGAGCGACCGGACGGCCGAGCTCGGCCTCATCGACCTCGTGTTGCTGCCGCTCCGCCTCGTCATCGGCTGATGCGATCGGGAGGCGCACGGGCACGGCGATCGGCCGTCACGCACCCATCTTCGGCCGGCGGTTCAGGGCACCACGATGCCCAGCAGCTGGCCGAAGGTGGTGCAGGTGGCCACGATGCCGCCGGTGAGCACGGGGGCGATGCGATTGCCCGCTCCCGTCGGCACGGAGAACCGTGCGGTGCCCGTTGTGAGATCGACGGCGACGAGGTCGCCGCCGAGGTCGACGATTGCGGTGCGTGGCGAGTCGAACGGCGCCAGCACGACACCCGTCGCAGCCCTCGACGTCAGCGCGATCTCCTTCATCGCCTGGCCGTTGTCGGCGCGATGCACGCGCAACACCCCACCTTCGTCCACGACCGCGAAGTCGGTCTTCGTGGCAGCGATGGACGTGATGCACCGACCGGTGCAGCGAACGCCGTAAGCAGCAGTTCCGTCGGCGAGCGAGAGGCCGTACACGATCCCGCCGTCGGACGGCACGAGCACGTGACTGCCCACCACCGCGGGCTCCACGAGCGCTGCCGACGCCATCAGGTAGCCCCAGTGGCAGGAGCCCGTGGCCCCGTCGACGAGGAACACCTGTCCTCCCACCGTGGCAACCACCGCAGCGGCGCCGGTGGTGGCGAGGCCGGCACGCACGGCGGAACCCACCGGCAGCTGCCAGCGCAACGTCCCGGTACTTCGGTCGAACCCGAACACGGTGCCGGCGTCGTTGCCCACCATCACGGTCGTCGTGGTGATCGCAGGTGAGGCGCTGATCGGTGCACCCGTGACCGAGCTCCACCGGATCGCTCCGGTGGCACGGTCGACCGCGACCACCCGTCCGTCGAGACCGCCGACGGCGACGATGTCGTCCGCGAGGGCCGGGGGCGCCCACACGGCGGTGCCGATGCGCGTCTGCCACCGCAGGCCACCCGTCGCACCGTCCACCGCGCGCAGCACGCCGTCGCGATCACCGAACACCACACCGTGGCGATCGCCACGGAGCAGGCCGGTGCCGGCCACCACCGCGGTGCGCCAGGCGACGTTCGCTTGTGCCACCACCGGGGTCGGCGGTGGCGGCGGGGCCGGGCGTGAGGGGATCGGACGTGCGGAAGCCGACGTCGCAGCGGTCGCGGTCGGTGCCGCGAGCGGCGGACGGACGAGCGCCGTGGGGGACGGCATCGAAGCCGCACTCGGTGGCGCGAGCGCCGGCGAAGCTCCTGCCGCTGGCGCTGCTGTGATCGGGGCCGAGCGGCGCGTCTGTCGGATCGCGGCCAGGCGTGCCGCGCCGAGCGAGACGACCGACTTCGGTTCGTCGCGTGTGGTGACCTTCGCAGCGCCGACGAGCTCGGCGACGAGCTGGACGACGAGTGGGATGCGGGACGACCCGCCCACCAGGTACACCGCGGCGAGGTCCGCGGGCCGGAGGCCGGCGGCGGTGATGGTGTCGGCGAACACCTCGACGGTGTGCTCGACGTCGTCGACGATCATCGCCTCGAACTGGCTGCGGTTGACGAGGATCTCGACGTCGGCGGACGGTACGAACACCTGCGTCGAGGTGTACGACGACAGTGCCTCCTTGGCCCGCCGGGCCTGGGCGCGCAGCTCGACCGCGGCGTGACGCCAGGCGCGTTCGTCGCTCGTGCGCAGCATCTCCCACACATCGGGTGCGCTCTCGGCGAGGTGCTGACCGAACCAGGTGAACAACAGGTGGTCGAACCGTTCGCCGCCGATGCGCTCGTCGCCGCCGGGCACACCGACGACCTCCAAGCCGGTGCTGGTGCGTTGCAGCACCGCTGCGTCGAACGTGCCACCGCCGAGGTCGTACACCGCCACGTGGGCGCCCGGCGCGACGTCCGGCGCCGCGGTGCCCGCGCCCAGGTAGTGCGCGGCAGCGGCGACCGGTTCCTCCACCAGGGACACCTCGGTGAGACCGGCTCGCCGTGCGGCATCGACGAGCGCGGCGCGGCGGGCGTCGGCCCATCGCACGGGGTGGGTGAGCACCGCGGCTGCGGGCGGACGGCCGTTGGCGCGCAGGGTGCCCTCGGCGACGAGGGGAGCCAGCACGGCGGCGACGGCGTCACGGGCATCGATGGGCGTGCCGCCGAGGAGGAGTGGCGCCGGATGTCCGAGCGCCTCCTTCGGCGTTCGTTCGAGTCGATCGGGGTACGTGCCGGCCAGCTGCTCGGCGGCCGCGCCGACCAGCAGGTGACCCTCCGGCGAGAGCGCCACGGCGGACGGCAGCCATCGATTGCCCTCGACCTCCAACGACGACACGCTGGAGCCGCCGCTGCTCGCGGACCCGGGGGAATGCGCACGGCCAGAGTCGGCACCCGATGCCTCGGCCATGGCACCCGCGCTGCGCGTGGTACCGAAGTCGATGCCGATGAACCAGTCCGACACGCCGTTCCCTTCCGCCGGTGCCCCCGGCAGGGGTAGGTTACCGATGCATGGCGATCGAGCCCGGGGTGCAGAGCTCGCTCGATCGTGAGGTGGCGGCGGCGAGAGCTCGCAACGACTTCCTCGCGATCGACGATGCGTTGACGGAGGTGGTGGATGCTGCCGCGGGCGGCGACACCGATGCGCTCTCGTTCCTGCTGCGGATGATCGACCGGCACCGTCTGGCCGCCGCCCCGATCCGCAAGATGCTCATCGACGAAGGCGACGTGGAGGATGCGCTGCAGAACACGCTGATGTCGGTCACGCGCGGCATCGGGTCGTTCGAGCGCCAGAGCCGGTTCACCACGTGGCTCTACCGCATCGCCGAGCGTGAGGCGTTGCAGGTGCTGCGCAAGAACAAGCGGGTCACCACCCCCGACGGTGCCGACCTGTCGCAGCTCACCGAGCAGGTGCGTCACATGAGTTCGATCGTGGCCAGCCGGGCGATGATCACCCAGGCGCTCGAAGAGCTCGATCCGAAGTTCCGCGAGCCGGTGATGATGTGCGACGTGGAGGGGCTCGACTACGCCACCATCGCGGAGCGCCTCGGCATCCCGGTCAACACCGTTCGCACACGCATCAGCAGAGGTCGTCAGTACATCGTCGACCGCATCCAGGAGCAGTTCCGCAGCGGCGGCTCGCTCGCCTGACACGACGTGGTCGATCGATGAATACCGACGAGCCGGACGACACCGACGACGCATCGGATCAGCTCGGCCCTGGTGAGCCGAGGTCGTTCGGCAACGGTCGGTACCTGGTGCAGCGACGTCTCGGTGCCGGCAACTTCGCCACCGTGTACCAGGCCTTCGACGAGCGGCTCGACGTGCCGGTCGCAGTGAAGCTGCTGAGCGACCGGTGGTCGTGGGAGCCCGAGGTGCGCGGCCGTTTCGTGCAGGAGGCGCGCATTCTGCGGTCGCTCAACGATCGACACGTGGTGCAGATCCGCGACATCGCCGAGACCGACGACGGCCGCCCGTTCATCGTGATGGACTACGCCACCGAGGGCACGCTCGAGTCGCGGCTCACCCAGCGGGCACACGCCGCCGTGGCGGCCACGACGGCCGAGCTGCGCGAGTTCGCCGCCGAACTGTCCGCAGCGCTCGGGTTCCTGCACGCACGCCGCATCGCACATCGCGACATCAAGCCGTCGAACATCCTGATCACGCGTGACGACCTGGCACCCGGGGCCGCCCACGCGCACCGCAGCGCCGACGGCCTCCTGCGGCCCGGTGAGCGACTGATGCTCGGCGATCTCGGCCTGGCGAAGGATCTTCGTCTCGACAGCGGCATCACCGTGGGCGTCGGCACGGCCGGGTACATGTCGCCCGAGCAGTCCGAACTCGGCGCCAAGATCGACACCCGCACCGACATCTACGCGGTGAGCGCGTTGATGGCGCTCGTCGCGTCGGGCGAGCCGCCCGATCCGCTGCGTCGGTATTCGCAAGGGTCGCTGGCGAGCGGGCGGCCGCTGCCCGAGCGCATCGACGGGGCGTTCCGTTCGGCGCTCGAGTGCGGACTCGACATCGACCCCGATCTTCGCCCGCAGACCATCGAGGCCTGGCAGGCCGCGGTCGACGCCGGGCTCGCTGCCAGAGGGGATGCCCCGTTCGCACCGCCCTCGCCCTCGTCGCTGCCGCAGCCGACCTCGGGGCCACCGGTGTCGGTCGAGCTCGATCCGTCGACGCCCGGTCGGAGAGCGGACCGGAACCGGTTGGTCGCGGCGGCAGTCGGCGCTCTGGTGGTGCTCGGCGGCGTCGGGGTGTGGGCGGCCGCGGGGCGAGATGGCGACGGTGGCGCCAGCGCGGCCACCACCGAGCCGACCGTCGAGTCCACGACCACCGACCTGTCCACCACGACCTCACCGGCGACGACGACACCGGCCACCACCGTCGTGCCGTCCACCACCGTCACCCCGGTGGTGCCGACCGCGGCGCCGACCACCACGGCGCTCGTGCCGTTCGTGATGATCACGGGCGCCACCACGATCCCGGCCAACACGGCGGGCAGATACTGGGAGGTGTCGTCGGCGGGCGTCGTCCGGGGCACCTGGGAGCTGTTCGACTCGGCCGGCCCGGTGCGGCTCAACGGCGCCGAGTGGATCCCGGGTGACGGGTTCCAGGCGAACCTGCCCGCCGAGACGTACGTGCTGCGCCTCACCGCCTTCGACCTCGCTGGCACCCCTTACACCGCCGAGCTCTCCTTCACCTCCTCCTGAGCCGTGCCCTGGCGCGGTCCTGGCCGGTCCCGTCTCCGGTCCCGGCCAGGCTCGAGGTGTCCGGCCGGCCTCGGGGCCACGGCCGGGTAGATGTTCACGATCAGACGATGTTGGCGAAGGAGTTCGCCATCGAGTGCTGCATGAACGACAGCGCTGCTGCCTCGGCTGCTGCACCGGGGGCGCCGTCCCACACCGTGATGATGTTGAAGGCGTTGCCGGTGGTCGTGTCGAAGTACACCACGACCGAGCCGCTGCGGGCGCCGGTGGTGAAGGTGATCGAGCTGCGGGCCACGCCGAGGGCGTCGGGAGCATCGAACGTCTCGTCGTCGGCGAACTGGGGGTCGGAGAACAGGGTGAGTGCGACCTCGATGCCGCCGACCAGCGAGTCGTTCTGATCGGTGCGGCCGGCACTGCGCAGGACGGCGAGCTCGGAGGAGGCCGAGGTGGCGAGGGCGTAGTCGGCCGTGGAGGCCTCGACGACGAACCCGGGAGCGACGGTGAAGCCGGCCATCGGGCCGACGAGGGCGACGGCACTGGTGGTGGTGACCCGGAAGTCGGGCACCATCGACAGGGCTGCCGGGGTGGCCGCCTCGGGGGCAGCGAGGAAGCTGTCGATCATGGCGTTGAACGAGTCGTCGGCGAGCGCACCCGACACCGAGGCGGGGGCCCAGACGTCGTAGATGAGGGTGAGGCCGTCGTTGCGGATGTAGACCGACACGCCCCCGGCGATGCCCTTGCCGTCGGCTGCGGCCGGATCGAACGAGGTGTAGAAGAAGCCGTACTCCATGGTGGGGCGGGGCGTCTCGGTCGACCAGCGCATCGTCACCGGGCCCGAGCTGACGGTGCCGACCGGGTCGATGGCCGAGGCGACGTACTCGTCGATGATCGTCTTCGGGTTCTCGCCCGGCTCACGGCGCAGCACCATCAGGGCGACGTCGACGGTGCCGTCGGTGAGCTCGACGACGCCGTCGGAGAGGGTGCCGGTCCAGCCGACGCTGACGGGCACGAACACGCCGTCACCGAGGTCGAGCGCGCCGGCGGGCACCTCCACCGGCGACTCGATGGGCAGCGGGGTGGGCAGCGGGGCCGGGATGGTGGGGGCCGGGACCGTGGCGGGGACGGTGACGGGCACGGTCGTCTCGGGGGTGGGGAGGGGCAGCGGCAGCGAGATCGGTGGGACCGAGCTCGCCGGCACGGTGCTGCTGGTGTCGGGGGTCTCGGTGGTGGAGGTGTCCTTGTCGATCTCGGTGGCCGAGCTGCTGCGAACCGGGGTGGTCGGCAGCTCGAGCTGGCAGGCGGTGAGGCCCAGCAGTGAGATGCCGGCGACGAGTGCTCCGGCGACGAGACCGATGCGGGTCGAGCGGGTGGTGGTGGTGGTGTTGCTGGTGGTGAACATCGGTGGCTCCTGTCGTGTCGGTCCGGCGGGATGCGGACGTGGTGACCGATGCAGCCGCCGCCACGCGAGTTCCACGACGTCGAAACTTTTCTTCGGGCGGGTGTCGCGGCCGCGCGGCCAGGGCGTCGACGGACGCGCCGATGCGACGACGCCGCCCCGGGGAGCGGGGCGGCGTCGTCGACAGGAGCAGCGTGGGGGAAGGCCGAGGGAGACCCTCGGTGCCGTCACAGGGTGCTGGTGGCGTTGTAGTCGCTGATCATCGAGGTGCTGCCGGCGGCGCTGGCGGGCTCGATGAAGCTGGTGTCGGTGGAGGTGTAGCCCATCGATGCGTCGTAGGCGGTGTAGCCCTCGCTGTTGACGGGGCCGTAGTAGGCGTCCCACGAGGCGTCGTACAGGGCGTTCGACGACCACTCGGCGGCCTCGGCCAGGTTGTAGAACTCGTGGTACATGTCGTAGTTGCCGTCGACCCAGTAGTTGTTGGCGACCTGCGAGAGGTCCATCGACGTATCCCACTGCTGGAGCGAGAGGTCGTAGATGTCGTTGCTGAGGTCGGTCCAGCTGGTGTCGTAGTTGTCGAAGCTGTTGAAGTCGGTCATCGGAATCTCCTCGGTTCGTGGCCTCGTGGGCCGGTCCTTGTCGGTGTCATTGCTGACATCGGTACCGATGCACCCACTGCGACCCGAGTTCCGCGAGTTCCGAGATTTCTCAGAAATGGTTTCGGGCGGCAGTGGGCGTCATCGGAGCCGTCATCACCAGTCGCTGCTCGTGTCGTAGCTCGACGTGTCGTAGGAGGACGTGGAGCTCGTGTCGTAGCTCGAGGTGTACCCGGCGTCGTAACTCGTGTCGTAGGCGGTGCCGGTGTCCCACGAGGTGACCGTGGTGGTCTCGGCCATCGAGGTCCACACGTCGTTCGACGTGTCCCACGCGGTGTCGGCCGTGGCGAACGCGTCGAGCGACGACTGGTTCAGGTTGTAGGCGGCCCAGGAGTCGCCGGCCAACCAGGCATCGGTCGAGGCGTTGTAGAGCTCCCATCCCGCGTCGTCGTAGGTGCTGTACAGATCGGAGTAGCCCTGGCTCACGTCGGCGACGGTGCTCCAGTCGGTGCTGTCGTAGCTGTACGAACTGTCGACGCTCCAGCCGGTGTCGTAGGCGGTGTCGTAGACGGCGGTGTCGTACGAACCGGTGCTCCACGACGTGTCGTAGGTGGGCTCGGTGTAGGTCGTGGTGTAGCTCGTGTCGTACGAGCTGTAGGTCGAGTCGCTGTAGTCGCTCATGGTCGTGGTCTCCTTCGTGGGTGCCCGTGCGGGCGATTGGTGGTGCCACGAGAGATGCACGCGCTCAGGTGAGAGTTCCGCGCTCAGCCGTTCGGGCAGACGGAGGCCGTGCGCAAGTTCGCCTGGAGGGTGGCGTCGCGTCGCGAGGGCGACCGCCCGATTCCCAGGCGCTCCGCCCGGCGATGCGTCTCAGCGCGACGAGCGGGTGCGGCGGCGGGTGACGGGGACCGCGGCGAGGACGGTGTCGAGACCGAAGGTGAACTCGGTGGCGAAGTCGCACGAGGCGAGCACGGGGCCGAGCGCGGCGAGCGAGGGGCAGGCGATCGCGTCGAGCTCTGCTGCGAGGTCAGTGGTGGCGGCTTGGCGGACGGCGGTGGTCTCGGCCAGCAGGGCGCCCGAGACGAACGCTGAGATGACCCAGAAGTGGCGCACGGCGAGGGTGTCGTCGCCGGTGGCCTCGCGCAGTGCGCCGAGGAGCACGTCGATGCGCTGCTGCACGACGGGCGTGGTGGGCGGCTGGGTGACGGCGCGGGTGAGCACGTGCGGGTGGGCGAGCACCGCGGCGCGGAGTGCGTGGGCGACGTGGCGGATGCGTTCGTCCCAGGCGAGGTCGGGGTCGGGCAGGTCGACCTCGGCGTAGATGTGGGCGACGACGTGGTCGAGGAGGGTCTCCTTGTCGGGCACGTGCTTGTAGAGCGCCATGGCTTCCACGCCGAGATCGGCGCCGAGCTTGCGCATGCTGAACGCGTGGAGCCCGTCGTGGTCGATGCGGGCGAGCGCGGCGACGACGATGCGTTCGACGGTCAGTGGGACACGGGACACATTGCGAGTTTACGACGTATACCGTATGGTGACGTCATGGCTTACACCGTAAACCCAGCTTCCTCCACCACGACCTCCGCCCGTCTCACCGACTTCGAGTTCCGGGCGATCGGCGGTCAGCCCGCGTTCGAGCCCGCCGCGATGGAGACGTTCCTCGCCGGCGACCACATCGCCGTGCTGTCGTACCTGCGCGCCGACGGCCGACCCAACCAGGCGCCCATCTGGTACGCCTACCGCGACGGCGTCATCTGGTTCAGCGTCGAGAGCGACTCGCCCAAGGTGCGCGCCCTGCGCAAGGACCCGCGGGTGTGCGTCACCATCCAGGACGAGCGCCCGCCCTATCGGGCCGTGATCGTGGAGGGCACGCTCGAGTTCGTCGAGCACGGGGTGGCCGGCGCGCCCAGTGACGAGCTCGGCTGGGAGATGGCCGAGCACTACTTCGGCAAGGTGGCCGCGAAGCAGTACGAGAAGATGATGCGCAACGAGCGCGCCGAGCACGGCACGACCCTGCTGCGCCTCGTGCCGAGCGAGGTGAAGGGCTTCGACAACACCAAGATGATCGACAAGGCCACGCTGGCCTTCGTTCGCCTGAGGCACCGCCTCCCCATCCCCCGCCGCTGGCTCTGAGGCTTCGGCGACGATGACGCCGATCGGGTCGACGATGGAGGGTCAGGGGCAGTCGAGGCCGAGGCGCTGTGCGAGTGACCTGGGGCCGATGACGGTGAGGCCCGCGATGGCTCGGCTGGCGCCGACGTAAAGCAGGGCGTCGCTCATGTCGTTGTTGACGGCGACGAGCACCACGTAGTCGAACTCGAGCCCCTTCGACCGGTGGACGGTCTCGCAGATGATCGTGTGGTCGTCGGCGTCCTCCCAGCGGACGAAGGCGTGGTCGCTGCGTAGGCGGTCGCGCACTTCGCTGCTGAAGGTGGCGACGAGCACTCGTGCAGGGGCGTGGCCGTCTTCGTCGATGAGGCGGTCGCACTCCTCGATCACGAGTTCGCTGAGGGTGTCGAGATCGTTGGCTTCCGCGAAGCCGATGCCGAGGGTCTCGGGCACGGCGCCTTCGGGTGAGGCCGGGCCGCCCAGGCGTGCGCTGAGCAGTTGGGCGATGCCGAAGGTGTTGCGGCAGTTGGTGACGAGTTCGCAGCGGGCCCAGCCGTCGTCGATGTACGGCAGCGTGAACCCGCGGGCGTAGAGCCCCTGTGCCTCGTCGGCGACCATCAGGAATCGGCGCGGCCCGTCGAGGTCGAGCAGTTGGTGGAGCTGGGCGAGCCAGGCCGGACTGAAGTCCTGTGCTTCGTCGACCACGATCGTGTCGAAGCGCTGGGTCACCTCGTGCCAGTGGCGGTGGAGGTGGCCGATGGCGACCTGGTCCCACCAGTCGCGGTCGGCGTCGTCGGGCACGGCCAGTTCGGGCATGCCCTCGAGTTCGAGTGCGACCCGCAGGAACGCACCGACCTCGAGCCGGTCGTGCTCGGGCAGACGGGCGATCAGCTCGCCACCGAGCGGGTCGTTGTAGCAGCAGAGCAGCACTCGTTCGTCGCGGTCGAGCGCCCGGTGCACCCATTCGGTGGCGAGACGGGTCTTGCCGCTGCCGGCGCCGCCGGTGACGCACACCTTGCGGTTGAGGTCGAGCCGGGCGAGCACGCTGACGTGCTCGGCGCAGATCACGTTGAGCTTGGCCCGGGCGAGGCGGGCCCGTGCCTCCGGATCCCACGAGAACTCGACGTCGGGCCGCAGCAACTGCACCAGCCGTTCGAGTCCGACCTGGCCGAGCGGCTGGGAGAGCCGGTAGCTCATCAGCTCGTCGATCGCGTCTCGCGCGTGCTCGACGCGGTCGCAGGTGAGCACCTGTCTGCGGTCGATCTCGATCGGCAGGTGGCCGGCGATCTCGGTGGTGTTGGGCAGTGCGACCGCCCAGGCGACCTCGAGCCGTGACAGTGAAGGGTGCGTGGCGCGCAGCCGACTGCGCAGCGCGTAGGCGTTGTCCTTGGCCTGAGCGAGCGGCTGCGGCGTCATCGGTGAGCCGTGTGCTTTCCAGATGCCGTGGTCGATGCTGACCTTGTGGCCCTTCACCTCGATGACGGCGACCCCGTCGCGATGGTGTGCGATGACGATGTCGGTCTGGCGGTCGCGTTGGGCGTCGCCCATGCCGACGTCGGGGATGACGTGCCAGTCGTCGGAGAGTTGTTCCACGAGTGCGCGCACGACGAGTCGTTCCTCGTCGTTGGCGAGGCTCTCGATCGGGAAGTCCTCCGGGATCAGCTGTCCCACTGCAGGACCGAACCCCCGCGACTCGCTTCCGTCGTGCTGGCCGCCTGCCGACGATCGCCGACCCGTCGGTCCTGCTGGCGCCGCGAGCCCTCAGCTGGGGCGGTGGTCGTGACCTGCTGCGGGGCCGGCGAGACGCTGTCCCGACACGCCAGGCACAGCACGTTCTTCGCGGTGAAGTCGTAGACCGCCGTCGTCTTCGCCGGCAGCTCCACACCACACACCCGGCACGCGCCCGCGTGCCGGAGCGCCATCTCCTTCAATCTCATGCCTGTGTATCGGCAGGTTGGGTGGTCGCCTCAAGTTCGGCCTGCGCGAAGAGCGACGTGCCTGGTCCACCGCTGAGACGAGCGGCGCCGGCGAAATGGGCCCAGTCAGGCTGCCGAGGCGACGGTAAGACGCTCGTTGTGTCCGTCGGCGTACCAGCGTTCGACGGACACAACGACCTCGAGCGATTCCGGCGGAAGGCCCTCTCGGACGGTCACTTCCTTCGGCCGCTGGGTCGGGAACGACGACAGCGGCATGAACGTGTCCCGGGTCTTGTAGCGCTCCTTTGTCCGGGCCACCGCTCCGGTGTTCTGGTTCGCAAGCTCGAGCCGCTCCCCGGCGGCCTGGGCGAGCCGGAGTGGTGAAACGGTGATCACCTCGACCGAACCGTTGAGCGCTGCGTACTTGTCGCGCAGCTGCTCCATGTGGGCTCGCTGAGCGAAGAAGTAGACACGGTCGTCGAGCAGATGCAGCCACTCCGCGGTGGTCATGCCCTCTTCGAGGATCGAGTCGAGATCCTTCTTCTTGAGCAACGGCCCTTGGTCGCGAAGCACGAAGCGAGTTCCGTCGACATCGAGCTCGATGCTTGTTCGACGAGGCGAGGCCGCCAGTCGCTGGCGTGCCTCGGCACTGAGCGTCGAGCGTTCGACGATCTGATGTGCGGTGAGGAAACCGTGCTGGCGGATGCGCTCCCACGCTCCGGGTGCAGCGACGTGCCACAGCGTGGGGCACCGCTTCACGAACTCTGCCGGAGTCATCGCGCGCCCTTGGCTGGGAGCTTGGCGCTCAGCTGTGTGGCGACGGCACGAACGGCATCATCCGTGAGAGTCCCGGGCTCATTGACCAGTTCGACCAGGCGCTTTGCCCACAGGGCACGGACGCCACGGATCTCGATCGGCTTCTGGAACAGCGCCTTCTTCCATTGCGTGAACACCAGGGTCGGGTGCATCGGCGCCTCGGCGAACCCCATCGGTTCGAGCACTGCGCGAACTGCTGCGATCTGCCAGTCGAAGTTGTCGATCAGCTTCGTCTGGTCGCGGCCGTTCACGTAGAGCCGCTTGTCGATGGTGAGCCACTTCCCGACGTCGCGGCATTCGACGGCACCGGTGTAGTTCTTGGCGTCGACGAGCCAAACGCCCGAGGGTGCGACGATCAGATGATCGATGTCGCCACGGGTGTTCGGCACCTTGCGGCTGTGCAGCGCGACTGCTGACGGAGCGAGACCCTGGTCGAGGGCTGCTGCGAGCCGTTGCTCGCCCTCGGCTCCCTGCCGCCACGCCGTTGTCGACTGCGGCTCGGTGTCGAAGGCGCGAATGACCTTCGCTCTGAAGCCACCGATGGCGTCGATCTCCTGCTGGCGTTTGGCGGCCCGTCGGTCGTATTCAGCTTGCGGGCCGGCGCCTGCCACGCCGTGGTCGATGGGCTGAGGCGGCGGCAACGGCACCGGGGGGGCAATGGGCTGCTCGCTGTCTCGGCAACCGAGACACAGCACGTTCTTCGCTGTGGAGTCGTAGATCGCCGTCGTCCTCACCGGCAGCTCCGCCCCACACACCCGACACACTCCGGCGTACTTGAGCGCCATTTGCTTCAAGGCCATGAACATGTATCGGCACCGGGGCACAATCGCTCAAGGTCACGCCTCGGGCAGGTGAGAGACCTGCAGCTCAACAAGCAGTTCGACATCGGGGAAAGCCCACTCGTCCCCCGTACTCAGAGCGAAACGCGAACCTGACTTGGGGCTGTCTCACCTTGGGTGCGCTGAGCCCGATTGTTGATCGCCTGTTCGGCGCGGGAAGATGGCGCACGGCATCGACGGGAAGGCGCCGTCGCTACAACTGGCACGCGACCGACTTTGGGTCGACTTCGAGCAAGGACCGGAATGAGCGAGACCGAATCTGCAATCGAGCTTTTTCAAGGAGAGATCACGATCGAGGCCGACGGCGCTCCTCTGATGGCGCTTCGACCGCTGCCACCAATGGCCCGAGTGACTTCCGTGCAGCCGTCCGGCGCGATGCTGGCCGCTCTCGAGACGGTCGGGGCGTCTTCTCCAGTTCTCGCAACTGCGCTCCGGGAGGCTGCAGCCGCTGGCAACGGGCTCCGAGTTTCGTTTCCTCCGCACATCGTGAAGGGGCTTCGAGACGGCTCGCTTCACTTGATGGGTTCCGGGTCTCGGACCATCCCGACCGCGGTCGACGCCGGCGGAAAGGTCGTTGCGCAAGCAACCGTGGTTGGGGGCGGACTCGCAGTCGGGGCCGCAACTGGCGTCACGTTGTCAGCCGTTGCGGTCGTGGCCCTTCCGGTCGTCATCGCTGGGGCAGCGGCATACGCACAGCAACGCCAGCTCGATCAGTCGTTGGCATCGATCAAGGCGGTCGTCGAGCGGATCGAAGAGCGCCTCGAAGACACCGACACCGGAGTGTGCGACGCCGCCGACGAGTTCCTGCAGTTGGTCCAGGACGCGATGGAGGACGGCGGCCTGTCCGACTACCTCCGAGTCGAACTCGCTGCGCAACGCACGCGTGTCGAAGCGCTGTACGGCGCTCGCCGTCGATGGGTTGAGCGGTTCAAGAACACCCTCGAAGCAGAGCAGGTTGCCCGCGAGAAGTCGAAGGGCCGGGGCCAGCCGTGGGTCGATTCCGTGGCCGACCATGCCAAGAACGGCAAGCTCGAACAGGAGCTCATCCTGTTCGTTCGCTCGCTGCTGAGCCGCTCGAAGCTGGGAGTCGTGGCCGCGGCCGCACTCGCCGAGGACGGTCGAGGTTCGGCTGCGTTGAAGCTGATCGACCGCTACGAGATCGAGCTCCGTCAGGAGTTCTTCGATCTGCAACGACGGTTGGTGCCCCTTGCGAAGTACGCCCCTGAGGGCTCGTTGCTCCAGAAGCTGCCGGGCATGGGCAAGACACTGCTCGAGGCGCACTCCACGGTGAAGACCCTCGTCGAACACCTCAACAAGCATGTACTTCCCGGGATACCGGACCCGTCAGAAGATCGGGCGGTGGCAGCCGATCTGAGCCCGGAGACAGTCGCGTCTCTGGCACACAGACTCAGCTGACGAGAAGGCTGCTCGGCGCCCACGGAACACGGTCGCTGCGCTGCATCTCTGAAGTGATCGAGGCCCGCCGAGGGCCCAGCTCCTCGGGCTGCTCGCTCCTGGCTGACGTCAGTGTTGCTCAGGATCGAGCTCAGCGCGGAGCTGTATCAGCGATGCGAAGAACCGCTCGTGCTGCGGCGGCTTGCGAAGGTGGTGGTCGGCCAACCACGACGGGCCACTCTGCGGCAAGCTCGACAAGAGCCATCGATCGAACGGCTGTCCACTGTCGGTCCAGTGGTACCACCTGGAAACGAACTCGGCATCCGACAGGTAATCGTCGCGCTGTGAGCGATACTCCTGTTCGCTGTTGAAGCCCGCTTCTCTCCAATCGAGCGGGGCAGCGGCCGTCCACTCCATCACCGTGAAGGACACCTGATCCCCGAGGATCGCTGCGGCAACTGAGGCAAAGGCGTGTTGGCTTGGTCGGAGGCTGTCGCTCCCTCGGCGCTTTGCCTCTGCGAACGCAAGTCGTCCGTCGGGCCGGGCCGCCACGGCGTCCCAGACGCCATCCCAGCTACCCAAGCGCTCGGTCACGGGCTGCAGGCGATCGGCGACCCAGGTCGGCGGCGCCAACGGAGCTTGGTCGGGGTACGAGTACATCTCCTGACGCCAACGCGATCGCCACCAGCGGTCGAACCACGCCCAGTACGTCGCATCTCGCCCGAGCCACCGGGCGAGCATCAACTCCGCCAATTGCGGCTGCCGTGCGTCGTCCACCACACGTGAGAGCAACAGTGGGCGACCGTCAGGTCGGACCGGTAGCGACGACGTATCGACCCACCTCGTCAGGTACCAGTACCTTCGTTCCGCCACAACTTCCCGGTCGATGCCAACTCTGACGCTCGAGCCGCTCGCGCGCCCGCTTACTCCGGTCATGAACTCTCCTCCACTCGAAGGCTTGAGGAAACGGTCGCCGCTGAGATCACCGTTGCGTGCTGGCTGAAGCCGCAGACTCGATCGACCATCGATCGGATCTCATTGAAGAGCTGGCTCCGATCGGAAGTGCCGAGGGCGTCGAGGATGGCGGGTACATCGACACCGGTGCCAGCGATGGTGGCCGCGTCGCTGTAGGCGATCGATCGAATGCTGAGGTTTGGACCAGTGGTGTTCGTGGTTGCTGGATACAGCACTCCAGCACGTCTCTGCGTGTGATCCGGCGCGAGGGCGTAGGCATAGACGAACAGCTGGTAGATGTCGCTGGTCGACACCTGCCGTTCCGCGTACAGCTTGTACTTGATGTCGACTGGAACAGCCCTGCCGGTCGAGCGCTGCTCGATGACCAGATCCGGCCGAAGCGGGGTGTAGGGCTTCCCGGTCCGGTCGTCCATGATCACCCGGGCGAGCGAGGACTGTGCACGACACTCGATGTCCGTTCCTGCAACGGCGTCCTGGAGCAACCGAGTGAGGAATCGCTCGAAGACCTTGTTCATGTCGACCATGAACGCATGCGACTGCTTCACCGGGCCCTGGTGATCATCGAAGGCGCACCCCCGGAGGATCAGCAGCGCGAGTTCGTGCGCCGCTCGATATCCGCCGTTTCGGCGCCCGTACACGATGCGTTGTTCGTACCAGTCAGGGTCGGTGCGCCTCACGGTGCATACAGAGTCGAACGTTGCGGTGAGCTGCATGGCAGCAGCGCGGAGGTCGTCGCCCGCGACGCGCCGACGAACGGCGTGGAGGGCGGCGGCGAGGAGTTGGTTCTCCACGACGTCGCCGTCGTACTCGTCGAAGCTGCAGTCGAGGGTCTGCAGCTGGCCGTATCGACGGAGCATCTGATCGCGGTACCGGAGACGGCCGCGCAACGTCGGTAGACCGTCTTCGACATGTCGGTAGTCGCGAAGGAGACCATTTCGAAGAAGCCACTTCGTCTCCTCGACGAGCAAGAGGGCAACGAGCTCGAGGAGGTCGGCGCCTTCGGCAGGCAGCGGTTGGTCGGTCGGGAGTCGTTTGAGGAGGTTCAGTCCGCCCGCGTAGTCGAGCATGCGGAGCAACCTCAGCGATCCGCCACAGAGTTTCGGGACCACGCGGATGTCGAACGACGAGAATCGGACGAGGCCGACCCATGACGAGGTCTCGATCTCAGCCCGGCCGTTGTGTAACCAACGCACTCGCAGGCGCGGCTGATCCTTCGTACCGAGCAGTTGGCTGACGAGTTGTTCGTCCTCGAGCGTGGGCTTCGGCACGTCGACGTTGCGCGACTCCCATTCGCCGATGGTGATGGTTACCCGCTCCATCAGGCGGACGCATTCGCTCCGAATTCGTTGGCGAGAAGGACGCAGAGGTACTCGGGGTCGTCGGCATCGGCAGCAATGGTTTCCGCCGCGACGTCGATCACCCTGCCGAGCAAGGAGCCCAGCTGCGCGTAGTCCTCGTACATGTACTCCTGCAGCAGCGGAAGTAACTCATACCTGAACACTTCGGCGAACGCTTCTGCGGTGCTGATCACGTTCGGCCCATCGAAGAACAGGGAATGGCCGATCTGACGCTCGCGGCCGAGTGTCGCCCGCACCTTCTCGTTGAGCGCTGTGAGGAACACATCGAGTGCGAGCGCGCCGGCATTGGCTCCGGCCAGCAGTTCGCTGTCGGGAAGCAGCTCGACGAACGTGAACCTGCGACGCAGCGCGGCGTCGAGCACGTGGATGCTGCGGTCGGCCGTGTTCATGGTGCCGACGATTAGCACGTTGCTCGGCACGGAGAACGCACGCCCACTCTGAGCAAGCGTCACCACGAGGCCTCGTTTGTCCTTCTCGAGCAGCGTGATGAGCTCGCCGAAGATCTTCGGCACATTGCCTCGGTTGATCTCGTCGATCAAAAGGACGTAGGTGTGTTGTGGGTCAGCCGCGGCGGCGTCACACACCCGTTTGAACACACCGTCGGCCATCACCAGCTCGAGCCCACCGGCACTGCCGGGAGTCGGGCGGAATCCTTCAACGAAATCTTCGTAGCTGTACGACGGGTGAAAGGTGACGCGCGTGAGCCGCCCGACGGAAGAACTGTTGGCGGGAGCAGCCAAGGACTCCTCGAGCCGTGCGAGTTCCGCAGCGTCCTCCACGGCATGCGCGGCTGCGAGGCTCGTGCTGCCACCCTCGAGGAGCCACACCGCTGCCCGACGTGCGACATACGTCTTGCCCGTGCCCGGCGGTCCGTACAGGATCACCTGGCCGCGCCGCTTGAGCGCTGCTTCGATGGTCGGATACACCGGATCGAGCGAGCTTGCCTTCGATCCGCCGCCCTTAGTTCCCGACAGTGTGGCGAAGAGGGGTGCTGCGACCTTTGCGACCGTTGTGGTGGCCCACGCCTTGACCGGTTCGATCTTCTTGCCGAACGTCGTGTCCCAGTCGATGCCGAGGGTGTGGCGATGGTCGACGCGATCGGGCCGCCAGACGTAACCGGCATCGTTCACAGTGCCGATGGCGAGGACCTCACCAGTGCCCCGATTGGCGACGACCTTGTCGCCAGGTTCGAGCTCGAGGAGAGTCCAGACCTCGTTCGACTTCCTCGACACCTGGCCCTTGCTGCCGTTGTACGGATATCGGCGGCCGAACTCCTCACGGAACGCAGCCTTGTCTTCAAACGCTGTCAGGTCACCCACGTCGTCCCAACCGACGCAGATGTAGTTGCCAGCGAGACAGTCGTTCCAATACTTGGCACCCTCGCCGGGCGCGATCTTC
>CAUJET010000160.1 GCA_963169665.1 Actinomycetota bacterium | reverse complement strand
GTCGTGCAGTAGCGCACCGAGGCCGAGCACCTGGAGATCCGTCGGCGAGACGCCGAGCCGCTCACCGACGGCCATCGCCAACTCGGCCGAGCGGACCACGTGGTCCCGGGTGACCGGATCCTTGTGCTCCAGTGACGCGACGAACCGATGCACCAGCGGATCGAGACCGAGCTCGAACGCTGCGAGCGGGGTGTGCACCGTGAGCGGACGGAGCAGGACCCGCAGATCGAGCTGCTGACGCAGCGCGATCACCGCCCCGACCGCCAGCAGGAACACACCGGAGATGTCGAACAGGTGGGCGAGCCAGAAGCCGGCGGTGAAGGGTGCTCGGCCGACCCACACGAGGCTCGACACCCCCACGAGCGCGAACCCGATCGACACGGCGAACGGCTTCGACGAGCCGGCGATCGCGGCGAGACGCAGCTGCCGGTACGACAGTGCCACGCAGACCGCCATGGCTGCGACGGCGACCGCGATCGCGGGGCGGCTGCTCATCGACCAGACCGGTAGCAGCGTCGGCCGGACGAGCAGGCCACCGCTCGTCAGCCCCACGATGCAGAGATGGACGACCACGAGCCCCTTCCACCGATGGGTCAGCCGCCGCGACCACCGGGACCGGGGCGCCATCAGCGGCACGACCGCGAGCGACGCGATCGGGAGGGCCCAGAACACCGACGACATGGTCGCGTCGTTCGGCCCGTACCACACACCGGGTGTCGTGATGCCGTGCACCAGCGGCAGGACCGACACCGCCATGGTGAACGAACCGAGCAGCCCCAACTCCGCCGTGTCGTCGCGCCAGCCGATCGCCACGACCACTGCGGCCGCCACGGCGCACGCGGAGGCGGCGACGACCACGATCCAGAAGAGCGCGATCGGGCTCACCCAGAGGGGCCGGTCGCCGGGCAGGATCGACGCCGTCAACTGGCCGGCAACGAGGACGGTCCAGATCGCCGCCCACCACATCGTCATACGCCGCGCGTCTCGCCGGACCGTCGCCCCGATCATGTCGATGTCATCGGCACGACGATGGTGCAACTCCAGTCGACGTCCGTCACCCAGGACCGGAAGCAGCCACGGAGCCGCTCGCTGACGCCGACGGGCACGACGGCTAGCCTGCCGCGTACATGGCTGTCAGCGTCTTCGACCTCTTCAAGATCGGCATCGGACCGTCCAGCAGCCACACCGTCGGCCCCATGCGAGCGGCGCGCCTGTTCGCCCTTCGCCTGCAGCACGAGGGCCATCTCGACGCGACCGCACGGGTGTACGTGCAGCTGTACGGCTCGCTCGGTGCAACGGGCAAGGGCCACGGCAGCAACAAGGCGATCCTGCTCGGCCTCGCCGGCCACGAGCCCGACACGGTGGAGGTGGAGGCGATCCCGACGATCCTCGCCGACATCCGCAGCGACGCACGTCTGTCCCTGCTCGGCGTGCACGACATTGCATTCGACGAGAAGACCGATCTCAAGTTCCACCGCCACGAGACCCTGCCGTTCCATGCCAACGGCATGCGCTTCATCGCGTTCGACGCAGCCGGCGGTGAGCTCGCCGACCGCTGCTACTACAGCGTCGGTGGTGGGTTCGTCGTGAGCGACGAGGTCGCCGCCGACGGCGGCAGGCAGAAGGTGATCGCACCGGACGCGACCGTGCTCCCCCACCCGTTCCGCACGGGCGACGAACTGCTCGAGCTCACCAAGGCCAACGGCTGCAGCGTCGCGGAGCTCATGCGACGCAACGAGCGCCACTGGCGCAGCGACGACGAGATCGACGCCGGGCTGATGGAGATCTGGCGCGTGATGCAGGAGTGCGTCGATCGCGGTTGCCGCACCGGCGGCACCCTGCCCGGTGGGTTCAAGGTGCGCCGCCGGGCCAAGGCACTGCGCGAGGACCTCACGTCGCAACCCGAGGCTGCGTTGCGCGATCCGCTGCAGGTGCTGGATTGGGTGAACCTCTACGCCCTCGCCGTCAACGAGGAGAACGCCGCCGGGGGCCGCGTGGTCACCGCACCCACGAACGGCGCGGCCGGCATCGTGCCCGCCGTGTTGCACTACTACGCACGGTTCGTCCCGGGAGCGTCCGACGAGGGCGTCGTCGACTTCCTGCTCACCGCAGCGGCGATCGGCATCCTCTACAAGGAGAACGCCAGCATCAGCGGCGCCGAGGTGGGTTGCCAGGGCGAGGTCGGCGTCGCCTGTTCGATGGCGGCCGCGGCGCTGTGCGCGGTGATGGGCGGCACGCCCGATCAGGTGGAGAACGCGGCCGAGATCGGCATGGAGCACCATCTCGGGCTCACGTGCGACCCGGTGGGCGGGCTCGTGCAGATCCCGTGCATCGAGCGCAATGCGATCGCGTCGGTGAAGGCGATCAACGCGGCGCGCATGGCGCTGCGCGGCGACGGCACGCACCACGTCAGCCTCGACAAGGTGATCAAGACGATGCGCGAGACCGGTGCCGACATGATGACCAAGTACAAGGAGACGTCCCGCGGCGGCCTGGCCGTCAACATCATCGAGTGCTGAACCGGTGAGGTCGGATGAGGGTCGGGCGAGCATGACGGCCGGGGCCGGTGGACTGAAGCGGACACTCGGGCTCGGCGACGCCGTCGTGGTCGGGGCCGGATCGATGATCGGTGCCGGGGTGTTCGCCGCGTGGTCGCCCGCCGCCGACGCGGCCGGTACCGGGTTGCTCATCGGGCTCGCGATCGCCGCGGTCATCGCGTTCTGCAACGCGACGTCGTCGGCCCAGCTGGCCGCCGTCCACCCAAAGTCCGGCGGCACCTACGTGTACGCACGTCGACGGCTCGGTCCGTTCTGGGGGCACCTGGCAGGGTGGGGCTTCGTGGTCGGCAAGACCGCCTCGTGCGCGGCCATGGCCCTCACCGTCGGCGCCTATCTCTGGCCGGCGCACGATCGTGCGGTGGCGATCGGCGCCGTGGTCGTGATCACCCTTGTCAACCTGGGTGGTCTGGAGCGCACGGTCGCGGTCACGAAGGTGCTGCTCGCTGTCGTGCTCGTCGTACTCGCGGCCGTCGTGGTGTCGGGATGGTCGAGCGACGCTGCCGACCTCGCCCGGCTCACGCCGATCGACGCGAGTCCGCTCGGCGTGTTGCGCGCTGCCGGCTTCCTGTTCTTCGCGTTCGCCGGGTACGCGCGCATCGCCACCCTGGGCGAGGAAGTACGCGACCCTGCGCGGACGATCCCACGTGCGATCCCGCTCGCGCTGGCGATGGTGCTCGGCGTCTACGTCGTCGTGGGCATCACCACGCTCGCGGTCGTCCCGACCACGGAGCTGGCCGGCAACGGAGCGCCACTGCGACTCGTCGTCGGTGCAGGGCGGTTCGACGGTCTGACACCCCTCGTGAACGTTGGCGCGGGCATCGCGGCACTCGGTGTGCTCCTGAACCTCATCCCGGGCGTGTCGCGCACGACGCTCGCCATGGCCCGCCATCGTGAGCTCCCGCCGGTGCTCGCCCACATCAGCCCGTCACGATCGCTCCCGCTGCGCGCCGAGCTGTCGGTCGCGGCGATCGTCGTGTCGTTGATCGTGGTGCTCGAACTGCGCAGTGCCATCGGCATCTCCGGCGTGGCCGTGCTGAGCTACTACGCCATCACGAACGCGTCGGCGCTGAGGCTGGCGCAGCACGAACGTCGGTGGCCCCGCCCGATCGCGATCGTCGGCCTCGTCGGGTGTCTCGTGCTGATCGCCTCCCTGCCGCCCATGGCGATCGTGACGGGCCTGCTCTCGCTCGCCGGCGGCGCAGCGATGCGCCTGCTGCTGGAACGGCGCGCGCCGGTCCCGATCGACGATCCGAGGCCATCAGCCGATCCCGGCTGATGCACCACCGCCGACATCGCCAGGCCGTGCCACGAGCGCGACGAGCTTCTTGGGGGCCAGCACGCAATAGCTCTCGGTGACCAGCTCGCGCACCTCGTCCCACTCGGTTTCGGCGCCGAGCGCCAGACCCATCGCATCGCGGCCCCATCCGAGCACGACGAACGGCGGGCCGGCGTGACGGAGCACCTCGAGCTCCTCCCCTGCCGACCGGAAGGTCAGCACCACGTGCGACAGGCCCTCGGTTTCGATGCCGAGGACGTGGGCGAAGGTGCGCTTGCGCACCATCCAGCGCGTGCCGACCCACGCCCGCTCCTCGTAGGCGTCGGGCAGCGCGAGGCACAGCGCGCGCAGCCGTGCCTCGAACTCCTCGGGCACCTCGTCGGTGTAGCGCCTCGTCTCGTCACCCATCGCGCCTGAGCGTATTCGGGCGATGGAGGGTGATCAGTCGGCGAAGACGTCGCGACTGTGCTGGACGAAGAAGGTGTGATCGTGGCCCTTGTGCGGGTCGGCGCTGTTGTACTTCGCGCTCGTCGGTGACCCGTCGGGCAGGTGTTCCTCGGAGTAGATCGCCCCGACAGGGCACACGTCGGGCTGATAGCAGGCAGTGCAGGAGGTGCACTCGTCGAGGTTCACGTACAACAGACCGTCACCGAACACCGCGATCGCCGCGGGATCGGGGGCATGTTCGGTCTCGACGACACCGCTGCCGGCCTCGATCTCGGAGATCAGACGGTTCGTCGCCTCGTCGAACTCGTAGATGCACTGCACCGGACAGACGTCGACGCACGCCCGGTCCTTCACGCCGATGCACGCCTCGGTGATGATCGCCAAACCAGCCATGAGCCGAACTCCTTGCAGTCAAGTGAACGGGAGGTACGACCAGGGTCCGGAGCGGCAACTCTCGTGGCGACCCGAGCGGCCCTCGCACCACTGCGCCCAGGCCTCAGGTCGTCGAATCCCGTGCACGTCATCGATCGCCGGTGTCGACGCGGACCGCTTGGTGCGTGCCGCCTCGAACCGGCCTCCTTCGATACCCGAACACGCCCTCCCGTACACCACGCGCTGCCGCCGTCAGCCGCCGTCAGCGCGAACGCGTCACACGCAGCCACGGTGGACGAGCCCTGGATCGGTCACCCGGACCGGCGATCACGTCGTGGGGGCCGGGGGCGTCGGGTCCCCGTGGAAGCGACGCCACAGCGGCAGACCGAACCAGAGCCACAGCGCTCCGACGCCCAGCGGAATCGCCACGCCGAATGCTGCCACCGGTCCGTACACCAGGTCGGTCACGAGCACGACACAGGCGAGCAGCGAGATGCCGAGCGACACCAGTGCAGCGACGGCCTCGTGCGTCGCGGTGCGGATCATCACCTGTTTGTCGTACGGCTTGCCGCGCAGACGGTGGTACCCCGCCTCCGCGACGAGCAGGACGACTGCCATCCCGGCGCCGAGGAAAGCCACGAAGTAGGCGACCCGATCGGGAGCTGTCAGCGTGTCGGCCCCCGCGGAGAACGGGAGCGAGAGCAAGAAGCCGAACAGCACCGTCGTCCCGGGCAGGACGAGACGCAACTCCTGCACCAGTTCGTTGAGCTGACGATCCGCTGCCTCGTCCGCTGCCTGGTCCACCTGCCCCTCGCGCGCAGTCGGCGCGGCCGACCCGTCAGGTGCCGGTCGGCGATCGTCGCGGATCATCGGACTCGGTCTGCCCATCGAGGTCTCCGTCGGGGTTCTCACCGTTGGCGACGTCGGCGCCTCGCATGTCGTCCGACTTGGAGTGTGCCGCCGGATCCTTCGGCGCATCGTCGTCAGGAGCAGCGCGTGGTGTGGACGGGGTGGTCATGCGAGACCGGTACCCATCCGCGCCTCGACTCACCCGCCGATCGCGTCCGTTTCGACGTGGAGGCCCCTCGACGGACGGTACTGCGGCAGACGTCCGTGGCCGTCGGCCCCGGCCGCCGGCGAGGCGAACTCGACGCTCGGCGCGAGCGGGTCGCTTCGACGCTGCGGTTGTGAAACGCTTCCACCGGATCGCGTTCAGCGCCGACGACCCGTCCACAGGAGCCACCCCATGACACCGATCACCACCTTCGACGAGGCGCGCGCCGTCGTCGCGAACGGCGCGTCCGCCCACGATGCGGCTGCCGCGCTCGTCGCCACGCTGACCGAGCACGAGAAGCTCTGGTGCCTCGACGGCGACGCGCCGACGTGGGCCGGTCTCAAGTTCCTCAGCGAGGACGGCTATCACAAGTCACCGTTCGCCGGTGCCGAAGTCGAACGCGTCGGCTTCCCCGGCATCCGCTTCGCCGACGGCCCACGCGGCGCGGTGGTCGGCAACACCACGGCGTTCCCGGTGCCGATGGCACGCGGTGCCACGTGGGACCTCGATCTCGAGGAGCGCATCGGCGATGCGATCGGTGCCGAGCTGAGCGCGGTCGGCGCCAACCTCACGGGTGCGGTGTGCATCAACCTGCTCCGTCATCCGGCGTGGGGTCGGGCGCAGGAGACCTACGGCGAGGATCCGTTCCATGTCGGCGAGTTCGGCGCCGCGCTCACCCGCGGCCTGCAGCGCCACGTGATGGCGTGCGTGAAGCACTTCGCGTGCAACTCGATGGAGAACGCCCGGTTCAGCGTCGACATCACCGTCGACGACGTCGCGTTGCACGAGGTCTTCCTCCCCCACTTCAAGCGAGCGATCGACGAAGGTGCCGCTTCGGTGATGTCCGCCTACAACAGCGTGAACGGCGAGTGGTGCGGCCAGAGCCACCAGCTCCTCACGGACGTGCTGCGCGACGAGTGGGGATTCGAGGGCTTCGTCATCAGCGATTGGATCCTCGGCCTGCGTGACGGTGCGACGTCCGTGACGGCCGGGCTCGACATCGAGATGCCCTATCGCATGGTCCGCCAACAGCAGCTGCCCGCTGCCATCGAACGTGGCGAGGTCACCTGGGCGGATGTCGATCGGAGCGTCACCCGTACGATCGCCACGCTGCTGCGGTTCGACGCCGTGCTCTCCGCACCGTCGTCCGCCGACGTGATCGGCGCGCCCGAACATCGGGCGCTCGCACGAGAGGCGGCGGCCCGTTCGGTGTTGCTGCTGCGCAACGAACCGGTGGGCGGCGCGCCCGTCCTCCCGCTCGACCCGTCCTGCTCGGTCGCGGTCGTTGGCCGGCTCGCCGACACCGTCAACATCGGTGACGGTGGTTCGAGCGACGTCTGGGACCTGTCGTGCCGCACGGTGCTCGACGGTCTCCGCGACGCCGTGGCCACGGTGACCCACGACGACGGCTCCGACCCCGCCAGGGCCGCGACCGTCGCGGCGAACGCCGACGTGGCGATCGTCGTCGTCGGGTACACCTACCTCGACGAGGGTGAGTACATCGGCGAGACCGATGCGTCGCTCATGTCGATGTTCCCGCCGGGCGACGAACCGGACGTCCTCGACCGCTTTCAGGCGCTGCTCGCCGAACTGCCGCCCACCACCAAGCCCGGACGCATGGCCGACCGGCCCCGCATGTTCAGCCGCGGCGGCGACCGCGGCTCGCTGCGGCTGCTACCCGGCGACGTCGAGCTCATCCGCACGATCGCCGCGGCGAACGACCGCACGGTGGTCGTCGTGCAGGCCGGCAGCGCCGTCATCACCACCGACTGGGTCGACGCGGTCCCGGCGGTCGTCCAGGCCTGGTACGGCGGCGCCGAGGCCGGCCCCGGCTTGGCCGACGTGCTGACCGGTGCGGTGAACCCGTCGGCACGGCTCCCGTTCACGGTCCCCGTCGACGAGACCGATCTCGTGCCGTTCGACGCCGACGCGACGAGCTTCACGTACGACCGCTGGCACGGCTGGTGGCGCGCCGCCCGACGCGGCATCGCGTCGGCCCACGCGTTCGGCTCCGGCCTGTCGTACACGACATTCGAGCTCGGTGCCGTCGACATCTCGAAGGCCGGCGGCGCGATCGTGGTTCGCGGCTCGGTGCGCAACACCGGCGCCCGCGACGGCTCCGATGTGGTCCAGGTGTACGCCGAACTCCCCGATGCCGATGCGCCCGACCGGCTCGTCGGCTTCACCCGGGTCGACGTCGCCCCCGGTGGCAGCGCCGCCTTCGAGGTCGTGGTCCCCGTCGAACGCCTCGCGACCCGCGATGCGGCGGCGAAGGCGTGGCGGTCGGCGACGGGGCGCCACGCCATCTCGGTCGGCCGCTTCGCCGGCGACCCGGCGTCGGTCAGGACGGACATCGACCTCTGAGTCGGCAACGCGACACGGGCCGACGTCGAGTCGCCGATCGGCCGACGGTCAGCGGGAGCCGGTCATCTCGACGGTGGCGGCGAAGCAGCCACGACCTGCGTTGTGAACCAACACCTTGGTGACGTCGGCGCGACCGGCGAGTTCGTCGAGGGTCGATTCGAGATCGATGCCCTCCACCACCCGTCCGTCGACCATCATCGCCGCCTCGTCGAACGCGCGCACCGACAGGAGGCGCCGCACGAGCTGGTCGGGCACCCGGTCGGGATCGACATCGGCGCTGCAGTCACGGCGGTGGAGGAAGATCGGGCCGGCCGACCGGTACGGCGAGGTCTCGCCTGACGTCCAACCCGCGAAGGGGTCGTGCGACACGAGGACGAGTTCCTCGCCGAGGGCCGCATCGCGAAGGCAGGCCCGGCACGGGTAGCCGGGCGACTCGTCGGCGACGACGGTGATCGATGCCGCGGCCCGGAGATCGCCGGCGACACAGATGGGCAGGGGCACGACGTGGAAGGACATGGCTTCACCGTACGGAGATGCGGCAGGCGGCACCGGCGGCGATCGGACATCGCGTTGGCATCCGTTCCGAGCACCCGGGCGGCGACGACGCTTGATCGTAGTGCCGACTACATCTATGGTTCGTAGCACGCACTACATATGAGGAGCCCCGCATGTCCACCACCCCGCTCGAGACCGTCGAGGCCTTCATGGCTGCCTTCGTGGCGATGGACTTCGACACCGCGCTCACGCACGTCTCGCCCGACTGCGAGTACTCGAACATCCCGATGGGCACCGTCCGCGGACACGAGGGCATCCGAGAGGTGCTCGGCCCGTTCTTCACCCCGATCCACGAGAACGAGTTCGTCATCCACCGCACCGCGGCCACGGGGCCGATCGTGTTCCTCGAGCGACTCGATCGCCACCGCCTCGACCACGGCTGGCGCGAGCTCCCGGTGACCGGCGTCTTCGAGGTGCACGACAGCCTGATCACGGTCTGGCGCGACTACTTCGATCTCATGACCGCCGCCAAGATCCACGACCCCGCCGCCTGACGGCGACGCCGACGCGCTCGGCTGCCGGCGGTTCTCATCTGTTCTCATTCGCCTGGTAGCGTCGCGCCATGAGCGACCGCCAAATCGACCTCGGTGACATCCACGCTGCGACCGCGGCCCGCATGACGGCCGCCGAGCACGTCTACACCTCGGGCCGACGCGAACTCGTCGAACTGCTGGCGGGCATCGGCCGGCCCGCGACGATCCCCGACCTTCTCGAGACACGACCGAAGCTCACCCAGAGCTCGGTGTATCGGAACCTCGCGATCCTCGAGGAAGTCGGCGCCGTCCAGAAGATCGTGTCGAGTGACGACCGGGCGCGCTACGAGCTCTCCGAGGAACTGATGGGACACCATCACCACCTGATCTGCCTGAGCTGCGGACTCGTCGACGACTTCGTCGTCCCAGCCCGATCCGAGCGCAGCCTCGAGACGATCCTCGAGCGAGCCATCGGCGACACGGGCTTCCGCCCATCAGGCCACCGACTCGACGTCGTCGGCCTCTGCGCTCGCTGCGCCTGATCCCGTCTCGCCGAAGTTCTCCGGAATCGGAACTGTTATGATCTGCGCATGGCTTCCGACAACAAAGTGCCCGTCACGGTGCTCACCGGCTTTCTCGGCGCGGGCAAGACCACGCTCCTGAACCACATCCTCACCGCCCAGCACGGCAAGCGGATCGCTGTGATCGAGAACGAGTTCGGCGAGGTCGGCATCGACGACGCACTCGTGCTCGACGCCGAAGAAGAGATCTTCGAGATGAACAACGGGTGCATCTGCTGCACCGTGCGCGGCGACCTCATCCGCATCCTCGGCAACCTGATGAAGCGCAAGGACCGCTTCGACCAGATCGTCATCGAGACGACCGGCCTGGCCGACCCCGCACCGGTGGCGCAGACCTTCTTCGTCGATCCCGAGGTCTCGGCCCAGCTGCGCCTCGATGCAATCGTCACCGTCGTGGATGCCAAGCACCTGCTCCCCCACCTCGACGAGGTCAAGCCTGATGGAGTCGAGAACGAAGCCATCGAACAACTCGCGTTCGCCGATCGCGTGGTGATCAACAAGATCGACCTGGTCGACGAGGCCTCCCTCACCGAGCTGGTGCGCCGGATCCGCGAGATCAACGCCCTGGCACCCATGATCCACACGAGCCACGGCCAGGTCGACCTCGACCGGATCCTCGACGTCGGCGCCTTCGATCTCGATCGAGTGCTGATCGACGACCCGAACTTCCTCGACCCCGATGCCGAGCACCAGCACGACGCGACCGTCACCTCCGTCGGGATCCAGGCCGACGGCGACCTCGACGGCGATCGACTGAACGCATGGCTCGGCAAACTGCTCGCCGAACAGGGCACGGACATCTTCCGCTCGAAGGGCATCCTCTCGATCGCCGGGATGGACCAGCGCTACGTCTTCCAGGGCGTGCACATGCTGCTCGACGGCCAACTCGACCGTCCGTGGGCCGACGGCGAGGCCCGCGTGAACAAGTTGGTGTTCATCGGCCGCGAGCTCGATCGGGCAGCACTCGAGCAGAGCTTCCGCCAGTGCCTCGTCCGATGATCGGCGACGCCGCTTGGCGATTCACCCTCGGCGACTTCGTCACCACGATCTCCCCGTCCCCCGGCGGCGAGCGGGTCGCCACCGGTTCACTCGCCGGCGATGCCGTGCTCCTCGGTTCGGACGGTTCGCTGATCGGCAAGCTGCGCGAGCACCCGCTGGGCGTCCTCAGCAGCGCCTGGTCACCCGACGGCTCCCGACTGGCGGTCGGCGGCCAGGACGGCATGGTGCACGTCTACGACACCGCGGGCGAACCGATCGGCAGCGTCGCGGGCACCGGCTGGATCGGTTCGCTGGCCTGGTCGCCCGACGGATCGTTGCTCGCCGTTGCCGACGGCAAGCACCTGGCGATCGTCGATGCCGACGGTCGACTCGTCCAGCGCTACCCACAGGTCTCGTCGACGATCACCGCCGTCGCGTGGACCCCGAGCGGCCGTCGCGTCGGCGTCACCTCGTACGGCGGCATCACCTGGTACGACCCCGACCACCTGCCGAGCGTGCGCCCGTCGCGCACGCACGAGTTCAAGGGATCGCCCTTGTCGATCGTGCTCGCCCCCAACGGCAAGTGGGCGTGTGCCGGCTTCCAGGACGCGAGCATCCATCTGTGGCGACTCTGGTCGGGTGACGACCTCTCGATGTCGGGTTATCCCGCCAAGATCGAACTCCTCGGGTTCCGCAGCGACAGCCACTGGATGGCCTCGGCCTGCCTCGACGAGCTCACCGTCTGGGACTTCTCGGGGCGCGGCCCGAAGGGCACCCGACCGGCAGCGGGCACGGCGCACGATCGCCACATCAGCTGCTTGCAGTGGGAGCCGGGTGGCGCTCGACTGCTCACGGGCGGCGCCGACGGCAGGCTGGTGCTCTGGCCGTCGCCTCGATCGGTGAACCGGCCACTCGAGCCGCTCGACGTCGACGAGGGCGAGGTCGCCGTCGCCACCGCTGAGTGGTGCGCGGACGCCACCTCGATCCTCGTCGGCCGTGCCGACGGCACCCTCGAGCATCGGCCCGTCGCCTCGTCGTAGACGGGCGGCCCATCGGGGCCGAACGATCGCGCACCTGTCAGCATCCGTGCGAGATGTCGTACGCGATCTGCACGATCTGCTCGTGGCCGTACTCGCCCGCGCCGAGACGCAGGGTCGACGGTCGGACGGAACGCTCCCGAGGGTCGACCACTGCTTCCAACGACGCAGTCCGGACACGGACGGTGCCGTCGGGCAGCAGCGTCAGCGTGTGCGTCGTGCGACCGTTGCAGTCGATCAACCGGGTCGTCTCCAGGTAGTCGTCGAGGTTCATTCGGACAGTATACGAATCATTCCGATTCCTGTTAAGGTGCGGACATGTCCAGACGACTCGTCCGCTTCCCGCTTGTCGCCCTCACGGCGACGAGCCTCCTCCTCGCCGCGTGCGGCAGCAACGATGCCGACGACACCGCGGGTGAGGGCGCTGGCGCGCCGTCCCTGAGCGTGATCGCCGCCTTCTACCCGCTCGAGGAGGCGGCCCGTGGCGTGGGTGGCGACCTGGTGTCGGTCACCTCGCTGACGCCTCCCGGCCAGGGGCCGCACGACCTCGAACTCCAACCCGCTCAACTCGGGGTGTTCGAGTCGGCCGATGTCGCGATCTTCCTCGGCCGGGGATTCCAGCCACAGGTCGAGGCCGCGATCGCCCAGGCACCCGACACGCTGGCGGCCGTCGACCTCCTCGACACGGTGGAACTGCTCGGCGTCGACACGCAGCTGGCCGGCACCGAAGGCGAGGTCGACGGCGAGGTGCTCGCCG